>CAKUJN010000007.1 GCA_934661735.1 uncultured Oscillospiraceae bacterium
TCCTTACCGGCAGCCGCGAACTGAGCGACCTGACCGATGTTGGAAGCCTTGGAGGCCTGTCCGCCGGTGTTGGAGTAGACCTCGGTGTCGAATACGAAGATGTTGATATCCTGACCGGAAGCGAGAACATGATCCACGCCGCCGAAGCCGATATCGTATGCCCAGCCGTCGCCGCCGAAGATCCAGACGGACTTCTTGCTGAGGTATTCCTTCTTTGCGAGGATCTCTGCGCCCAGCTTGCAGGCAGCGCAGTCGCAGTACTTTTCGCCCTTGGCCTTGAGCTCGGCAGCGTGCTCGGCAAACTGCGGGACCTGTGCCAGCTCGTCAACGGTCGCGACGTTCTCTTCCAGAGCGGCGACGTAAGCCTTGGTGGCTTCGGCGTTGGCGTTCAGATCGTCAACCGTGTCGAGGTACTTCTGTGCGGCGGCCTTGAGGTCGGCGTTCGTCCACTCGACGGCGAGCAGCTCCTTGGTCTTTTCGATCAGGCTGTCGCGGATCGCCTTCTGGCCGAGATACATACCGAAGCCGTGCTCGGCGTTGTCCTCGAACAGGGAGTTGCACCATGCCGGGCCGTGGCCTTCGGCGTTCGTGCAGTACGGAGAGGTCGCGCCGGGGTTGCCCCAGATGGACGAGCAGCCGGTGGCGTTGGAAATATACATCTTGTCGCCGAACAGCTGGGTGACGAGGCGGGCGTAGCTGGTCTCGGCGCAGCCTGCGCAGGAGCCGGAGAACTCAAGCAGCGGCTTGCGGAACTGGCTGCCCTTGACGTCGGCCGTCTGAAGCTCGGGCTTGTCGGCGACCTTTGCCACGCAGTAGTCGAAAACTTCCTGCTGTGCCAGCTCGGATTCCTGCGGAACCATCTTGATGGCCTGAACCTTTTCGGGGCAGACGCTGACGCAGACGCCGCAGCCCATGCAGTCCAGCGGGGAGATGGCCATGGTGAACTGATAAACGCCTTTGCCCTTGCCGGCCTTGACGGGAACGATCTTCGCGGCGGCGGGGGCGTTCTTTGCTTCTTCCTCGGTCAGCGCGAACGGACGGATGGTCGCGTGCGGGCAGACATAGGCGCAGTTGTTGCACTGGATGCACTTGCTGGAATCCCATTCAGGAACCGCAACGGCAACGCCGCGCTTCTCATAGGCGGCAGCGCCCAGCTCGAACTGGCCGTCGACATGATCCATGAACGTGGAGACGGGCAGGCTGTCGCCGTCCATCTTGTCGATCGGGAAGAGAATGTTCTTGACCTGCTTGACAAGCTCGGGCTTGCCTTCCAGCTTGTGGTCGACGACAGCATCCTCGGCGTTTGCCCACTCGGCGGGAACGTCGATCTTGACGTAGGCGGTGGCGCCGGCGTCGATGGCCTTGTGGTTCATCTCAACGACGTCCATGCCCTTCTTGGAGTAGGACTGCGTGGCCTTTTCCTTCATGTACTGGATGGCCTCTGCCTCGGGCAGAACCCTGGCCAGAGAGAAGAACGCGGACTGAAGGATGGTGTTCGTGCGCTTGCCCATGCCGATGGACTGGGCAAGGTCGATGGCGTTGATGGTATACAGCTGGATGTTGTTCTTTGCAATATAGCGCTTGGAGGCGGCATCCAGATGGTGCGCCAGCTCTTCCGCCGTCCACTGGCAGTTGATCATGAACACGCCGCCGGGCTTGACGTCACGGACGATCGGGAAGCCCTTGGTGATGTAGGACGGGTTGTGGCAGGCGACGAAGTCGGCCTTGTTGATGTAGTACGGGCTCTTGATGGGCTTGTCGCCGAAGCGCAGATGGCTGATGGTGACGCCGCCGGTCTTTTTCGAGTCGTACTGGAAGTACGCCTGAACATACTTGTCGGTGTGGTCGCCGATGATCTTGATGGAGTTCTTGTTCGCGCCGACGGTGCCGTCGCCGCCCAGACCCCAGAACTTGCACTCGATGGTGCCCTCGGCCGCGGTGTTGGGGCAGTCCTTGTCCTCATCCAGCGACAGGTGGGTCACATCGTCGACGATGCCGATGGTGAACTGATGCTTCGGCGCATCCTTCTTCAGCTCGTTATAGACGGCGAAGATGGACGCGGGGGGCGTATCCTTGGAGCCGAGACCGTAGCGGCCGCCGATGATGGTGGCCTGCACGCCGGCGTTGGCAAGCGCGGTGACAACGTCCATATAGAGCGGCTCGCCGATGGCGCCGGGCTCCTTGGTGCGGTCGAGAACCGCGATTTTCTTTGCGGTGGCGGGAATGGCCGCAACCAGCTTGTCCGAGCAGAACGGACGGTACAGACGGACCTTGACCAGACCGACCTTTTCGCCGTGTGCGTTCATGTAGTCGATGACTTCCTCGGCAACGTCGTTGATCGAGCCCATCGCGATGATGACACGGTCGGCATCAGGCGCGCCGTAGTAGTTGAACAGCTGATAGTCGGTGCCGAGCTTCTCGTTGATCTTGCCCATATATTTTTCAACGATTGCGGGCAGAGCGTCATAGAACTTGTTGCAGGCCTCGCGGTGCTGGAAGAAAACGTCGCCGTTTTCATGGCTGCCGCGGGCGGCGGGACGCTCGGGATTCAGCGCGTGCTTGCGGAACGCGTCGACCGCGTCCATGTTGCACATTTCCTTCAGGTCCGCATAGTCCCAGACAGCAACCTTCTGAATCTCATGGGAGGTACGGAAACCGTCAAAGAAGTTCAGGAACGGAACCTTACCCTCAATTGCGGCCAGATGCGCAACGGGGGAGAGGTCCATGACCTCCTGCGGGTTGGTTTCGCACAGCATGGCAAAACCGGTCTGGCGGCAGGCCATTACGTCGGAATGGTCGCCGAAGATGTTCAGCGCATGGGTGGAAACGGTACGGGCGGAAACGTGGAATACGCAGGGAAGCTGCTCGGCTGCGATCTTGTACATGTTGGGGATCATCAGAAGCAGACCCTGGGATGCCGTATAGGTGGTCGTGAGCGCGCCTGCGCCCAGAGAGCCGTGGACAGTGCCGGAAGCGCCGGCCTCGGACTGCATTTCTGCAACCTTGACGCGGGTGCCGAAGATGTTCTTCAGTCCGGCAGCGGACCACTGGTCGACAAAGTCGGCCATCGGGGAGGACGGCGTGATGGGGTAAATGCCGGCGACCTCAGTAAACGCATACGATACATGAGCCGCAGCATTGTTGCCGTCCATGGTTTTGAACTTTCGTGACAATTTAATTACCTCCTAATAGTAATTACAAAGCTGTGCCTGTATATCATAGCACACTTTTTTTTCAAAGTAAATGACAATTCGCCGCCCGCTGTAGAAGTTTCACAAAAAATCGCACAGATTGAGAAAGAATGCCGTTTTTTTACACAGAACCGATTTTTCTGTTGGCTTTTGCGCACAAATGCGGTATGATGATAAAAAAGACCGCACGTCTGCGCGCCGGAGAACGCTCCGACTGCGCACGACGGGCGGACTGGAAGGAGGATGGGCGCCGTGCTCAGCCGCGTTCGTTCCATGGGATTGCAGGGGATCGAGGGCTATGAGGTCTCCGTCGAGTGCTTCATCACAAACGGCCTGCCGGCGTTTGATGTGGTCGGCCTGCCGGATGCCGCTGTCCGTGAATCGCGAGAGCGCGTCCGTGCCGCGATCAAAAACTGCGGCTTCAAATTTCCGGTCAGTCGGATTACGCTGAATCTGGCTCCGGCCGGAACGAAAAAGAGCGGAACGCTCTATGATCTGCCGATCCTGCTGTGCATTCTGGCCGCGTCCGAGGCGGTGCGGCTGCCGCAAACGCAGTGCGCGTTCCTCGGCGAGCTGGGACTGGAGGGGCAGCTGCGCAGCGTCAGCGGCGTGCTGCCCATGGCGCTGGCCGCGCGGGAGCTCGGCGTGGAGGAGCTGTATGTTCCGGCGGAAAACGCGCCGGAGGCGACGCTTGCCGACGGGCTTACCGTCTACGGCGTCAAAACAGCGCAGCAGCTGATCGACCATCTGGCGGGACGCGAAAAAATCGAGCCGCAGCCGCGCTGGACGCCGGACCGGAATCTGCCGCCCATGCCGGATTTCCGCGACGTCAAAGGACAGGAGAACGCGCGCCGCGCGATGGAAATTGCCGCCGCGGGCGGGCACAACGTGCTGCTCATCGGGCCGCCGGGCTCGGGCAAGAGCATGCTGTCGAAGCGGCTGCCGTCGATTCTGCCGGATATGAGCCGGGCCGAGGCGCTGGAGGTCACGAAGATCTATTCCGTGATGGGCATGCTGTCCAGCACGCAGCCGCTGGTCCGGACGCGGCCGTTCAGAAGTCCGCACCATACCGTCTCCTCCGTTGCGCTGTCAGGCGGCGGCTCAACGCCGAAGCCGGGGGAAATTTCGCTGGCGCACAAGGGCGTTTTGTTTCTGGACGAGCTGCCGGAATTCCGGCGGGACTCGCTGGAGGTCCTGCGCCAGCCCATTGAGGACGGCTGCGTGACCATTTCGCGGGTGCAGGGCTCGGTGACGTATCCGGCGCAGTTCATGCTGGTGTGCGCGATGAACCCGTGCAAGTGCGGCTGGTACGGCGACCCGAGCGGCCGGTGCACCTGTTCGCAGGCGTCGGTCGACCAGTATCTGGGCCGTATTTCCGGTCCGCTGCTGGACCGGATCGATCTGATCGTCGAGGTTCCGGCGGTCAAATTTGACGAGCTGAGCCGCCGCGGCGCGGCGGAGCCGTCGGGTGAAATCAAAAAACGCGTGGAGGCCGCGCGGGAGCTTCAGCGGGCGCGCTTCGGCGCGGACAGCACAAAATGCAACGCGCAGATGGAGCCGGCGGATATCCGGCAGAGCTGCGCGCTGGATGAGATGTGCAGCCGGCTGATGCGAGACGCGTTTGAACGGCTGAAAATGACGGCCAGAAGCTATGACCGCGTGCTGCGTGTGGCGCGCACGATCGCAGATCTGGACGCAAGCGCGGAAATTCAGCCGCAGCATATCGCGGAGGCGGTGCAGTACCGCTCCTTTCAATTTGGAAACAGGTAGGTAAGTATGATGAAAGAAATGTTTTTGCTGAAGCTGGGCGAGATCGTCCTCAAGGGCGCAAACCGCCGCACGTTTGAGGATGTGCTGAAGAAGAACGTCCGCCGGAGAATGGCGGGCTTCGGAAGCTTCAAGGTTTATATCATGCAGTCCACGGTCTATGTTGAGCCGCTGGACGACGACTGCGACCTTGACGGCGCATGGGAGGCATGCGGCGCAATTTTCGGCGTCAGCTCCATGTGCCGCTGCCGCGCGTGTGAAAAGAATCTGGACGATATTTTCCGCGCCGTTGTGGACTATCTTGGCGACGAGCTGTCTGTACAGAAGAGCTTCAAGGTCGAATCCAAGCGTTCGGACAAGTCCTTCCAGCTCAATTCCATCCAGATTTCACAGGAAATCGGCGGCAGAATTGCCGAGGCATTCCCGCAGGTCGCGGTGGACGTGCACAATCCGTCGTATGTCGTCAATGTGGAAATCCGCGATTTCGCGGCGTACATTCACGGACCGGCTGTGCAGGGCGCGGGCGGACTGCCCACCGGAACAGGCGGCCGCGCGGCAGTGCTGCTTTCAGGCGGCATCGATTCGCCGGTTGCGGGCTATATGATTGCAAAGCGCGGCGTGGAGCTGGAATGCGTGCATTTCTTCTCCTATCCGTATACTTCTGAGCGCGCGAAGGAAAAGGTTCTGGAGCTGGCGCATCTGATGACGCGCTGGTGCGGGCGGATGACGGTGGATATCGTCGGCTTTACGGAGATTCAGGAGGCCATTCGCGATCACTGCCGTGAGGAATACTTCACCATTATCATGCGCCGGTTCATGATGCGCATTTCCGAGCGCATCGCACGGGAGCACGGCGCGAAGTGTCTGGTCACGGGCGAGAATCTCGGTCAGGTGGCCAGCCAGACCATGGACGCCATGGCGGTCACGGGCGCGGTTGTGCACATGCCCGTTTTCCACCCGCTCATCGGCATGGACAAGGAGGAGATTGTCACCATTGCGCGCCGCATCGGTACGATGGAGACGTCGATTCTGCCGTATGAGGACTGCTGCACGGTCTTTACGCCGAAGCATCCGAAAATAAAGCCGGTAATGGCACTGGTCGAAGCGGAGGAAGCAAAGCTGGATGTGGACGGCCTGATCGGACGTGCACTGGAAAACACCGAAAAGGTGCAGATCCGCTATTATGAGAACTGACGAGCTTGCGCGTGCCGTGATTCAGACGCTGGGCGCGCGGGGAATGCACCTTGCCACGGCTGAGTCGTGCACAGGCGGACTGATCGGAAAGCTGCTGACCGATGTAGCGGGTGCGTCTGCCGTGTATATGGGCGGCGTGATCTCCTATGTCAACGACGTCAAGCGGCGCCTGCTCGGCGTGCGCGAGGAGACGCTGCGCGCATATACCGCGGTTTCGCGCCAGACGGCGCATGAGATGGCGCGCGGCGCGCGCGAGGCGACCGGCGCGGAGGCTGCCGTCAGCGTGACGGGCCTTGCCGGTCCCGATGGCGACGGCACGGGACGGCCGGTCGGTCTTGTGTACATTGCGCTGGATACCGAAGGCTTTTCGTTCTGCAGGGAACTGCATTTGTGCGGAGACCGCGCGCAGATCCGAGAGGCGGCGGCATGCGCCGTTCTGGAAATGATACTGGAGTATCTTTCATAGCGATTGCGGGCAGAGACATGGAGAGGTGCCATGTCTCTGCCCGATGCTTTCATAATATGTGTGCGCAGATGACGGCCGGAGCGGGGAAATGCGCCGCGGTTCACCGCGGTTCGCCATTTTTTACCGGCGGCGGTTTGACTTGCGCGGCGATTCGTGTATAATAGAAAGACACTTGGCGCCGCCGGAGGCTGCTTCGGCTGGGCGGCGCTGCGATCACAGGAGGCCTTTTGTGTCTGAGCTTTTTTCGCGTGCCCGCGTGGGCGCGGCGCGGATGCTTCGCAGGATGCGTCCGGCGCAGATTATTGTAATTGTTTTCGCACTGCTGGTTCTGGCGGGTGCGCTGATTCTGACGCTTCCGGTTTCGTCGTCTGCGGGACAGAAAACCGGCTTTCTGGACTGTCTGTTTACCGCGGCATCCGCGACGTGCGTCACAGGGCTGACGGTTGTGGAAACGGGGCTGCACTGGAGCGTGTTCGGCCAGTGGGTCATCCTGATTCTGATTCAGATTGGCGGAATGGGCTTCATGTCCATCGCGGCGATTTTTTACATGGTCCTGCGGCAGAAAATCGGCCTGAAAAAGCGGATGCTGCTGGCGCAGGCGCTGAGCATGGACTCAATGGGCGGCATTGTCAGCATGGTGCGGAACGTCGTGCTGGGAACGCTGGCGGTTGAGGGTGTGGGCGCGGCGCTTCTGACGGTGCGCTTCTGTTCGCGCTTCAGCTTTACGCGTGCGCTGCGCTGCGGTGTGTTTCACGCGGTTTCCGCGTTCTGCAACGCGGGCTTTGACATTCTGGCCGACGTTGATGCGGGCGGCAGCCTGAGCGCCTACGCGGCCGACCCGCTGGTCAATCTGGTTATCATGGCGCTGATCGTGATCGGCGGCCTTGGCTTCTTTGTCTGGGGCGACATCCGGAAAAACCGCCGTTTTTCCAAGCTTTCCGTCTATACGCGGATGGTGCTGGTCATTTCCGGTGTGCTGATTTTTGGCGGCGCGGCGCTGTTTGCCGTGCTGGAATGGGACAATCCCGCGACAATCGGCAATATGGACGCGGGCGCAAAGCTTCTGTGCGCGCTGTTCCAGTCGGTCACGACGCGCACGGCGGGCTTTTTCACATTTTCACAGGCCGGCATGACCGACGCGTCCAAGGCGGTTTCGGATGTACTGATGTTTGTCGGCGGCTCAAGCGGCTCAACGGCGGGCGGGCTGAAAACGGTCACGCTGGGCGTGACGGTGCTTTCGGCAATCGCTGCGGCAAGAGGCCGCACGCGCGTTTCCGTCTGGCGGCACACGATCGCGGGCGAGCAGATCAGCCAGGCGTATGCGCTGTTTGCGCTGATGTTTGCGCTTAGCCTTGCGGGCGCGGTATATATTTCTGCGGCAAACGGCTGCCGTATGACGGACGCGGTTTATGAGACGGTTTCCGCCATTGCGACGGTCGGGCTGACGGCGGGGCTGACGCCGTCGCTGAACGCGGCGTCGCATGTGATTCTGATTATATTCATGTTCTTCGGCCGTGTCGGCATTATGACGATCAGCGTCGGCTTCCTCACGGCGGGCAGAGCCGAGGAACGCTTTACTTACGCGCCGGCCAGAATGATGATCGGCTGATGGGAGGATCAGAGAGATATGAAAAAAACCTATGTAGTGATCGGCCTTGGAAAATTCGGCTCGGCCATCGCGGCGCAGCTGTATGATCTGGGCAACGAGGTGCTGGCAATCGACGACAGCCCCGAGCTGGTTGCGCGCGTTGAGCCGCATGTCACCTGCGCGGTTGTGGGCGATGCGCGCGACGAGGAGGTGCTGCGCTCGCTTGGCGTGGGGAATTACGACTGCGCCATCGTCGGCATCGGCTCGGATCTGGCAACCAGCGTGATTGTCACGCTGAATCTCAAGGAGCTGAAGGTCGGGAAAATCCTCTGCAAGGCGACGGACGAGGTGCAGAAGCGCGCGCTGGAAAAGGTCGGCGCGGACCGCGTGGTCATCCCCGAGCGCGAGATGGGCATCAAGCTGGCGCAGGCGCTTTCATCGTCCAGCGTACTGGATTTCATCGAGCTGTCGAAGGACTACGGCATTGCCGAGACGACCATGCCGCAGGCATGGGTGGGGCAGACGCTGCGGGGACTGAACGTACGCGCGAAATATGGCGTCAACATCATCGCCATCAAGGAAAACGGGAAATTCAACGTCTCTCCGGCACCGGACGAGGCACTCAAAGAGGGAACGATACTGGTTGTGCTGGGACGCGCCGACCAGTTGTCGAGGCTTGGAAAATGAACATGACGCGCATTGAAAGCCGGCACAATCCGCTGCTGCTGCATCTGAAAAAACTGCTGACTTCGCGCGCCTACCGCGAAAAATGCGGACAGTTTGCCGCCGAGGGAACAAAGCTTCTGGAGGAGGCGGCAAAGTGGTATCCGGCGCTGGACACCGTGGTTGTGCAGGAGGGTGTGCAGCTTTGTCCGCTGCCCGCGCATGTGCGCGTGGCCGAGGTGCCGCAGGCGCTGATGCAGAGCGTTTCGCAGATGGACGCGCCGCAGGGCGCGGCGTTTATCTGCAATATGCCGCAGGAGCGGGCGGCGCGCGTGCAGGCGGGCTGCGTGCTGCTGGACGGGATTCAGGACCCGGGAAATCTGGGCACCATCCTGCGGACGGCGGACGCGCTTTCGGTGCCGGTTGTGCTGCTGGACGGCTGCGCCGACGCGTATAACGCGAAAACCGTGCGCGCGTCCATGGGCGCGGTGTTCCGCACGCAGCCGGTGCGCATGACGCGCGAGGCGGCTGTGGAAAGCTGCCGCGAACAGGGCATTGCGCTGCTGGCGACGGCCATGTCGGACGATGCGAAGGACCTGCGCGAGGCAGCGCTTGAACGCGCGGCGGTCGTCATTGGCAGCGAGGGCGGCGGCGTGAGCCGGATGCTCCTTGACGCGGCGGACGGAAAGATCGTCATTCCCATGAGTGAGCGCTGTGAATCGCTGAACGCGGCGATTGCCGCGGCAATCGTCATGTGGCAGATGAAGCGCTGAAGCAGAAACACGGAAACACAAAACAAATATAGATAGAGAGGGATCGCTGTGCTAAAGTACTGGCTCTGGCTCAAGACGAGAAAAGGACTGGACAACCGCGGGATTCTGGCCGTGCTGCGCCATTTCGGCTCGGCGGAGAACGCGTATTTCGCGGACGCCGAGGCGTACCGGCAGGTCGAGGGGCTTGCCAGTCCGCAGACGCTGGAGGACAAGAGCCTGTTCGAGGCTGAGCAGATTCTGAACGAATGCTATCGAAAGGGCATTCACATCCTGACGTATCAGGACGCCGCGTATCCCGAACGGCTGCGCAACATCGACGATCCGCCCGTACTTTTATACTATCAGGGGACGCTTCCGGCAATTGACACGGAGCCTGCCATTGCCGTGGTCGGAACGAGAAAAGCCTCAGGCTATGGCCTGCTTCAGGCCAAGCAGCTGGGCTATCAGCTTGGACGGCTGGGCGCGACGGTCATTTCCGGCGGCGCGGGCGGTGTGGATACCATGGCGCTCAAGGGCGCGCTTTCCGCGGGACATCCGGTGATTGCGGTGCTGGGCTGCGGTGTGGATGTGACATATCCGGCGGTGAATAAGCCGTTGTTTGAGGATATCCGCGCGCATGGCTGCCTGTTAAGCGAGTATTCGCCCGGAACGCCCGCGCTGGGCGAGCATTTTCCGGTCAGAAACCGGATTCTCAGCGGTCTGGCTCTCGGCGTGCTGGTGGTGGAGGCTCCGCTGAAAAGCGGCGCGCTGATCACGGCAAACCGCGCGCTGGAGCAGGGACGCGATGTGTTTGCGCTTCCGGCGAATGTTGGAAGCGTCTGCTCGGAGGGCAATCTCCAGCTGCTCAAGGATGGGGCGCTTCTGGTCACGGACGGCTGGGACGTGATGAAGGAGTATGTGCATCTGTATCCCGATCTGGTGCGGCGGCAGCCGAAGCCGGTGAGCATGACGCTGACGCAGGAGGAGGAAAAGCTTGCCGCGGTTGCCAGTACGCGCGGACCATGCAAAAAAACCGTGGAGAAAGCGCCCGCAGCAGGGGAAACCGACACAAAAAACGTTGACAAGCCGGAGACGAGGGCTTATATTGACGTAAATGAGATACTGGATCAGCTGTCCGCCGACGAAAAGGCCGTCGTTCTGCTTCTGACCGACGGCGCGCTGCCGATTGACGAGATCATCGAGCGCAGCCAGCTGTCCGCCGGACGGGTGCTGGCGTCGGTAACGCTGCTTGAGGTCAAGGGCTATCTCAAACGGCTGCCGGCACGGCGCTTTTCGCTGGCAGAAAAAAAGACGTAATGGAGGCAATTCATGCCGAACGCAAAGACCAACCTTGTAATTGTGGAATCTCCGTCCAAGGCAAAGACCATCGGCAAATATCTGGGGCCGGACTATCTGGTCAAGGCCAGCATGGGCCATCTGCGGGATCTGCCGAAGAGCACGATGGGCGTGGATATCGAGCATAATTTTGAGCCGGAGTATGTGCCGCTGGCCGGTAAGGAGAAAATCATCGAAGAGCTGCGCGGGGCCGCAGGCGAAAGCAAAAACGTCTATCTGGCGACGGACCCTGACCGCGAGGGCGAGGCCATTTCGTGGCATCTGAAATACCTGCTGAACATTCCGGATGATAAAACCATGCGCGTGACCTTTAACGAGATCACGCGCGATGTTGTGCGCAATTCCATTCAGCATCCGCGCCCCATCGACCAGCGGCTGGTCGACGCGCAGCAGGCGCGGCGCGTGCTGGACCGCATCGTCGGCTATCAGCTCAGCCCGCTGCTGTGGAAGAAGGTGCGTAAGGGCCTGTCCGCGGGCCGTGTGCAGTCGGTTGCGACGCGGCTGGTCGTGGACCGCGAAAATGAGATCCGCGCGTTCGTGCCGCAGGAATACTGGACCATCGACGTGCCGCTTTCGCGTGTGGGAAAGGCCGGCACTTTTACCGCGCGCTATTACGGAGACCCGAAGAAGCGTGAGCTTACGAGCGCGCAGGAGGTTCAGGCGGTGACGGACGCCGTTTCCGGTCAGCCGTTTACCGTGTCCAGCGTCAAAAAGACGGATAAAAAGCGCAATCCCGCGCCGCCGTTCATCACCTCCACGCTTCAGCAGGAGGCGTCGAGAAAGCTCAATATGACGCCGCGGCGTACAATGATGATTGCGCAGCAGCTTTATGAGGGCGTGGAAATTACCGGCGAGGGCTCAGTCGGCCTGATCACCTATATGCGTACCGACTCGCTCCGCATTTCCGAGGAGGCGCTGGCCGCGGCCGGAGAGGTCATTGCCAGCCGCTATGGCGCGGCGTATTACGATGCGCCCCGCCGCTATAAGCCGAAGTCCGGCGCGCAGGACGCGCACGAGGCCATCCGGCCGAGCAACGTCCGGCTGTATCCGGAGCTGGTGGAAAAGGATCTGACGAAGGAGCAGTTCAGGCTGTACAAGCTGATCTGGAGCCGCTTTATCGCCTCGCAGATGACGAACGCCGTGTATGACGTGACCGCCATCGAAGCTGCCTGCGGACAGCATGTGTTCCGCGCGACGCATCAGAGCGTCAAATTCTCCGGCTTTACCGCTATTTATGAGGAGGGCCGCGACGACGAGCAGGAGGAGATTCAGTCGCCGCTGCCGGATCTGGCGCAGGGCGAGCCGCTGACAGCGGGCAGATTTGACCCGCAGCAGCATTTCACCCAGCCGCCCGCGCGCTATACCGAGGCGACGCTGGTGCGCGCGATGGAGGAAAAGGGCGTCGGCCGCCCGTCTACCTATGCGACGATCATCTCCACAATTGAAAACCGCGAATACGTCATCAAAAAGGACAAACGCCTTTCGCCAACGCCGCTGGGCGAGGTGGTCAACGGATTGATGATGGATCATTTCCAGAACGTTATCAACGTGGAATTCACCGCCGGAATGGAGCACCAGCTCGACGAGGTCGAGGAGGGCGAGCTTCCGTGGAAGCAGGTCCTTGCCGATTTCTACAAGGGCTTTCATCAGGAGATGCTGGACGCGGAGGAGGCGCTGAAGGACACGCGGCTGAAGGTGCCGGACGAGGTCACGGATGAGATCTGCGAGCTTTGCGGCCGGAATATGGTCGTCAAGGTCAGCCGGTTCGGCAAGTTCCTTGCCTGCCCAGGCTATCCGGAGTGTAAGAATACCAAACCGATTGTCGAGCGTATGCCCGGCCGCTGCCCGAAGTGCGGCAGCACCATTCTCAAGCGCAAGAGCAAGCGCGGCTATGCCTATTATGCGTGCGAGCGCGGCGCGGCGTGCGGCTTTATGACGTGGGACGTGCCGACCGATCAGGACTGTCCGGTCTGCGGCCAGACGATGTTCAAGCGCTCGGGCAAGGGCGCAATGAAGCCGTTCTGCGCAAACCCCGAATGCTCCAATTTCCTGCCTGAGGATAAGCGCGGCTATCGCCGTAAGCCTGCGGAGGCCGCCGCCGAGGCGGACGCAGCCGCGGAGAAAGCTGAGGCGGAGGCGCAGGCAGCGCCGGAAGCAGAGAAAAAGACGGTCAAAAAGGCCGCCGCGAAAAAACCGGCGGAAAAGAAAGCAACAGCAAAGAAGGCGGCGGCGAAAAAGCCTGCCGAAAAGAAAACGACCGTAAAAAAGACGGCGGCTCCGCGCAAAACGACCGCGAAAAAGGCCGCTGAGACAGAAAAGGAAGCAGAATGAAACAGGAAGTAACCGTCGTCGGCGCGGGCCTTGCGGGCTGTGAGGCCGCATGGCAGCTGGCCCAGCGCGGCATTCACGTCACGCTTTGCGAGATGAAGCCGCAGAAAATGACGCCCGCGCATCACTGTGCGGATTTCGCGGAGCTGGTCTGCTCGAATTCCCTGCGCGGCGACCGGCTGGAAAATGCGGTCGGCCTGCTCAAGGAGGAGCTGCGCCGCCTCGGAAGCCTGATTTTGCAGTGCGCCGAGGCGAACCGCGTCGAGGCCGGCGGCGCGCTGGCCGTCGACCGGTACGGCTTTTCCGGCATGGTCACGGAGAAAATCCGCAGTCATCCGGAGATTACGGTCGTCGAGGGCGAAATCACCGAAATGCCCGCGCCGCCGGTCATCATCGCAACAGGGCCGCTGACAAGCGATGCGATGAGCGCCGCGATTGCGCGCTATTTCGGCGACGCCGAGTATATGAGCTTTTTTGACGCTGCCGCGCCGCTGGTCAGCTTTGAGTCCATTGATATGGAAAAGGCGTGGTTTGCCTCGCGCTATGACCGCGGAGAGGCAGATTATATCAACTGCGCGCTGGAGCGCGACGAGTATGCCGCGTTTGTCGAGGCGCTTGCCGCGGCCGAGGAGGCCGAGGTACACGGCTTCGAGGACGCAAAGGTCTTTGAGGGCTGTATGCCGGTGGAGGTCATGGCGCGGCGCGGGTTTGACACGCTGCGCTACGGGCCGCTCAAGCCCGTCGGTCTGAAGGACCCGAAAACCGGAAAAGAGCCATATGCCGTGGTGCAGCTTCGGCGCGACAACGCCGAGGGATCGGTCTATAATCTGGTCGGCTTCCAGACGCACCTGAAATTTCCCGAGCAAAAGCGCGTGTTTTCCATGATTCCCGCGCTGAGAAACGCGGAATTTGTACGCTATGGCGTGATGCACCGCAACACGTTTTTGTGCAGTCCGAAGCTGCTGGACCGCTATTATGCCGATCGGCGGGAGCCGCTGACGGCGTTCGCCGGTCAGATGACGGGCGTGGAGGGCTATGTCGAGTCCACGGCCTCCGGCTATCTGGCCGCGGTGAGCATGGCGGCGAAGCTTCAGGGGCGGCCGCTGCCCGATTTCCCGCGCGAGACGGCAATCGGCGCGCTGGCGGCGTACATATCCGACGAGAGCGTTGTGCATTTCCAGCCGATGAATGTGAATTTCGGTATCATGCCGCCCCTTGGCTATCGCGTCAAGGGCAAGGCGAATAAGAATCTGGCGATCGCACAGCGCTCGCTTGCGATCATTGACACGATGACGTCCGTCTGAGCGCGGACGGCCGGTACAGAAAGAGAGGTTTTCCGATGCGGATACTGGTTGACGCCATGGGCGGCGACAACGCGCCGGAGGCGATTGCGCTGGGCGCGATCCGCGCCGCGCGCGAGCTTTCAGTCAGCGTCGTGCTGGTCGGCCGCGGCGAGGCGATTTTGCAGGCGCTGCAAAAGCATGGAATTGAAACCCTCCCCGAGGGCGTGGAGATTGCAAATGCCGACGACGTTGTGGATATGCACGACGATCCGGCGGCGGTGGTGCGCAAGAGAAAGAACTCGTCCATGGTTGTCGGGCTGCGGATGCTGGCCGAGGGCGGCGGGGATGCGTTTGTGTCCGCCGGCTCGACCGGCGCGCTTCTGACGGCGGCGACGCTGGTCGTCAAGCGCATCCGCGGCGTGCGCCGCGCGGCGATGGGACCGGTGATTCCGACGAAGGCCGGAGGCGGCACGGTGCTGATCGACTGCGGCGCAAATGCCGAATGCACGCCGGAATTTCTGCTGCAATTCGCGTTTATGGGATCGTACTATGCGAAAAAGGCGCTGGGCTGCGAAAACCCGCGTGTGGCGCTTTTGAACATCGGCACGGAGGATACCAAGGGCGGAGCGCTTCAGAAGGAGGCATACGCGCTGCTGAGAAGGGCGGGCGAGGCCGGATATCTGAATTTTACGGGCAATATCGAGGCGCGCGATGTGCCGCTGGGCGGCGCGGATGTGGTTGTGGCCGACGGCTTCTCCGGAAACGTCCTGCTCAAGAGCATCGAGGGCACGGCGATTTTCATGTCGTCGATGGTCAAGAGCATTTTCAAAAAGAACATCTTCACCAAATTGGCCGCGCTCATCTGCATGAGCGGCGTCAGGGAGATGAAGCAGAAGCTGGACTACCGCGAGACGGGCGGCACGCTTTTGCTGGGCATTTCAAAGCCGGTTGTCAAGGCGCACGGCTCGTCTGACGAGCGCGCGATTTTCAGTGCCATCCGTCAGGCGGCCCAGACCGTGGAGGCGGATGTCACAGAGGACATCCGGCGGAATGTCGATAAAATGATCGTGCCAAAGGAGCTTGAGCATGCTGAATGAGCTGAATGAACTGGAAAACGGGCTGGGCTATGCCTTTACGGACCGAGCGCTGCTGGTCAACGCCCTGACGCACAGCTCCTATGCCAACGAAAACCGCGACCGCGGCATTCGTGACAACGAGCGGCTGGAATTCCTTGGTGACTCAATTCTGGGATTTGTGGTGGCGGAGTATCTCTACCGGCACTTCCCAGGACATCCCGAGGGCGAACTGACGCGCGTGCGCGCCGATCTTGTGTGCGAGACGAATCTGGCGCGGCAGGCCGAGACAATCCGGCTGGGGGAATTCCTGCTGCTGGGCCACGGTGAGGAACAGGGCGGCGGCAGAAAGCGCGCGAGCATCGTCTCCGACGCGATGGAGTCGGTCATTGCCGCGGCGTATATGGACGGCGGCTTTTCCGCGGCAAAGGGCATCATCGACCGGCTGATTCTGCGCGACGTGTCGATGACGAAGCCGCACAATTTTGACTATAAGACCGCGCTTCAGGAGCTGGTGCAGCGCAAGAAGGATCAGGTGCTGCAATATGAACTGACCGGCGAGTCCGGCCCCGACCACGACAAGCATTTTGCCGTGGAGGTGCGTCTGAACGGCAGGACGGTCGGCTGCGGAACCGGCAGCAGCAAAAAGCGCGCCGAACAGGCTGCGGCGGACGACGCCATCGCAAGGCTTTTCCCGAACGCGCTGAAGTAAACAGGAAATCCAACCGTCCGCGGCCGCTGCGCCGCGGACGGTTTTTCCGGAAATGCGGGCGCGGCGCTTGCAATCCGACGGAAAAATTGGTACAATGTCTGGAAGATTGAAAATGGGGACGTATGTGTATGTATCTGAAATCACTGGAAATCCAGGGATTCAAGTCTTTTCCGGACAAGACCGTTTTGCAGTTCGGCAGCGACATCACCGCGATTGTCGGCCCGAACGGAAGCGGCAAATCCAATATTTCCGACGCCATCTGCTGGGTCATGGGTGAGCAGAGCTCCAAGGCGCTGCGCGGCGCGAAGATGGAGGACGTCATTTTCGGCGGAACGCTCAAGCGCAAGCCGGTCGGCTTCGCCGAGGCGACGCTGGTGCTGGACAATCAGGATGGCGCGCTGAAAATCGAGACGCCGGAGGTCATGATCACACGGCGCTATTACCGCTCGGGCGAGAGCGAGTATTATATCAACAGGCAGTCCGCGCGCCTGCGCGACATCCATGAGCTGCTGATGGACACCGGACTTGGCCGCGAGGGCTATTCCAACATCGGACAGGGCAGGATCGATGAGATTCTGGCCGTCAAGAGCACCGACCGGCGCGAGATTTTTGAGGAGGCGGCCGGCATTTCCAAGTGCCGATACCGCAAGGAGGAGACCGAGCGGCGGCTTGCCGCGACGGAGGACAATCTTCTGCGCATCGGCGATAAAATCTCCGAGCTTGAGCTTCAGGTCGAGCCGCTGCGCCAGCAGGCGGAGCGGGCGCAGAAATATCTGGTCCTGCGCGACGAGCTGCGCGGCTTTGAGGTTACGGTCTGGCTGGAATCACTGGCTAAAATTGCGGAGGCTGCGAAAAAGGCAGAGGACGACTATAATTCCTCGGCGTTTATTCTCGAGCAGGCGCACAGCGAGCTGAACACGCTCTACGCCGCGGGCGAGCAGCTGAGCTTGCAGCTCAACCGCGAGAGCCTGCTGCTGGAGGAAAAGCGCGACGCGATCTCCCAGGCCGAGCAGGCGCAGAGCGCGGCGCAGTCCGAGCTGACCATTCTGCGGGGAAGCGTGGCGAATCATGAGCAGAATATTGCCCGCATCCGGCAGGAAATCGCCGATCAGGAGAGCCGCAGCGGCGGCATCGCGCAGCAGATCGAACAGCTGCAATCGCGCATCGCGCAGATCGGCGGAGAACTGGACACGATCAACGCGCAGCTGCAGGCGGCGGTGGACGAGAGCAGGGCGCTCGCAGAGTCCACGGACAAGGCCGCGGGCGAGCTTCTGACGCTGCGCGCGCAGCAGGCGCTTTGCGCGACGGAGGCGGCGAATCGCCGCGCGGAGCTGAACTCTCTGCAGACAAGCCTTGCCGACGTGCTTGAGCGTCGGAAGGATCTGGAGGCCGATCGCGCCGCGGCCGCAGCGCGGCTGGAGCAGTCGCAGCGTCAGGCGCAGGAATGTGAAAAAAGACTGTCGGAGGCGAAGGAAAACGTCACGGCGGCAAATAATATGATTGCGGGCTATGCGCTGCGGCTGAAAACGCGGGCGGAAAAGCGCGATCAGCTGCAAAAGCAGCTGGACGCCGCCGGCGTCCAGCTGAACACGGCCGAATCCAAGGTCCGGATGCTTCTGGAAATGGAGCGCGACTATGAGGGCTTTTCCAAGGCGGTGCGCCTTGTCATGCAGGAGGCCGGACGCGGCGGACTGCGCGGCGTGCACGGGCCGGTTTCGTCTCTCATCCGGACGGATGACGCATACACCACCGCTGTCGAGACGGCGCTGGGTGCGGCAATGCAGAACATCGTCGTGGACACGGACGACGACGGCAAGGCAGCGATCACCATGCTCAAGCGGCGCGACGGCGGCCGCGCGACGTTCCTGCCGCTGCGCAGCGTCGGCGGAAAGCGCATGGACGAGCGCGATTTTGCCGCGCAGCGCGGCTATGTGGGCGTGGCGTCGGCGCTGGTTTCGTGTGACACGCGCTATCAGAGTGTGATTGAGAGTCTGCTTGGCCGGACGGTGATTGCCGAGACACTGGACGACGCGGTCAGAATGTCGCGCGCCGGCGGAAGCCGCGTGCGCATCGTCACGCTGGACGGCCAGGTCATGAACGTGGGCGGCAGCATGACGGGCGGCTCCGCGTCGAAAAGCGCGGGCGTCCTGACGCGCGCGAACGAGCGCAAGCGCATGGAGGCGCTCTGTACCCAGCTGCGCGAGGAGCAGAAAAAGCTTCAGACTGCGCGCGACGAGGCTGCGTCCAGTGCGGCCAAAACGGAATTTGAGCTTTCCACTGTGCAGGGCCGACTCCGCGAGGCGGAGGACGAGGCGCTGCGACGGACGGAGGAGCTGAAGCAGGTACGGCTGCTGATGCAGGCGCTGGATGAGAATATCTCCGGCTATGACGCCGAGCTTGCGCGCATGAACAGCCGCAGCGGCGCGGACGAGGGCAGAATGCAGACGCTTGCGCGTCTGGCACAGGAGCAGGACGAAAAATCCGCCGCGCTGGGCGAACAGATTGAAGTGCTGGAAGCGGGGCAGAGCGCGCTTTCCGAGCAGGCGGCGGCGCTCTCCGAAAAAATCACCGCGCTGCGCATGGACGCGGCCGCACGCGACGCCGAGCGCGCCGGCGCGCAGGACAATGTCAGCCGGATGCAGGCGCTTTCCGAGGCGATGCAGGGCGACCGCGCGCAGAAGCAGGCGCTGATCGACGATTATATGGCGCAGATTGCTGCGCTGAACGATAAAATTGCTGCGGCGGATGCACAGATTGTGCAGCTGGCGCAGGCTGCGGAGGACAAGCGCCATGCGCTGCGCGAGGCGGCGGAGCATCGCGCGCAGACAGAGGCGCGCCGCAATCAGACCGAGAAGCTGGCGCAGGAGAAAAACCAGAGCATTCTGCTGCTGGAGCGCGAATCGGCGCGTCTGGAGCAGAAAAAGGCCACGGCCGAGCTGGAGCAGAAGCAGCTGGTCGACAAGCTGTGGGATTCGTATGAGCTGACGCCGAGCACGGCGGAGGCGCAGCGGATTGAAATTGAAAGCACCGCGGCGGCAAACCGCCGCATTGGCGAGCTGCGCCGGAAAATTTCGGCGCTGGGCACGCCGAATCTGGGCGCAATCGACGAGTACGCGCGCATCAGCGAACGGTATGAATACCTGACGGGACAGCGCGACGATGTGCTGCACGCCAAGTCTGAGCTGGAACACATCGTCGGCTCGATCACCGACGAGATGACGACGATTTTCGTCCGCGAATTTGCGCGCATCAACGAGTATTTCGGCAAGACGTTTACCGAGATGTTTGGCGGCGGCCGCGGCGCGCTTTTGCTGGAGGACCCGTCGCATCCGCTGGACTGCGGCATTGAGATCCGCGTACAGCCGCCTGGAAAGCAGGTCAAGACGATCACGCTTCTGTCCGGCGGTGAGAAGGCGTTTGTGGCCATCGCGCTGTATTTCGCAATTCTGAAGGTGCGGCCCACGCCGTTCTGCATGCTGGACGAAATCGACGCGGCGCTGGACGACCGGAATGTCGAGCGCTTTGCGCTCTACCTCAGAAATCTCTGCGACAAGACGCAGTTTATCGTCATCACGCACCGCCGCGGTACCATGGAGGCGTCCGACGTGCTCTACGGCGTGACGATGCAGGAGCAGGGCATTTCCAAAATTCTGCATATCCGCATGGATGAGCTGGAACAGCAGCTGGGTATCACCGACTGAGAGATAGGAGACATACAATGGGATTTTTTGATAAGATCAAACAGGGACTGAGCAAAACCGCAAGCTCGATCAGCAGCGTATTCACCGCCTCCGAGCTGGACGACGATTTTTTCGACGAACTGGAGGAGAGCCTGATCCTTGCCGACCTCGGCGTGGAGACGACGGACAAGGCAGTCACGCGCCTGCGCGCGCTGGTCAAAGAGCGCCGCATCAAGACGACTGCCGAGGCGCGCGAGGCGCTGCGCGAGGTGCTGGCGGACATGCTGAACGTGGGCAGCGCCCGTCTGGATCTGAGCACGAAGCCGTCCGTGGTGCTGGTCATCGGCGTCAACGGCGTAGGCAAGACCACGACCATCGGCAAGATTGCGAACCAGCTGCGCGGCGAGGGGAAAAAGGTTCTCCTGTGCGCGGCGGATACGTTCCGCGCCGCCGCGGCCGATCAGCTTGAGGTGTGGGCGCAGCGCGCGCACGCCGACATCATCCGCCAGCATGAGGGTGCGGACCCCGCGTCTGTCGTATTTGACGCCATTGCGGCGGCAAAGGCGCGCGGCTCGGACGTGATTCTGTGCGACACGGCCGGACGGCTGCACAACAAGGCGAATCTGATGAACGAGCTTGGCAAAATTTCGCGCATTCTGTCGCGCGAGCTGCCGGATTCGGCGAAGGAGGTTCTGCTGGTGCTGGACGGCACGACGGGACAGAACGGCCTGATTCAGGCAAAGCAGTTCCGAGAAATTGCGGGCGTGACGGGTATTGCGCTGACAAAGCTGGACGGCACGGCCAAGGGCGGCATAGTTATCGCGGTTGCCGACGCGCTTCAGATTCCGGTCAAGTACATCGGCGTGGGCGAGCAGATGGACGATCTGATGCCGTTTAACGCTGAAGAATTCGTAAAGGCACTGGTATAACGGAGGAAACGGTATGAAAGCGGTGCTGGCAAGCAAAAACCCGCATAAGCTTCAGGAGCTTCAGGCCATTCTGGGCGGACTTGGAATTGAGGTCGTACTGGAATCCGCGCTGGGACTGGATATCGACGTGGACGAGACGGGTACGACATTTGAGGAAAATTCCCGCCTGAAGGCGGAGGCGGTCATGCGCGCGGCGAATATGCCGACGATTGCGGACGATTCAGGGCTGATGGTCGATGCGCTGGACGGTGCGCCTGGCGTCTACTCCGCGCGCTTCGGTCCGAAGGGCCACGACGGCACGGACGACGAGCGCATTGCGTATCTGCTGGAACGGATGCAGGATATCCCCGATGAGCGGCGTGCGGCGCGGTTTGTGTGCGTGATCACCTGCCTGTGGCCGGATGGACGCGAGATTGTTGCGCGCGGCGAGTGCTCCGGCAGAATCCTGCATGAAAAGCACGGCGCGGGCGGCTTTGGCTATGATCCGGTGTTTTATCTGCCGGAATACGGCATGACCTACGCCGAGCTTCCGGCGGGAAAAAAGAATGAAATTTCTCACAGGGGCTGCGCGCTGCGCGAGTTTGTGAGACTCTATAAGGAGAAGCACTATGATGACAAGTAAACAGCGCGCCGAGCTGCGCGCGCAGGCCAATACGCTCGACACGGTCCTGATGATCGGCAAGGGCGGCATTTCCGATACCGTCGTCGCGGAGACGGAGAAGCTGCTGGATGCGCGCGAGCTTGTCAAGGGCCGCGTGCTGGACGCGTCGATGCTGACCGCGCGCGAGGCCAGCGACGAGCTGTGCGCCCGCACGGGCGCGGACGGCATTCAGACCGTTGGCAGCAAATTTGTGATTTACCGCAGATCGGAGAAGCTGGAACGCGAGCGCGCCGCGGCGGCAAAGCCCGCAAAGGCCGCGCCGAAAAAGGTCAATCCCGTCAAGGCGGGTGTGCGCAATCGCCGCAGAGCGGCGAAGCTGGAACGCGAGCGCCGCGACAAATACTTCCATGACGCGGCGGTGAACGCTGCCATTGAGCGCAGAAAGCAGCGCGAGCAGCAGGAAGGCTGACATGGCGCGCATCGGAATTTACGGCGGGAGCTTCAATCCGCCGCACCGCGGGCATATGCTCGCCGCGCGCGAGTGCTGCGCAAGGCTGGCGCTGGACCGGCTGATACTGATGCCGGACGCGGTTCCGCCGCATAAGACGCTCCCCGACGGCTCGCCGGACGCGCAGACACGGCTTGAACTGGTGCGTCTTGCCGCGCGGGATGTGCCGCGCGCGGAGGTCAGCGACATCGAACTTCGCCGCGAGGGCAGAAGCTATACCGTCGACACCATGCGCCAGCTGCACGCGCAGTATCCGGACGACGAGCTGCTTCTGCTGATGGGCACGGACATGTATCTGTCGTTTGACATCTGGCGCGGACCGGACGAGATATCGCGCATGGCCTCTGTTGTGTGCATGTACCGCACCGGAACGGATGAGGCGCTGCTGCGGCAGCTGCGTGAAAAACAGGCGCAGCTTTCATCACGGTTCGGCACGCGGACGGTGTTCGCGGAAAACGAGGCGCTGGACATTTCCTCGACACAGGTACGCCGAATGCTGTTTTTCGGCTGCGCGGAGGAATATCTCCAGCCGCAGGTGCTGGAAAAAATCAGGGAATCGGGCCTTTACGGCGTGAACGATGGATACGCCGGCCTGGATTTTGAAACACTAAAGCAAAAGAGCCTGTCTCTGCACAAGCCGAAGCGCGTCCGGCACGCGGTCGGATGCAGCGAAACGGCTGCGGAGCTTGCCGCGCGCTTCGGCGCGGACACGGCGGCAGCGGCGCGGGCGGGAATTCTGCACGACGTGACAAAGGCCCTGACAGACGGGGAGCAGCGGATGCTCTGCCGCCATGCCGGCCTTGCGCTCACGCCGGACGAGGAGACGATACCGTCGCTTCTGCACGCGAAAACCGGCGCATGGGCCGCAGAACAGATTTTCGGCGAGACACCGGAAATCTGCTCGGCCATCCGCTGGCACACCACTGGAAAGGCGGATATGACGGCACTGGAAAAGATTGTATATCTGGCCGACATGATCGAGCCGACCCGCGAATACACCGGTGTTGAGCAGATTCGGGCCGCCGCGCAGCGCGATCTGGACGAAGCGGTTCTGCTGGCGCTGGAGCGGACGATTTCGTATCTGCGTGAGCGGGGCTTTGCGGTGTGCGGCGCGTCGGTGCAGGCACGTGATTTTCTCCTTGGCGAAAGGAACTGAGCGATTACACAATGAAACTCTTTGGCAACCGAAAACATGCGGAGTACGTCAGAAAGGGCGCGCCGCGTCGCGCAGGACGCGGATGGCTGCTCGCGCTTTTGATTGTGCTGGCGCTGGCTGGGACCGGCTTTGCCGTGTACAAATCCGCTGTCCGCCCGACGCAGAAGGCGGAGCGCCGGACGCTTGCACAGACGCAGCCCGAGCAGACGGTCAAGACGCCTACGGTCAGGCGGACGCAGAAGCAGCTGGATGTGCAGACCGGCGAGGAGATCGAGGTTGAGGTGGAGGAGCCGGCCGGCTTCTGCGAGGGCGTGTACAACATCCTCATCTGCGGAACGGACGGCGACGGCTACCGCACGGATACGATCATGATCGCGCATCTGGACACGCGGACAGGGAAAACCGCTCTGATGAGCGTCCCGCGCGATACGGTCGTGGAGACGCAGAGCGGCGGCATTATGAAGATCAACTCCGTCTACGCCGGAGGCGGCGCAGACGGCATGAAGCGGCTGGAGGGACGGCTGAACACACTTCTGGGCTTCCCGATGGACGGCTATTTTCTGGTCGACCTTGAGGCGTTTCAGAAGGCGGTCGATCTGATCGGCGGCGTCTGGTTCGACGTGCCGGTGGACATGTATTATGACGACCCGTCACAGGGACTGCATATCGACCTGAAGGCCGGGTATCAGCTTCTGGACGGCGAAAGCGCGATGGGGCTTGTCCGCTTCCGCAAGGGATATGCCTCGCAGGATATCCAGCGGACAAAGGTGCAGCAGGATTTCCTAAAGGCGATGGCGAAGCAGTGCCTTTCCATCGGAAATCTGGGAAAGCTCAAGGAATTTGCCGATATTTTCGCCGAATATGTGCAGACCGATCTGACGACCGGCAACATGCTGTATTTTGCGAAGGAGCTGACGGGCTGCAACCTTGATGAAATGAAGAACTACACCATCGAGGGCGAGGGACGGATGATCAACGGTGTTTCCTATTATCCGCTGTTTGACTGGAGCGTCCTGAATATTGTCAACGAGTCCTTTAACCCCTATGAGACGCCGCTGACGGCGGAAAACATTCACGTCGTCACGCCGGACGCCGCGCAGGCATATCAGAAGCCGGCCGAACCCGAAGCGCCGGAAGAGCCGGCGGATGAGGAGCCGGAGCAGACGCCGTCCGGCGAGGAGCCGGATGGGGATTTGGAGCTTCCGGACGAGCTTCTGCCGGAGGAGACAGCCCCCGATGCGGACGGCGGAGACGCTGGCTGGGAAATGCCGAACGATCCGGACCTGTGGGACGGCACCGAATGAGCGGAGCGCCCGCGGAGCAGAACCTGCAAGCGTCGGCTGACGCAATCATATAGAAATGAAAGGAAAACGAGTATGCTGAGTGCAAAAGAGGTTGCCGCCATTGCCGCGAAAGCGCTGGACGGCAAAATGGGTGTGGATATCCGCGTGATTGAGATCACCGACGTGTCCACGCTTGCCGATTATTTTCTGGTCTGCACCGCCACGTCGAACACGCATGTACGCACACTGTGCGACGCGGTGGACGAGGCGCTGGACGGCGCGGGGGAGAGGCTTCTCAACCGCGAGGGTCATCGCAGCGGCACATGGGTCCTGATGGACTATGGCTGCGTCGTGGTGCATGTGTTCACCGAGGAGACGCGGAAATTCTATGATCTTGAGCGCCTGTGGCAGGACGGACGGGAGATTCCGGTTGAAACGCTGACGGAAAACGCGTAAATCAGGCATTTTTTCGCGCGGCGGCTTGACAAAGCGTGTCAAAGCCCGTAAAATAACGTGCATATCGGAAAGACGATGATGGAAAAAAGGCGGAGACGGTCTGCTTCAGAGAGCCGGCGGAGGGTGCAAGCCGGTGCGGACGCTTTGCTGTACTGGCTCCGGAGTTGTCCGTCTGAACAGGGCGGAACGGCTGACCGCGTTAGAGGTCCCCAAGCGGCGCGATGCGCCGGAAGCAGGGTGGTACCGCGTAATTTACGCCCCTGACTGCATATGCAGTCAGGGGCGTTTCATGTGTCAGGAAGCTCGGATGATGCAGAGTGTCCGGCACGCAGAAATGCTTTGTAATTGTAATTTAGGCAAAGGAGCTTGTTATGAAATACGATTTTGCAGCCATTGAAAAGAAATGGCAGGAGAAGTGGGAGCAGACGAAGCCCTACGCCGCCGTCACCGGCGACCCGCGGCCGAAATTCTACGGCCTGATCGAATTCCCGTATCCGTCGGCGGCGGGACTTCACGTCGGCCATCCGCGCCCGTTCACCGCGATGGACATCATCTGCCGCAAGAAGCGGATGCAGGGCTATAATGTCCTGAACCCCATCGGCTTTGATGCGTTCGGTCTGCCGACCGAGAATTTCGCGATCAAGAACCACATCCATCCGGCCATTGTCACGAAGAAGAATGTTGAAAACTTCACGCGCCAGCTGAAAATGCTGGGCTACAGCTTTGACTGGGACCGCGTGGTCGACACGACCGATCCGGATTATTACCGCTGGACACAGTGGATTTTCCTCCAGCTGTATAAGAACGGCCTTGCCTACAAGGCCACAATGCCCGTCAACTGGTGCACCAGCTGCAAGTGCGTGCTGGCAAACGAGGAGGTTGTCGAGGGCGTGTGCGAGCGCTGCGGCGCGCCAGTCATCCGCAAGGAAAAAAGCCAGTGGATGCTCCGCATCACGAAATACGCCGACCGTCTGATCGACGATCTGGACCTTGAAAATCTGGACTACATCGAGCGCGTCAAGACCCAGCAGAAGAACTGGATCGGCCGCTCAACCGGCACAGAGGTTACGTTCAGGACAAACGTCGGCGACGACGTGACCGTCTATACCACCCGTGTCGACACGCTGTTCGGCGTGACGTATACCGTCATTTCGCCCGAGCATCCGATGCTGAAAAAGTGGAAGGATCGGATTGCGAACTGGGCCGAGGTTGAGGCGTATCAGCAGGCCGCCGCGCGCAAGTCCGACTTTGAGCGCGGCGAGCTGAACCACGACAAGACCGGCGTGCGCCTTGAGGGTGTCGAGGCCGTCAATCCCGCCACCGGTAAAGCTGTGCCGATGTTTGTCTCCGACTATGTCCTGATGGGATATGGAACCGGTATTGTCATGGGCGTTCCAGGCCATGACCAGCGCGACTGGGACTTTGCCACAAAGTTCGGCCTGCCAATCGTCGAGGTTGTCAAGGGCGGCGACATCACAAAGGAGGCGTTTACGCTCAAGGACGACACCGGCATCATGGTCAATTCCGGCTTCCTCAACGGCATGACCGTAAAGGAAGCAATTCCGGCGATGAAGAAATACGCCGTCGAGCAGGGCTGGGGCCGTGAAAAGGTCAACTACAAGCTGCGCGACTGGGTGTTCTCCCGTCAGCGCTACTGGGGCGAGCCGATCCCGATGATCAACTGCCCGAAGTGCGGCTGGGTGCCGATGCCCGAGGATCAGCTGCCGCTGGTGCTGCCGCAGGTGGAGAGCTATGAGCCGACCGACGACGGCGAAAGCCCCATCTCCAAGATGACCGACTGGGTCAATACAACCTGTCCGTGCTGCGGCGGCCCCGCAAAGCGCGAGACCGACACCATGCCGCAGTGGGCCGGCTCCAGCTGGTACTATCTGCGCTATATGGACCCGCACGACAAAAACGCGCCCGTATCGAAGGAGGCCGAGCAGTACTGGGGCCCCGTCGACTGGTACAACGGCGGCATGGAGCATACGACGCTGCATCTGCTGTACTCCCGCTTCTGGCATAAATTCCTGTACGATATCGGCGTTGTCCACACGAAGGAGCCGTATGCAAAGCGCACCAGCCACGGCATGATTCTGGGCCAGAATCCACACTATGTGGGCAATGCGTCCACGGAGGAGGAGAAGGAGGCGCTGATCGCAAAATACGGCAATCAGGCGCTGCGTCCTGCCGTCAAGATGTCCAAGTCGCTCGGCAACGTCGTCAACCCCGACGATGTGGTCAAGGCGTATGGCGCGGATACGATGCGCCTGTATATCATGTTCATCGGCGACTTTGAAAAGGTCGCAACGTGGTCCGACGACGCCGTCAAGGGCTCAAAGCGATTCCTTGACCGCTGCTGGAATCTGATGGACATGGCCTCCGACAGCGATGAGCTGACGGAAAAGAACGAGCCGGTTATTCACAAGACCATCAAGAAGGTCACGCAGGACATCGACGAGCTGAAGATGAACACCGCTATTGCGGCGCTTATGACCATGGTCAACGAATTCTACGCCAACGGCCTGAGCCGCGGCGATCTGAAAATGCTGATGCTGATGCTCAGTCCGTTCGCCCCGCATATGGTTGAGGAAATGTGGGAGCTGACCGGCTATGCCGCGAAAACCGGGAAAATGGCCATGCAGATGGACTGGCCCGTCTATGACGAGAGCAAAACCGTCGCCTCCCACGTCGAAATGGCGGTTCAGGTCCTCGGCAAGCTCCGCGGCACCGTCGTCGTTCCCGTCGACAGCGAGCAGGATTTCGTCGTCGCCGAGGCGCTCAAGCAGGAGAAGGTTGCGCGCGCGGTTGAGGGAAAGAGCATTGTCAAGGTCATTCTGGTCAGAAACAAGCTGGTTAATCTGATTGTAAAATAATGCCGGCAGCGGCAAAAAAGCGTGAAAAACCACTTGACATTTGACCGGCCCCTGACTATAATAATCAAGCCGTTTAATGGCCCTGAAAGCGACCTGGATCGAGCCGGTTGCGTCGGAGGGAGGGAAAACAATGTCTGAAGTTCGCGTCAAGGAAGGCGAGTCTCTGGAGAATGCGCTCAAGCGCTTCAAGCGCAGCTGTGCAAAAGCCGGCGTTATCGCTGAAGTCAAGAAGAGAGAGCATTACGTGAGCCCCAGCCTGAAGCGTAAGCAGAAGTCTGAAGCTGCTCGCAAGAACAGAAAGAAGTTCTATTGATTCCCTCTGCGAATAACGAGCTGAAAGGCGCTCTGGTTTCAGAGCGCCTTTTTCGTGCGCGTCAAGGGACATGCATCCGCGCTCAGGAGTCGGCTGCCTCACGCCAGAGTGGGAGTACCAGCGCGTTCCGGACCCCAAGCGCCTGCGCCAGCTCCAGCTTGCGCGCGATTGTCTCCTGCGTGTCATAGAAATGCACGGAGTTGGCAGGCGGCACGGGCGCACAGTAGTTGCAGCAGAAAACGTCCGTGTACACGCCCGCGCGATCGGCGCGCAGGATTGCGCTGGCCGCGCGGGAGATGGCGCTTCCGCCGCCAGACGGGCAGGGGAGCGCGTAAATTTCACAATATGGCGTAATTACCAGCCACAACCGCGCGCCGTATTCCGCTGTGCTCTGTTCCAGAAGTGTGCGCAGCGCTCCGTCCGCGATGTGCGGCGAGACGCAGACGGGATTTTCCGTGAAGCGTCCGGCAAGCTCCGGTGGTACCAGCGTCTGCGCCGAAATGGGCACGCGGCTGACGTCCGGCGGAAAATTCAGATAGTACACCGTGCCGGCAAAGCTGCCGTCGGGCTGTGCGCCGGAGGGGACAAGCATCATTTCGCCCGCGATGCCGGAGCCGCCGTATTCCTGACCAGCAACGGTGAAGCAGGTGGCCTCCTCCTCGGCCTGCGGCGGAAAGCGATAAACGATCAATGGACAAACCGCCCCCTTATGTGATATACTCTCAGCAGATTCTATGAAACCGCAGGTGCCGCTATGTCTTTTCCTTTCTTTCCGGATATCATTCTCCCGTCGCTGACCGATCTGACGCCGGAGCTTCTGCGCGCGCATGGCGTGGATTTTCTGATGCTGGACTTTGATAATACCATTGTTCCGTATACGACCGACGTGCCGTCTGAGCGGATGCGCGGGTGGCTTGAGATGATGAAGCGTTCCGGAATCCGCCTGTGCGTCGTCTCCAACAGTCACCGCCCGCGCGTGCGGGTGTTCTGCGAAATGTACGGGCTGGACTGCATCACGCACGCAAAAAAGCCGTTTCAGAAAGGCATCCGCGAATGTCTGCGCACCTACGGCCTGCGGCCGGAGCAGGCGGCGCTGGCAGGGGATCAGATCTATACGGACGTGCTGGGCGCGAAAAGCGGCGGCCTGACCGCGATTCTGGTCCGTGCGATCCACAATCATACCGTCTGGCTGAAGCTACGGCACGTGGCCGAGCTGCCATTTATCGGCGGCGCAAGGTTGAAAATCGCGCTGCACGAAAAAAGAGGCGCACGGAATCGCGGAAAAATTTGATTATTTTATTTGGATATCTTGAAAAATACGCAGCCTTGTTGTAAAATCTAAAGAGCTATTGTATAGCATCAGTTGACAAGTATACACGCCCGCTGGCGCGTACCCTTGTCAGCTGGTGCTAGTTTGGAAACCCTGGATCAGTTGCATCGGGGCTTCCTATGAAACTATTTTATTGGAGGAACTAGTATGGCAACAATTACTGCCGGTGATTTCAGAAACGGCAAAACGTTTGAGATGGACGGCAAGATCATGCAGGTCATCGAATTCCAGCATGTCAAGCCCGGCAAGGGCGCTGCGTTTGTCCGCACCAAGATGAAGAACGTCGTGACCGGCGCCGTGACCGAGACCTCGTTCAACCCCACCGCAAAGTTTGAAGAAGCGTTCATCGAGCGCAAGGATTATGAGTACAGCTACAACGACGGCGATCTGTACTATTTCATGGATCAGGAAACGTTCGACATGCTGCCGCTGAACAAGGACGTGCTGGATGATTCGTTCCGCTTCATCAAGGAAAACACCGTCTGCAAGCTTCTGAGCTATAAGGGCAGCGTTTTCGGCATTGAAACGCCGAACTTTGTCGAGCTTGAGGTCATCAAGGCCGACCCAGGCGTCAAGGGCGATACCGCCACCAACGTCACCAAGCCCGCCACGGTTGAAACCGGCGCCGAGATCAAGGTTCCGCTGTTCATCAATGAAGGCGACCGCATCCAGATCGACACCCGCACGGGCGAGTATCTGGGCCGCGCAAAGGGCTGATATCCGATCATAAACCTCACGGACAGAAAGGAGAAAGCGCAATGACTCTTTCCGAAAAAGCCGCATACCTCAAGGGACTGATGGACGGTCTGAAGCTGGACACCGACAAGGACGAGAACAAGGTTCTGGCCGCGATTGTGGATATGCTCCATGACGTGGCGGAGAATGTTTCCGATCTGGAGGACGTTGTCGATACCATCTCTGACGAGCTGGACTGCATCGAGGAGGACCTCGACACCATCGACGAGTATCTGATGGACGACGAGGAGGACGATGATGATTATGATGACGACGACGAGGACGATGACGACGAATACGACTTCGGCGACGACGAAACCATCTATGAGGTAAAGTGCCCCACCTGCGGTGAGGTCATCAATCTGGATGAAGAAATGCTGGACGAGGGCTCCACGGTCTGCCCCAGCTGCGGCGAAGAGCTGGAGTTTGACACCGAGGAGACGGACGAATAATCCACAGCGTTGAATTGTATGAAAAGCACGGCTCGCAGAGCCGTGCTTTTGTATTTCCAGTTTGCACCGGAGTGCAGAATTTGCGGCAACGCCGCAAGCGTTGCTTCGCAGTTGATTCTGTTCCGCACCATGTAGGGGCCGACGACTCTGTCGGCCCGACGTTTCCGGTTTGCACCGGACTGCCGTTGCGTGCGGTGAAACCGCAGCCGTGCCTCCGGCGGCTCGTCCTCACAAACTCCACATCCCTCGCCCCGCCGCAGGCGGCAGGTCTCGTCCGTTCCGTTGTTCGTCCTCTCCAAATTGCAAACGCTTCGCTGGTTTGCAATTTGGTTCCATCTGTCTTGCCAGAAAAAGTAGGCAAAAAGATGCGCTTGGAGACGCGCTATATTGCGCGCTGACGCGCGCGATTTTTATTTAACGCCCTATTCGGGCGCAGAATTGCTATTTTCCCGATAGCTTATGGTTCCGACGAATGTACTACACGCATTTGCGGGCAGACTGCATCAACTTCGCTTCTGCTCATCTCCGGAATACTCGGCTGATTACGATATTGCACAGCATGTTGTAGGGGCCGATGCCCACATCAACCCTGCAAATTTTCTGCACCACCGGCGAATCCACAGATGCGCTGCTGTTTCCACAGCAGCGTGTTTTGCCATCTCTTTGCGCGGCAACTGCTCCCGATGGGAGCGTTGTCTCCACGCAGGCGGCGCTGTAGTGTAGATTTGTAGGGAGATTTCCGTGTGTTGGCCGCAATGTTCTTCTACGGGGTAATTCTGTGGCTTGCGGTACAATCCGATTCGTTTCCAGCGCCTCTTTTTACCCACTTTTTCTGGCAAGGCAGAAAAAGTGGGCCGCCGGAGGCACGGTTACAGTGTAACTGCCAAAACGGCAGTTCCGGTGAATCCGGAGAAACGGGCCGACAGAGTCGTCGGCCCCTATAGGGTATTCAAAACAAACAGAATGCGGCGCAAAAGAAATGACACGGTTTTCACCGTGCCACTCAATTTACGCGCCCTTTGCCAGCTTTTCCTTGACCTGCAAAAGCGCCGTAGCCAGCTGATCGGGGCAGGAAGTCTCCTTCATACCGCAGTGAATGCCCTTCAGCCGCGCGATGACCTCGTCAATGTCCATGCCCTTTACCAGACGGCTGATGCCCTGAAGATTGCCATTGCAGCCGCCGATATATTCCACGTTTACCAGCTTGTTGTCCTCAACATCCAGAATGATGCGGGACGAGCAGGTGCCGCGCGTTTTGTATTCAAATTTCATGGTGGTCCTCCTATGTCAGGTCGCAGAGCGACAGGTTTACATAATCAACAAGCGCTTCCGGATTCAGCAGGAGCTGACAGCCGCGGCAGCCGGCCGACACGCCGATTTCGTCATACAGCATGGCTGTTTCGTCCATATACGTCGGAAACTTCTTTTTCATTCCGATCGGACTGCATCCGCCGCGCACATAGCCCGTCAGCGGCAGAAGCTCCTTGACATGAATCAGCTCGACCTTTTTGTCGCCTGCGGCCTTTGCCGCCTTTTTCAGGTCCAGTTCACAGCAGACCGGAATGCAGAATACCAGATAGCCGTTTTTTTCGCCGCGCGCGACCAGCGTCTTGAAGATCTGCTCGGGCGGCATGCCGATGGCCGCGGCGGCGTGCATGCCGCCCAGATCGTTTTCGTCATAGTCATATTCGGCGGCGCGGTAGGAAATGTGCGCCTGATCCAGCAGGCGCATGACGTTTGTTTTGTTCATGGCGCTCGCTCCTTTTGCCCCTGCATCATAGCACATTTGCGCGGGGCTTGCAAGTTCGGCTTTTTTCTGCTACAATACGCGCAATTTGAGTCGGGAGGCGGAATCATGTCGATTGAACGGGTAAGAGCGTATTTTGCCACGCTTGGAATTGAAAACCGGATTCAGGAATTTGATGTATCCAGCGCCACGGTCGAGCTGGCTGCGCTGGCGCTCGGCGTGGACGGTGCGCGCATTGCCAAGACGCTTTCATTTCTGGTGGGGGACAAATGCGTGCTGATCGTTGCGGCGGGCGACGCGCGCGTTGACAACAAAAAGTACAAGGCGCGCTTCGGCGCAAAGGCAAAAATGCTGGCGCATGACGACGTGCCGGAGTATATCGGCCACGCAGTGGGTGGCGTGTGTCCGTTTGCGGTCAATGATGGTGTTGAGGTCTGGCTGGATGAGTCCCTCCGGCGCTTTGAGACGGTTTTCCCCGCCTGCGGCAGCGCCAGCAGCGCCATTGAACTGACGATTCCAGAGCTTGAGTGCTATTCCCGCTGCAACGGCTGGGTGGACGTCTGCAAGGACTGGCAGACGGAACACGCTGAATAGGCGCTGTATCCGCTCGTTGTATTTCGGGCGGATGTTTTTCGCCGTTTTACAGATACTAAGCTCTGAATTACAGATTCGGAGGTTTTATCATGGCGGAGGAAAAGCACGAAAAAACAGCGCCGCAGGAGCAGCAGCTGATTGACCTCGGTTCGTCGGTGACGCGCTCGGAGAGCGGTAATATCTATACGCTGACGATCATCGGACAGATCGAGGGGCATCAGATTCTGCCGGAGACGGTCAAGACGACCAAATATGAGCATGTGATTCCGCTTCTGGCGGCGGTGGAGGAGAGTCAGGAGATCGACGGACTGCTTCTGCTTCTGAACACGGTGGGCGGCGATATTGAAGCCGGCCTTGCCATCGCGGAGCTGATTGCGGGGATGAAAAAGCCGACGGTCTCTCTGGTGCTGGGCGGCGGGCATTCCATCGGCATTCCGCTTGCAGTGTCGGCAAAAAAGTGCATGATCGTCCCGACAGCCAGCATGACGGTTCATCCGGTGCGCATGACGGGGCTTGTCGTCGGCGCGCCGCAGACCTATGCGTATTTTAACCGGATTCAGGAACAGATCGTCGATTTTGTCACGGCAAATTCCCGCATCACGCGCGAGCAGTTTTTGCAGTATATGATGGCGACGGATGAGATTGCCACGGACGTCGGCACGGTCATCTACGGACGTGAGGCGGTGCAGTGCGGACTGATGGACCGGCTGGGCAGTCTGAGCGACGCGCTGGCCTGTCTGCACCGGCAGATCGGAAAACGGCGGAAGCAGTCGCAACAAAATCGGACTTCCGGCTAAAATGGATGGAAATATCCGCCGCGATGTGTTAATATACTGTCATGTCCACCCGCGGCCGTGTGCCGCGGCGGAATGGACAGTATTTTCAACTCGGAGGGTCGGATATGACCTATTGTACTGCGATCATACTGGGACTGGTGCAGGGCGTCGCGGAGTTTCTGCCGATCTCCAGCTCCGGTCATCTGGCCATCTTACAGAATTTTCTGCATCTCGGCTCGGCGGATGAGCATCTGCTGTTTGACGTGCTGCTGCATCTGGGGACGCTTGCGGCGGTCATTCTCGCGTTCTGGCGCGACGTCAGCGGCCTTGTGCGCGAGGGCCTTTGCATGGTCCATCTGAAAAAGCTCCGCCGCGGGCAGAAGCCCGACCGGCTCAAGCGCCGGACAATCTGGTTTATCATTCTGGGCACGCTGCCGCTGTTCGCTGTGATCTTCATCAAGGACGCGGTGGAGTCGCTCTACAGCAATACGTTTTTCATCGGCTTTGCGCTGCTGCTGACGGGCGGGCTGCTGTTTGCGGCGGACCGGATGGGACACGGCAACAAGAACGAAAAAAACGCGACGCTGGGCGATATTCTGCTGGTCGGGCTGGCGCAGGCGCTGGCGGTGACGCCTGGCCTGTCGCGCTCCGGCACGACCATCTCGGTCGGCATGCTGCGCGGATTTGACCGGAGCTTTGCCGTTCGGTTTTCGTTTCTGCTGTCCATTCCGGCAGTGCTGGGCGCGAATATTCTGACGCTGGTCGACGCAGTGCAGGCCGGAATCAATGCCTCGCTTCTGCCGATGTATCTGGCCGGCGTGGCGGCGGCGTTTGTTTCGGGCTATATGGCGCTCTATCTGCTGCGGATGATGGTCCAGCGCGGGCGCTTCGGCGGCTTTGCGTATTACTGCTGGGGCGCGGGGCTTGTGACGTTGATTCTTTCTTTGGTTGCGTGAGGTGTTTGGCATTATGGCAGGAGAAAAAAAGAAAAAACCGGCCGCGTCCGGCTCCGGCGCAAGGAGCGGTACGGGAAGCGGGAAGAAGCGCCCGCGCGGTAAAAAGACCGCCGGAAAGGAACCGATCCGCCGCGAGGTCGGCGCGGTCGTGTGTCTGTTTTTGAGCGTATTTACCATTCTGTGCTGCTTTCACATCAATGCGGCATTTCTGGATTTTATCTCGGCGCTGTTCAAAGGTCTGATCGGAAGCGGCTTTTACATACTGCCGTTTTCGTTTTTGCTGAGCTTCCTGATTCTGCTGCTGCATGACGGGCGGCCGGTGCGGCTGCGCGTGACGTGCGCGTTTCTGCTGGCAGTGACGATCGGGGCGCTGGTGCATCTGGTGGGCGATCAGCTGCATGCCGACTGGTCGTTTGACATGATCGGCGAGTTGTGGGACAGCGGTGTGGCGCTGACCTCCGGCGGCGTGCTTGCGGGCTTTATCGCACAGCTGCTGGAGCTGGTCATCAGCCGTGCGGGCGCGGTGATTCTGCTGCTGTGCGCGCTGCTGCTGGAGCTGATTACAACGCTCAACATGACGATCAGCGGTATTATCACGGCAGTCAAAAACCGCCCGCGCGTCGAATATTCCGAGCCGAAGCGCGAGCATCCGGACCCTGCCGAGGTGCTGGTCAATCATGTGGCGCAGAAGCATATTGATCATGTCGAGCGGCGGCGCAGCCGCGTGAGCGAGTTTGATCTTCCGGTTGACGAGCCGCCGCTTTCCGGCGTACAGGCGAAAAAAGCGCCGCAGCCGGATGCGGAAAAGCAGATTGTATCACCGGATCAGTTCCTGCTGGAAAAGCGGCAGGCGGTGCGGCGGGCGCAGGACGCGGCGCAGGCGCAGCAGGCCGCTCCGGCGGCGGAGCCGCCCGAGACCGGCGAGACACGACCCGATTACAAGGAGCAGTTTGATTCGCTCATTGAGCAGATCGACCAGCCACCGCAGAAGCCTGAGCCGCTGCCGCACGAATTCCCGCCGCTGGTGCTGGAAAACCGTCCGTCGGAACGGAAACCGGAGTCGAAGCCCGCCGAGGCGGAGCTCCCGCCACTTGTTGTACCGGAGGCCAAGCCGGTCAAAAAGGAGGAGGTACATCAGGAGGCGGCGAAAATTGCGCAGGAGATTGTCACCGGCGAGCAGCTGGCAATGTACCAGTATCCGCCCGTCGAGCTACTGCGCACCGGCGACGGCAGGACCGTCGACGGCACCGAGGAGATGCGCCAGAACGCCGAGCGGCTGAGCGACACGCTCTCAAGCTTCGGTATTGAGGCGCAGATCATCAATGTTACGCGCGGCCCCACGGTCACGCGCTATGAACTGGAGCTCAACCGCGGTGTCAAGCTCTCCAAGGTCACGAATCTGGCCGACGATATCGCCCTGAGCCTCGGCTCGACGGGCGTGCGCATCGCGGCCATTCCCGACAAGATTTCCGTCGTCGGCATCGAGGTGCCGAACCGCGCGGTGTCGACGGTCCTCATCCGCGATGTGATTGACTCGCAGGAGTTCCGCAAGAGCAAATCCCGCATCTCCTTTGCCGTTGGCAAGGATATCGGCGGCAAGTGCATCATCGGCAACATTGCAAAGCTGCCGCATATGCTCATTGCCGGTACGACCGGCTCCGGCAAGTCGGTGTGCATGAACTCACTGATTATTTCGCTTCTGTACAAGGCGAAGCCGGAGGAGGTCAAGCTCATCATGGTCGACCCGAAGATGGTCGAGCTTGGCGTGTACAACGGCATTCCGCATCTGCTGATTCCCGTCGTGACCGACCCGAAGAAGGCAGCCGGCGCGCTTCAGTGGGCTGTCACGGAGATGATGCGCCGCTATCGCATGATGGCCGATACAGGCGTGCGCGATCTGGATTCATTCAACAAGATTGCCGCCGGCTCGGATGAGCTGGAGGCCATGCCGCAGATTGTCGTCGTGATTGACGAGCTGGCCGATCTGATGCTGGTCGCAGCGAAGGAGGTCGAGGAGTCGATCTGCCGCGTGGCGCAGATGGGCCGTGCGGCGGGCATTCATCTGGTTATTGCGACGCAGCGTCCGTCTGCCGACGTCATTACGGGCCTGATGAAGGCCAATATCCCATCGCGTATCGCGTTCGCCGTCGCCTCCGCGATGGAGTCGCGCATCATTCTGGACACGGCAGGCGCGGAAAAGCTGGTCGGCAAGGGCGACATGCTCTACGCGCCGCTCGGCGAGGGCAAGCCAAAACGTGTGCAGGGCTGCTTCATTACCGATGACGAGGTGCAGAGCGTGGTTGACTTTATCAAGAGCAGCGGCTCGGCCGAGTACTCCACCGATATCATCAATGAAATCGACAGGAAGGCCGAGCAGAGCGGAAAGGGGAGCGGCGGCGCTTCCGCCGCAGCTGCCTCCGAAGCGCCGGAGTCCGATGGCGACGAAATGACGCCCGATGCGGTCGAGGTCCTGCTGGAAACGGGACAGGCGTCCGTCTCCATGCTCCAGAGGCGGCTGAAGCTGGGCTATGCCCGCGCTGCGCGCATCATGGATGAGCTGGAGGAAAAGGGAATTGTCGGGCCGTTTGAGGGCTCGAAGCCGCGCCAGCTGCTGATCACGCGTGAGCAGTGGGAGCGGATGAAGGACGGCTCGGCAGAGGAATTCAATCAGGCCGTCGAGGAGGAGATACCGTAATCAGAAAAGCCTGATGCGTATTTCATAACAGGAAAAGGGGAGCGGCAGACGGATTGCCCGCTGCGCTCCACCGAAAAAAGCATTGCATCCGGACGCAGGTGCCGGAGCGACAGCTGGAGGTATGACAGATGAAAAACAATCACGAAAAGGTCAGAAAACTGACAACGCTCGCGCTGCTGACGGCGATTGTCGTCGTTTTGCAGCTGGTCGGATCAAGCTTCCACATCGGACCGATCCCGTTTTCACTGGTGCTGGTGCCGATTGTGGTCGGCGCGATCCTGCTGGGACCGGCGGCAGGTGCGGTTCTCGGCGCGGTGTTCGGCGTGATCGCACTGTCCGGTGGTATCAGCGGCACGGACTGGTTCACGGCGGCGCTGTGGAATTTCAGCCCGTTCTGGACGGCGATGACGTGCCTGGTCAAGGGCGCGCTGTGCGGCGCGGTCTCCGGCTGGGTCTACCGTGCGCTGCAACGGCGCGTGACGCTTGCCTGCGTCATTTCCGCGCTGGTGTGTCCGGTGGTGAACACGGGCGTGTTCGCGCTTTCGATGCTGACCGTTATGCGCGGCGGCCTGATGAAAATCGCGGCGGAAAACGCGTGGGGAACCAACGTTCTGACCGTTCTGTTCGTCGTGGTCATCGGCGTCAATTTCTTCGTTGAGCTTGGAATCAACGCCGCGCTGAGCGCGGCCATTGCGCGGATCGTCAAGGCGGTCGGCGCGAAAAGAAAGTAGACAGAATCCCGTCTGCGCGGCCCTGATCCGGCCGTGCGGGCGGGATTTTCGCGTGCATGGCAGATGAAAATGTTGGATTGTGTTGGATTGCGGACGCGCGTCCGTGCGCAAAACGCCTCCCAACACCGAAAATTCACTGGTTCCGGCGCTTTGCCCTGTTTTGAAAACGGAAAAGCGCGCGAAATTGGCGCCGTGAAAATCGAAAATGACGTTGACATTGGAATCTGAATGCGATAGAATACAGGTAAATCCAAAAGAATTCAACATAATCCCATTTTATTCCCGTATGCATTCCGCCGTTTCCGGCGGGGATTTTAGAAAGGAAGGTCAAAAATGAAGACAAAAGCCGTTCGTATCCATGGCAAAATGGATCTGAGACTTGAGGAGATTGAACTGCCGCAGGTCGGTCCGGACGACGTTCAGGTCAAGATCATCTCCGACTCCATCTGTATGAGCACCTACAAGGCTGCCGTTGAGGGCGCCGAGCACAAGCGTGTTCCCGACGACGTGGCCGAGCATCCCACCATTGTCGGCCATGAGTTCTGCGGCGTGATCACCGAGGTCGGCGAGAACTGGAAGGACAAGTACAAGGTCGGTCAGGGCTTCGCCATTCAGCCTGCGCACTTCTACAAGGGCTCGCAGATGGCCCCAGGCTATTCCTATCCGTACTGCGGCGGCGACAGCCAGTACGCGAACATCCCCATCGAGACGCTGCTGACCGACAATCTGCTGACGTATGATTCCGACACCTATTTCTACGGCTCTCTGTCCGAGCCGATGAGCTGCATCATCGGCACGTTCCATGCCATGTACCACACAAAGCCCGGCTGCTATGAGCACGAGATGGGCATTGTCGAGGGCGGCAAGATGGCGCTTCTGGCCTCTGTCGGCCCGATGGGTCTTGGCGCGATTGACTATGCGCTGCATTGCGACCGCCGTCCCAGCCTGCTGGTCGTCACCGATATCGACGACGCGAGACTGGCAAGAGCCGAGAGCATTTACACCGTTGAGCACGCAAAGGAAATGGGCGTTGAGCTGCACTACGTCAACACCGCAAAGCCGGGCTGCGACACCGCATATCTGCGTGAGCTGACCGGCGGCACCGGCTATAATGACGTCATCTGCTTTGCTCCGGTCCGTCCCGTTGTCGAGCAGGCGGGCGATATTCTGGGCTTTGACGGCTGCCTGAACTTCTTTGCGGGCCCCACCAACAACCAGTTCAAGGCCGAGTTCAACTTCTACAACGTCCACTATCTCTACACGCATCTGGTCGGCACCTCCGGCGGCAACACCAGCGACATGAAAGAAGCCATCGCCATGATGACCTCCGGCAGGATCAACCCCGCTGCGATGATCACCCACATCGGCGGTCTGAACGCCGTGGTCGATACCGTCCTGAACCTGCCGAAGATCCCAGGCGGCAAGAAGCTGATCTACACGCAGATCGAGCTGCCGCTGACTGCGATTGCGGACTTTGAAAAGCTGGGCGAAACCGATCCGCTGTTTGCGAAGCTGGCCGAGATTACCAGACGTCACAACGGCCTGTGGAGCCCCGAGGCAGAAAAGTATCTGCTGGCAAACAAATAAATAACTTTTTGATATAGGAGTGAATTTCTAATGGCAGTTGGCGTATTGATGCCCAAGGAAGGCATTACAGTCGAAACTTGTATGATGGGCGAATGGAAGAAAAACGTCGGCGATACCGTTGCGGTCGGCGATGTGCTGTTCTCCTATGAAACCGATAAGGCGGAATTCGAATGTGAATCCACCGCCGCCGGCACGCTGCTGGCACAGTTCTATGCCGAGGGCGATGAGGTTCCGTGCCTTGTGAATGTCTGCGCGATCGGCAATCCTGGCGAGGATGTTGAGGCGCTGAGAAACGCGGCTCCGGCCGAGGCGGCCCCCGCGGCTGCTGCCGCTCCCGCCGCTGCTGCGGCTCCTGCTGCCGCCGTGCCCGCAGGTCCCTGCGCACAGGCCGTCATCATGCCCAAGGAGGGCATTACCGTCGAGTCGTGCATCATGGGCGAGTGGAAGAAGAACGTCGGCGACGCCGTTGCGGTCGGCGATGTGCTGTTCTCCTATGAGACCGACAAGGCCGAGTTTGAGTGCGAGTCCACTGCGGCCGGCACTCTGCTTGCAAAATTCTTTGAGGAAGGCGACGAGGTTCCGTGCCTTGTGAACGTCTGCGCGATCGGCAATGCCGGCGACGCCTATGAGTTCCTGAAGCCAGGTGCGGAAGCGCCCGCGCCTGCTCCCGCAGCTGCCGCGCCCGCCGCTGAGGCCGCTGCTCCTGCCGCTGCCGCGCCCGCGGCCGTCAAGGCAGAGCTTTCCGCGATTTCTCCCAGAGCGATGGCAAAGGCTGTCGCCAACAACGTCAACCCCGCGCTGGCCACCGGCACAGGCCCGAAGGGCCGCATTATCGAGCGCGACATCGACGCGCTGATCGCCTCCGGTAAGGGTGCGATCACGGCGGCTCCCGCTGCGGCGAAGGCCGAAAACGCGTTTGAGGACGTCAAGTTCGGTGCTGTCCGCAAGGCGACTGCAAAGTCCATGACGAAGAGCCTTTCCACCATGGCGCAGCTGACGCAGCAGTATTCCTTTGACGCCACGCAGATTCAGGCGTACCGCGCCATGCTCAAGCCGCTTGACGCGCCGATGGGCAAGGTCAGCCTGAACGACATGGTCATGTTCGCCGTCTCCAGAACCGTGCTGTCCTGTCCGGATCTGAACGCCAACATGGTTGAGGACAACGTCGTCCGTCATTTCAGCCATGTGAACCTCGGCTTTGCATGCGATACGCCGCGCGGCCTGCTGGTTCCCACCATCTATAACGCCGATCAACTGAGTCTGCTTGAGCTGTCCGTCGAGGCCAAGCGCCTTGCCGCCGCAGCCCGTGACGGCAGCCTGACGCCGGATGAGATGAGCAACGCAACCTTCACCGTCTCCAACATCGGCTCGTTCGGCTGCGAGGCGTTCACGCCCGTCGTCAACCCGCCGCAGACCGGTATTCTCGGCATCTGCAACATCCAGACGAAGATCAAGTCCGCATCCGGCGGCTGCATCGAAACCTATCCGGCAATGGGTCTGTCTTTGACGTTTGATCACAGAGTCCTTGACGGCGCGCCCGCCGCGCGCTTCATGAGCGAGCTGTGCAAGAATCTCGAAAACTTCATGACCCTGATGGCGAAGTAAGAGAAAGGAAGAACATAAACTATGCCGAAATCTTTATACATTGATCCCGTTGCCGTCCGTCAGCCTGGTTATATCCACTTTGAGGACATTCCCGTCTGCCAGTATAACAAGACCATCAAGCAGGAACTGGAAGAGGGCAACTACACCAAAGAAGATCTGATCCGCATCTATCGCGACATGGCCATCTGCCGTGAGTTTGAGCACATGCTCACGCAGATCAAGACGCAGGCCAACTACAACGGTGTGGAAACCACCTATCCCGGCCCCGCGCACCTGAGCTATGGTCAGGAGGCGTCCTGCGTCGGCGAGGCGTATCTGCTGAGCAGAGACGACATCACGTTCGGTTCCCACCGCTCCCACTCTGAAATTCTTTCCAAGGGTCTCAGCTGCATTCAGAAGCTCTCCGATGAAGAACTGATGAGCACCATGGAAAACTTCCTTGGCGGCAAGACGCTTGCCGCAGTCAGAAAGTTTGCCGATACCTCCGACGTCAAGGAGCTGGCCATCCGCTTCCTGCTGTACGGCACCGTTGCTGAAATCTTCGCCCGTGAAAATGGCTTCCATCACGGTATGGGCGGCTCGATGCACGCATTCTTCCTGCCGTTCGGCATCTATCCCAACAACGCCATCGTCGGCGGTTCGGCTCCTATCGCTGCCGGTGCCGCGCTGTACCAGAAGAACAACGACAAGAAGGGCATCGTCGTTTGCAACATCGGCGACGCGTCCCTTGGCTGCGGCCCCGTCTATGAAGCGCTGAACTTCTCCGCCATGGATCAGTACAGAACCCTGTGGGAAGAGGGACGCAAGGGCGGCCTGCCGATCATCTTCAACGTCTTTGACAACTTCTACGGCATGGGCGGCCAGACCTACGGCGAGACCATGGCCTACGGCATGCCCGCGCGTCTTGCGGCCGGCATCACCCCGAGCCAGATGCACGCCGAGCGTGTTGACGGCTGGAACCCGCTGGCTGTCATCGATGCGTACAAGCGTAAGATGGAGCTGATCAAGAACAACGAAGGACCCGTGTTCCTCGATGTCGTGACCTACCGTCTGGTCGGCCACTCCACCTCCGACCAGAATGCGTACCGCACCAAGGAGGAGATTGAGGACTGGCGCAGCCATGATCCCATTGTCAAGTTCCGTGAAGCGCTGGTCGAGGCCGGTGTCGAGTCCGACGAATTCTTCGCAAAGCTGCTTCAGGACACTGCCGACCGCATGACTATGATCTGCCGCGCGGCTGACGACAAGGAGATCTCTCCGTATGTCGACTTTGACAAGAACCCTGATTATCTGGCCAACCTGATGTTCTCCAACGAGCATGTCCGCTCCATGGGCGCGCCCGATCAGAAGCTGAACGTCACCGGCCCGAAGGAGAGCTGCAAGCGTTATACCGACCTTGCCAAGAAAGAGCATTACGCTTTCGACAAGGACGGCAACAAGTTCTCCGACATGAAGCTTTACAACATCCGCGACGCAATCTTTGAGCCGCTGATCAACAAGTACTATGAGGATCCGACACTTGTCGCCTATGGCGAGGACGTTCGTGACTGGGGCGGCGCATACGCGGTCTACCGCGGCCTGATGGATGTGATTCCGCACTCCCGTCTGTTCAACTCCCCGATTTCCGAGGCTGCCATCGTCGGCACCGCCGTCGGCTACTGCATGTGCGGCGGCCGCGCAGTCGTCGAGCTGATGTACTGCGACTTCCTCGGCCGCGCGGGCGACGAGGTGTTCAACCAGATGTCCAAGTGGCAGGCCATGTCCGCGGGCATCCTGAAGATGCCGATGATCCTGCGTATGTCCGTCGGCGCAAAGTACGGCGCGCAGCATTCTCAGGACTGGGTCGCCATCGTCTCCCACATCCCCGGCCTGAAGGTCTTCTTCCCGGCCACTCCGTACGAAGCCAAGGGCATCATGCAGGCGGCTCTGAACGGCACCGATCCCTGCGTCATCTTCGAGTCCCAGCGTATCTACGGCAAGGGCGAAGAGTTCCACGAGGGCGGCGTTCCCGCGGAGGAATACGAATGGGCGCCCGGCGCGGTCAATAAGGTCCGCGACGGCAAGGATCTCACCATCCTTACCATCGGCGCAACGCTCTACCGCGCGGTCGACGCTGCCAAGACGCTCTCCGAGAAGTACGGCATCGAGGCTGACGTCATCAACATGCCGTCCCTTGTCCCGCTGGATTACACCGACCTCATCGCGTCCGTCAAGAAGACCGGCCGCGTGGTGCTGGCCTCCGACGCCTGCGCAAGAGGCACGTTCCTCAACGAGATCGCGGAGAATCTGACAAACATGTGCTTCGACTATCTGGATGCGCCTCCCGTCGTCATCGGTGCGCGCAACTGGATCACCCCGCCGCACGAGTTCGACAAGTATTTCTTCCCGTATGCCGAGTGGATCATCGACGCGGTCAACGCCCGCCTGATCCCGCTGGAGGGCTACACCTCCACCACCACTCCCGACGAGGCTGAGATCATCCGCCGCAGCAAGCTGGGCGTGTAAGCATACATCCTCCCCGCGCAGAGTCAAATCTGCGCGGGGATTGAAAAGAAAGCCTTGACAAACACGTCAAACATCGCTATAATATCTATGTTTTCCGGATCAAACGGAAAACATATGGGCCTGTAGCTCAGCTGGGAGAGCGAACGGTTCAATTCTATGCCCCCAAATTTGGGGATGTAGCGCAAGCGTCCGGCGGATGGTTCGCATCTATGCCGCCAAAAAAGTCAATAAGGGCCTGTAGCTCAGCTGGGAGAGCGTTCGGTTCGCATCCGAGAGGTCGAGAGTTCGAGTCTCTTCAGGTCCACCAA
>CAKUJN010000008.1 GCA_934661735.1 uncultured Oscillospiraceae bacterium
GCCAATCCGGCAGGCGGGGCGTCCCATATGGGACGCCCCGCCTGCCGGATTGGCGCAGTTACGGCCTTATGCATCCCTCCGCACTGCCACGTCGGCGGGATTGTAGCTTACCAACTGGTCGTCCTGTCCGTCGACGGATTTGGAGTACATGATACCGTTTTCGATGTCCTTCAGAATGCTCTCATACAGGGCAATCGTCTCGTCGATCTTCTCCTGCGTCCAGACAAAGCTGCCTTCGCTTTCGCCGAGCATACTCCGGAGCTGCGCCTTTTCCGCATCAAGCCGCGCCTTGTACTCGTCATACGTCCACCACTCGACGTCCGGCGTGGGGAAGCGGGCTTCAAATTCCGCATCTGTCAGCGGCGTAAAGGTTCTGCCATCGTCAAAGCTGTAATACGTTCTGCCGTCCGACGGGTCGACATAGGACATAAGCGAGCTTTCATCGAGGGTGGAGGCCGGCGGATTCGCATTCAGGCTCCGGTCGGCCAGCTCTCTGAACGCCTCCTTTGAAAGCATGGCGACCTCTGAAATGCCGCCCTGTTCATTTCTTCTGACATTCAGATAAACACCGTCTGTGACCTCACCGTCCATGTAAAAGCCGCCGTTGTCGTCGTAAATCATGGCGACAGGCCGCCCCTGATAGAACCAGAGGCTTCCCTGTCCGGTGATGCCGGCGGCGGTATATTCCCCGCTCGGCTTCAGCGGTTCGCCGGACTCAACTGCCTCCGCGCCGCCGGAGGACGCCGCGGCGGATTCAAACGCCTCCACGCCCGCCGCGGGCGCTCCGCTTTGCGCAGCGGGCGTGCCGGCTTCATCATTTCTTGCCGAGGTGGCAAAGACCGTTACCGTCCCTGCAACGATTACCACCGCCAGAAGCAGTGATATGACCGTAATTTTTTTCGTTTTCATGATTGCTGTGATCCTTTCTTCGATTGCGCTTTTGCTGAAATGATTGCAAAGCGGCGTAAAACCGCTCCATGTCTCCTCCATGCTGATCAGGACGCCGGCGTAGGCGGCTCTTGCCCCGCCGCCGAAGCGTCGGACAACCGTCTCGTCACAGGAAAGCTCGAGGTCCCTGTTCGCAAGGATATACATCACCCAGGCAAACGGGTTGAACCAGTGCACGCAGACGGCGGCAATCAGCAGAAGCTTGGAAATTGTGTCAAACCGCCGGATATGAACAAGCTCGTGCTCCAGTATGTATTGCAGGGCCTTTTCATCCGCCCAGTCCGTTTTCTTCGGCATCAGGATCACCGGACGCAGCACGCCGAACGTGAGCGGCGAGGCAATCCGGTCGGACTGCCGGATGGAAATTATACGCCGCATCGGATGTTCGCACAGCCAGCGTCGGGCAAACGCATTGTCCACCGGAAGCGACATCCGGAACTCCCGATAGCACCTCAGATACACCACAGCAAAAACCGCGGCGCAGAGCAGCATTCCCGCCGCCCAGACGACGCTCCACGCCGAAACCGGCCATGTCGGGGCGGGACTGGACTGCGGCAGCGCCGCAGCCGCATGTCCCGAAGGGAGCACGGAAAATACCGCAGCAGGCGCGCCCGCCGTATCCGGCGATATCTTTCCTTCCAGCAGCGAATAGATGCTGGCGCCGGATGGGATGGAAAACGGTATCAGCAGCCGCATGAGCGCGGCGCACCAGAGCGCCAGAAACGTCTTTTTTGGCACACGGTTGATCGTCAGCGCGCGGATAACCGCAATTGCCAGAATCATCACCGCTCCCGCGGCACTCATTTGCAGCAGACTCATATCCGGCCCTCATTCCAGCTCCCCGACGATCTGCCGCAGGCGTTCAAGCTGCTCGGCGGAAAGCTTCTTCCGTCCCAGCAGCGCCGCAAACAGCTTATCGGCGGAGCCGTCGTAGATTCTGTTGATGAGTTCGTCCGTTTCCGCCGCCTGAACGTCAGACTTTGGAATCAGCGCATGGCACATGAAATCCGGCTCGGAGCGCCCGATCGCGCCCTTTTTGATGCAGCGCCTGATGAGCGTATAGGTCGTATTCACATTCCAGCCCAGTTCGCCGGTCAGCGTTCTGGCGATTTCTCTGGCGGGCGTGTCGCCCTGCTTCCACAGAACGTCCATTACTTTCAGCTCGGAGTCGAACAGCTTGATATCCATTTGGAGTCCTCCATTTATAAGACTGTTGTAGTAGCTACGATTGCATAATACTACAGTCTTATGGCATTGTCAATACTACTCAGGTCTTATAACAGGAAATTCACATTTGCGTGCGCCGCGCCGGTTTGCAATTGCCGTACAGCGGCCGCAGCGCGGCAAAGCCGAGCGCAATCAGCACTGCCGTCACAATCCACGACAGCGGAAACGCGCGATACAGCAGCTCCTGCGACGGATGTGCACGGAATACCGTACAGATCCACACAATGCGGAAAACGCAGGTGCCGGTCATGGTACAGGCCGCCGGAAGCGCCGCGTGTCCGCTTCCCTTGAGGACGCCTGCCGGAATCTCATAGAAATTGCACAGCGGCTCAAAGAGCAGCACACAGCCCATCCGCGTACAGGCGCTTTCTATCACCGCCGGATCACCGGAAAACATACCCGCAAAGGACGTCCGGAATACAGCTGCCGGTGCGGTCATGGCCAGACTGCACAGCATGGAGAAGCCCATGCACAGCCACAGGATTTTCCGGCACCGGCCACACGCACCCGCGGCGTGATTCTGTCCGGTAAACGTCGCGGCGGTCTGCCCGAAGGCCGTGATCGCGTAATAGGCAAGATACTCAAAATTCATGGCGATGGCGCTTCCGGCAATTGACGCGGCGCCGAAACGGTTGACCGCCGCCTGCACGAAAATATTTGCAAAGCAGAACACCGCGCCCTGAATGGCGGACGGAACGCCGGTTCTCAGGATTTCGGCAGCTGCGCCTTTGTGCGGCCGCCCGCACGTCCGGCAGAGCAGCCCCTCTCTGCAAAGCCTGCGCAGAATGATTCCGGCGGACAGCGCATTGGAGGCAGCCGTGGCAATTGCAACGCCCGCCACGCCGAGGCGGAGCACAACCGCAAGCAGCAGATTGAGCAGCACATTGACAATCCCCGAAATCACAAGCGCAAAGAACGGACGGCGGCTGTCGCCGCGCGCGCGAAGCACCGCCGCGCCGAAATCATAGAGCAGCAGGAACGGATACCTCGCCAGATAAATCCGCAGATAGCGCACGGCGGACGGAAACACCCCCTCCGGCGTCTGAATCAGACGGAGCAGCGCTCCGGCGGCAAACTGCCCAGCCAGCGCGGCAGCCGCGCCGATAATCAGGGCCAGTCGAAGCGCGCACCGGACCGCATCGGACAGTCCGTCCGTCTCGCGCCGCCCGATCCGGTTTGCAATCAGAAAATTCACGCCGGTGGAAAGTCCGGAGGACACCGTCACAATCAGCGCGACAGGCTCGGTATTCGTTCCCACCGCCGCAAGCGCGCCGGCATCGCCGAGCATGCCTGCAATACAGGTATCGGCAGCGTTGAACAGCTGTTGCAGCATACTGCTCAGCGCGATTGGAAGCGTAAACAGCAGCAGCTTTTTCGCCAGCGCGCCGTGAAGCATATCCATATTTTCAGAAAATCGATTCATTTTTCTTTCCTCCCAGCGTCATTTGGCGGGCGCACATGCGCCCGCAGCACTTGCATGAGCATACACCGTGTGATAGAATAAGAAAAGCGAATCTTTCAGATGCAACGCATCGAAAAAAGGAATAAATATTATGGATCACCCGTTACAGAAATACCTTGCCTTTGTCCGGACCGCCGAACGGGGCAGCTTTACCCGCGCCGCCGAGGAGCTGAATTACGCACAGTCGTCTGTCAGCAAAATGATTGCCGATCTGGAGCAGGAATGGGGCGTCACACTTCTCGAGCGAAGCCGCGGCGGCGTCTGCCTGACGCCCGCTGGTCGGCAGCTGCTCCCCCGCGTGCGGACGCTTCTGCACGATCATCAGGAGCTGACGGAGCACATCCAGCAGATGCACGGCGTACAGTCCGGCATGGTTCGCATCGGCGCGTTCGCCAGCGTCGCCATCCACTGGCTCCCCAATATCTTCGCGGAGTTTCAGAAGGATTATCCCGCGATTGAATATGAAACGCTTCTGGGCGACTATGATGATGTTGCCGGATGGATTACGGACGGCCGCGTGGACTGCGGCTTTCTGAGCCGCCCCTCCGGCGGTGCGCTGGACATCATTTCCCTGAAAAGCGACGAGTACAAGGTTGTTCTGCCGGTCGGGCATCCGCTGGCGCGCGAAGCCGCCGTCCGGATGGAGGATCTGAACGGGCAGCCGTTTCTTCTGCTGGAGCACGGCGGAAAGACGGAGGTTTCCGATCTGCTGGAGCAGAACCATATCCACCCGGACATTCGTTTTACCACATGGGAGGATTTCGCCATTATGGCCATGGTGGAAAAGGGACTTGGCATCGGCATTCTCCCCTCCATGATTCTCAACCGGATTCCCTACCGGCTGGAAATCCGGCCGCTTGAGCGGCCCTATTACCGCGAAATCTGCCTCGCGATGAAAAACAGGGCGCATCTGACGCCCGCGGCGCAGAAATTCGTGGAGTATCTGAAATTCCGCGACGGCCGCGCGCCGTCGGCGGAGGAGTCCTGACACGCGGACAGCGTCAGACAGAGAGGTGAGCAGTATGCGTTCCATGAAGCCGGACAGGGACATTCGTGTCCGGAAAATCCGCATTCCCGCAGCACATGGCAGCATTCCTGCGCTGGTGCTGTCGCCGCCGGACGCGCCGAAAAACGCCACGGGCGTTTTATGGCTGCACGGCGGCGGATACATCGCCGGAATGAAGGAAATGGTGTACATGTCGCGTGCGGCGGGTCTTGTGAAAAGGTTCGGTGCGGTGGTGCTGTCGCCAGGCTACCGGCTGGCTCCGCTTTTTCCGTACCCCGCGGCGGTGGATGACTGCTATGCGGCGCTTTTGTATCTGAAAGACAACGCCGCGGCGCTTGGCGTGCGGCGCGACCAGCTGATGGCGGGCGGAGAGAGCGCAGGCGGCGGCCTGTGCGCCGCCGTCTGCATCCGTGCGCGGGAGACAGGCGAAGTCAATGTAGCGTTCCAGATGCCGCTGTATCCCATGCTGGATGACCGCGACACCGAAACTTCGCGCGACAACCACGGCCATGTCTGGAACACCCGCCGCAATCATCTGGCATGGCGGCTCTATCTGCGTGGAACGGACCGCGCGCAGCTTTCACCCTGCGCCGCGCCAGCACGGCTGAACAACTTTTCCGGTCTGCCGCCCGCATATTCGTTTGTCGGCGACGGAGAGCCGTTTTATGCGGAGACTGTCCGCTATTTTGAGCGTCTGCGCGACGCCGGCGTTCCGGCGGAGCTGGACGTCTATCACACGGACATGCACGCCTTTGACATGATGCGGCCGGATGATCCGCTCAGCATTGCGGCGGCGGAGGCATTCAACCGGCGCTTCGCCGAGGCGCAGCGCAGCTTCTTTGCGCCGCAGGCGGAGGACGGCGCAGAAAGACAGGCAGGAGGATAACATGCGATATCTGACAAAGGAATGGTACCTGGCCGCGCAGGCGCGTTCGGTCACGCCAGACATTCAGAAGCGGCTGGACGACGCGTCGGCTGCGTACCGCGCCGCGCAGGCGCGCGAGGCGCTGCCGGACGGCCTGCGGGAGCGCTTCTTCTTTCATGACGGCGTGGTTCTGGAATGCCGCGCCGGAGCGGATTACACACTTCGCATCGACTGTCCGTTTTCACCGTACCACACCGTCGTTTTCCGCAGCGCATCCGTCAGGGGCGAACAGCCTCCGCCTGGCGCGCTCTGGCTGTATGAGGAGCTGTACCGCCACAAAAGCAGGCGCGGGTATGAGGCGCATATCCTGTTCTGGCACATGGAAAAGCCGGTGCACATGAACCTGCGGGATACCGATTTATTGGATTTGAAAATTATATGCAGCGATATTCTGTTTGAATAAGCAGCACGCGAGGCGGCCAGAACCGGCCGCCTCGCGTAATATTTCAGGAATCCTGTGCCGCGCGCTGTTCCTGCGGCTCCAGAAACGCGTCCAGCAGGCGCTGTGCAATCGGCGTGAACACCTGATACTTTTTCCAGATCAGGTACAGCCGGTTTTCCAGCTTCGGCTCCAGCGGACGGAACACAAGGCCATTTTCCGCAGTCGGCTGTATGAGATGCTCAAACGACAGCATCAGTCCCAGTCCCTCTCTGACAAAAATGCTCCCGTTATAGGCAAGATTTGTACTGCCTGTGAAGTTCAGTCTGTCGGCCTTCTTACCGCACCAGCGCGGAATATCCACCTCCACGGACTGCTCCGAGCAGATCAGCTCCTCGCCGATCAGATCGTCGGCCTGAATGGCCGTCTTTTGCGCCAGTGGGTGGCTTTGCGGCATCAGAACGCCCCAGGTATCCACGCCGGACAGCTCCAGATACTGATACCGGTCAAGGTCGGGCATTTCCACCACGACGCCGAAATCCAGCAGCCCGCGGTCCAGCCGGTCGAGAACGACGGTGCGGTCACCGCTGATGATATGATAGCGGAACAGCGGATAGCGCTTCCGGAAGCTCTTGATCTTGCGCGCAATATTTGCCATCAGGTACGATTCGGCGCAGCCGAGATAGACATCGCCGCCCTGTAAATCGTCAATGGCGCGGAACTCCTCGGTGGTCTTGTCCACCATGTCCAGAATGTCCTCGGCCCTGCGGCGGAGCAGGATGCCTTCATCCGTCAGCGTGACGCTGCGGCTGCCGCGGCGGAAAAGCTTTTTGCCAAGCTCTTCCTCCAGCTCTTTCATCTGGCGCGAAAGCGCCGGCTGTGAGACGTGCAGCACCTCGGCGGCGGCCGTCATGCTGCCCTCGCGCGCAATTTCCAGAAAATAGCGCAGAACACGGATTTCCATTTGCTCACTCCCCTGTTTTTCTGCATTATAGCGCAGTTTTCCATGCAAATCAATCATATCATGATATCAGATATAAATATTTGTAAAATCAGATGCACCGCTGTATGATAAATTCATCCAAACAGGAAGGGAGACTGTATGCCTGTGAAAGAGAAAATTGTACAGACAGCGGGACGCGCACAGCTTGGAGATTTCGCGCCGGTGTTCGCGCACCTGAACGACGACGTACTGTTCGGCGAGGTCTGGAACGACGAGGGCATCGAACTGAAAACCCGATGCATCGTCACGGTTGTGGCGCTGATGGCCTCGGGTGTTACCGATTCGTCGCTGACGTATCATCTGCAAAACGCCAAAGCGCACGGCGTGACAAAAACAGAGATTGCGTCCATCGTGACGCATGCGGCCATGTACGTCGGCTGGCCCAGGGCGTGGGCGGTGTTCCGTCTCGCGAAGGACGTCTGGAACGACAACGAAGCAGCTGTCACGGAAATGGACCGCTATCAGAACGAGATTTTCTTCCCCATTGGCGGTCCGAACGACGCGTTTGCAAAGTATTTTACCGGCCGGAGCTACCTTGCGCCGGTTTCCACCGAACAGGTTCCCATCTATAACGTCACGTTTGAGCCGCGCTGCCGCAACAACTGGCACATCCATCACGCAAAGCGCGGCGGCGGACAGCTTCTGATCTGCGTCGGCGGACGCGGCTTCTATCAGGCGTGGGGCGAAGCGCCGGTGGAGATGACAGCGGGCACAGTTGTGAACATCCCCGCAGACGTCAAGCACTGGCACGGCGCGGCGGCGGATTCGTGGTTCTCTCACCTCGCAATTGAGGTTGCGGGCGAGGAAACGTCCAACGAATGGCTGGAGCCCGTGGACGACGAAAGCTATTTTCGTGCGGTGCGCAGCGCACAGGCATAAGCGGTGGACGATATGCCGGACGCGCGGAACAAGGAGGCGCTTCTGCGGCAGAATCTGAAAGACGCGGGCTGTGACGAGGCGCTGACGGAAGAATGCATGCGCTGCTACAGTGAGGGAACGCTCAGGGACAAGCTTCCGGAGCTTTCCGCTCACCGCAAGGCTGTCTTAGAGCAGACCAGAGAAAAGCAGAAGCAGATTGACTGTCTGGATTATCTGACCCGCAAAATCCGGACAAAGGAATACTGAAAACAATGGAATTGAGGTAACGAAATGGAGTATCGGAAATTACCCCATGGTGATGAACAGATCAGCGTAATCGGACTTGGCACCTCGGTTGTCGGCGAAGCCTCCGTCAAAAACGTGGTGGAGACGGTGACATTCGCACTGGACAGCGGAATCAACTATATCGACCTTGCGGGCGGGCACGCCGCAATTTTCCCAGGAATCGGCGAGGCACTGGCCGGACGCAGAACGGACGCATATCTTCAGCTTCACTTCGGCGCGGACTATACCTCGGGTGAATACGGCTGGAATCCGACGCTTGAGGGCGTGAAGCGCTCGGTCGCGTGGCAATTGGAGCAGCTGAAAACCGATTACATCGATTTCGGCTTCATGCACTGCCTCGACGAAAGCGGCGATCTGGCGGACTATGAGCGAAACGGCGTGCTGCGCTATCTGCTGGACATGCAGGCGCAGGGCGTGGTGCGGCACATCGGTCTTTCCACGCATGCGCCGGCGCTTGCGAATCAGGTGCTGGACATGGGCATTCTGGATATGATGATGTTCTCCATCAATCCGATGTACGACTATGGCAAGGGTGATTTCTCCATCGGAAGCGCGTCCGAGCGCTATCGCCTGTACACCCGCTGTGAAAAAGAGGGCGTCGGCATCTCGGTCATGAAGCCGTTCAACGCCGGACAGCTGCTGGACGCGAAGAAGTCGCCGTTCCATCGCGCGCTCACGCCGGCGCAGTGCATCCAGTACGCACTGGACCGGCCGGCAGTCCTGACGGTCATGCAGGGCGCGGCCAACGTGCAGCAGCTGCGGCAGAACCTCGCCTTTCTGGACGCGAGCGCCGAGGAGCGGGATTATTCCATCATCAGTTCGCTGGTACCGGACGACACAAAGGGAACGTGCGTGTATTGCAGGCACTGCCATCCCTGCCCCGCGGGGCTGGATATCGGCCTGATCAACAAATACTACGACCTTGCAAGGCTTGGCGACATGCTGGCGCGCGAGCATTATCTGACGCTGGAAAAAACGGCGTCCGACTGTCTGCAATGCGGACACTGCAACAGCCGCTGTCCGTTCTCCGTCGACCAGATGCGGCGGATGGAGGAAATTCAGGCGTATTTCGGGAAATAACACACTGCGTATCAACGGGAGGATCGGGAATGATTTATAAGGATTTTCAGGGAGAACAACTGTCCGCCCTCGGTCTCGGGTGCATGCGCCTGCCGCACACCGAAAAGGGCTATGACGACGTCGATCGGGAGCAGGTGCGGCAGATGGTCGCCTATGCCATGGAGCACGGCGTCAACTATTATGACACAGCGTGGGGTTATCACAACGGCAACTCCGAAACCGCCGTCGGCGAGGCGCTTTCCGCCTATCCGCGCGAGCGCTATCACCTTGCGACAAAGTTCCCCGGCTATGATCTGAGCAACATGCCGAAGGTCCGTGAGATTTTTGAGGAACAGCTTCGCAAATGCAGGGTTGAATACTTTGATTTTTATCTCTTCCACAACGTGTGCGAGATGAACATCGAGCAGTATCTTGACCCCAAATACGGCATTTACGACTATCTGATGGAGCAGAAGCGAAACGGCCGTATCCGTCATCTCGGCTTTTCCTGCCACGGACAGTACGACGTGCTCAAGCGCTTCCTTGCGGCATATGGAAAGGACATGGAATTCTGCCAGCTTCAGCTTAATTTCCTCGACTGGACATTCCAGAAGGGCAGAGAAAAGCTCGAGCTGCTGAAGCAGTACGGCATTCCTGTCTGGGTCATGGAGCCGCTCAGAGGCGGCAGGCTGGCCTCCCTTGCGCCGGAATACACAGAGCGCCTCAAAGCCCTCCGCCCGCAGGAGACGGTCCCCGCGTGGTCGTTCCGCTTCCTGCAATCGATTCCGGAGGTGACGATGATTCTGTCCGGCATGTCCAATATGGAGCAGCTGACTGCAAACATCCGGACCTTTGAGACAGACGAGCCGCTGAACGATACCGAAATGGACGCGCTGCTGGGCGTCGCGGCGGAAATGCTTTCCAAAAAAGCGCTGCCGTGCACCGGCTGCCGCTACTGCACGGAATACTGCCCGCAGCAGCTGAACATTCCGTATCTCATTTCGCTGTATAACGAGCACGCCTTTACCGGCGGCGGCTTCCTCGCGCCCATGGCGCTCAGCGCCGTGCCGAAGGACAAGTGGCCGACCGCCTGTCTGCACTGCCGCAGCTGTGAAAGCGTCTGCCCGCAGCAGATCAAAATCTCAGAGGCCATGACAGACTTTGCCGAAAAGCTTTCATAAAACGCAGACGCTCCCCGCCGAAGGCGGGGAGCGTCCTGTCAGTCTATCGGAAAACCTCGTAGAGTTCGCGCCCGCAGGCGCGAATGAGATGTTGATCTGTTTTGTCCGGCGGCGTGTACGTCGGGCAAAACACTTTGCGCGATGCAAGTTGCGTGAGGCTCCAAGAGCGCAAGCTTTGCGCCGCGCGATTGGCTAAGCCGAACGCATGCAGAGCAAAGCGTCGAAGTGGAATTTGTGCGTCTACGGCGCACAAATTATGCGCGCAGCATCGTGATGTCTATTCAAACGCGAACCCGGCAAGGCGGGGAGCGTCCTGTATATTACGGCGCGGGCAAAAGGATTGACATGCACTCCGGAATTGTATATGATAAATCGATAAAGAGGGTGCGTACATGAAACAGATTTATCCTGACTTTTATCCGGTTTTTCACTGTCTGGCGGGTGCCTGTCCGGACACCTGCTGCAAGGGCTGGGAAATCGTGGTTGATGATGAGACGATGGCATTTTACCGCACGGTCACAGGCGAGCTGGGCGAAAAGCTGAAAGACGCGTTTATCGAGCGTGACGGTGAGGCCTGCTTCCGACTCAGGGACGATGGAAGATGCGTCCTGCTGACGGCGGACGGGCTGTGTCCGCTTCAGGCCGCGTTCGGCGAGCGCGGCCTGTGCCATATCTGCGCCAGTCACCCGCGTTTTATCGAGGAATACGGCGCGGTGCAGGAGATTACGCTCTCCATCTCCTGTCCGGAGGCGGCTCGGCTGCTTCTGGAGCATCCGGAGCCGGTTGCCTTTCTGACAAAGCAGACCGATGAAAGCGTCGACACACCGAACGAGCTGGATCCGGTTCTCTTCTTTGCCGTCCGGAGTGTCCGTGACACAATGCTTGCGCTGGCACAGGCACGCAGCCATCCGGTCCGCGACCGTCTGGCGCTGATTCTGCTGCTGGCTGCCCGCACGCAGGCGCTTCTGGACGACGGACGGCAGGACGACGTTTCGCCGCTTTGCGCGCGGTTTCTGACACAGGAGGTACAGTCGCGCCAGCTGGTCCGGCTGCGCCGGATGCGCCGCCGCGGCGCGGATTTCTTTCCGCTGTGGCTTCTGCTGCGCAATATGGAGCATCTGACGCCGGAGTTTCCGGCGCTTCTGGACAGCTGTGTCCACGCGCTTCGGCCGGACGCGGGCTTTTTCAAGGAATACGCCTCACGGCTGGAAAACCTGAGCGTCTATTTTCTCTTCCGTTATATCCTCAAGGCCGCGGCCGATGGCCGTCTGCTGGAGCGCGCCGCGTCGTGCGTATTCCATGTAATCGCCGTCTGCCGTCTGTTCCCACACTGGAGCGGTCAGACGCCCGAGGACTTCCGCGCGCTGTGTGGGCTCTACTCCAAAGAAGTCGAGCACTCGGAAGAAAATCTGGAGCTGCTTTCCCGCGCGGTGCGGCGCGGCGCGCTGCGCACGCAGACGCTGCTTTCCCTGCTTTAACGCACAGTACAATCAGAAATGAAGCGTGCAGCAATGAAAATCGAACAGTTTGTCATGGCCTACGGCGTGGAGCAGGACCGGCTTCGCGCAATCCTGCCGGAGGGGTTCTCCTCGCTTCGGCCCGTTCTGCGAATCAGCGCGCACGACGCGCCGTAGAGGTCGGGTCCCGTCTGCTGGAACGGTACATATGGATTGGCAAGCGGCGCGCACGACGGCAGGGTTCCGTCCGCGTTCGCGCACTGCGGCAGCGTCATCACGCCGTTTTCCGCCGTGTCATTCTGATGATCCAAAGTTCTGACACTCCTTCCTGTTTTTCGGGGCGTTTCGCCCTGAACCACTCTATGCCGCTTTTGATCCGCGTGTGCGCCCGCGCCGAAAATTATTCCTCTTTTTTGATAAGCTCCCATGCAAAAAAGTCGGTTTCGCATACTGAAACCCCGGCCTTCAGTGAAGTGAAGGCCGGGGTGTTTTGTTTATGTAAGCGGTTTAATTCTGAGGTTGCCCCAGATTTCGACATTGGCTTTGCCGTTTTCGTTTTTCACTCTCGGCGGAATCCAGTCAAACAATAATTCCTTATTCTTCTCATCAATTATATATCTATAGTTTTCCGGCAAACTTTTTCCTTCCTTCAGTGAGCCGTCATCGTTCAGCACATCGCCAAAATTGTACCACCTTAAAAGATCGCCCTGCATGTAATCGAGATTGATTGTCTGCACCACATTATTGCCGTCCTTATCCGTAGCAATAATTACGGTTTTTGCCGGCTCCTTCGGTCCATCGAGGTCATCTTCATCATCTTCGAAAAAGCCTTCAACGAATTTCCCTTTGGAGTTCTCTTTGGAGTTTTCTTCCAGATGCGGTGCCTCCACGAATTCACTCTGCGCACCCTGCATTCCGATGATTTTTATGTAATACGTATTCGTGTCGTCATCCGCATACGCAATGCCGATGATCGGCCAATCTACTTCGATCTTTGGATCTTTATCATCGTCCTGAACTTTGTATGACATTCCGTCGTCAATATCAATAAAGACCGTCGTCACCTCAATGGAATCGGATTTGAACGCACTGTCATCATAATACGTTCCTCTGCTTTCTTCATCCACAACAATGATGTCTAATCCCTTCTTTTCGTCGGGATCCGGCATAGGATCGGGCTTCGGTCTGCTGCCGGAGGAGGAATTACCGCTGGCTGCCTGCGGCGCATAATAAAGGTTTGCAATCTTGACCTGAAGCTTCAGCGTACCTGCATTTCCGAGATCAAAAACATCACCGACATTGACCGCGACCACCACGCCCGCCTTAAGGCTGTCCAGCTTGGCCTGCACAGCTTCGCGCTCCGCCTCCGGCACATTGTCCTTTACAAGGATGGCGCCCTTTTTAATGCAGAGCTTTGCATAATCCAAACCAGCCTTCGCAGCATCCTCTTTTTTCTCCCGCAGCAGCTTTGCCGACGCGAGATCTGCCAGACGGATATACAAGGTGCCGTTTTCCGTTCTGACATCATAGCTGACACCTTCGAGCGTAATGTTCTCCGCAGTGAGTTCGTGCATAGCCACGCCTGCTTCCTCCGGCATTCCGTAGCCAAAGCTCACGTATTCAAGCGGAATTGCGTCCGCTGCGAACACGCCGACACTCAGAATCAACGCCAGCATAAGCGCCAGCGCGACCGATGCCAATGTTCTCAGTTTTTTTCTCATTGTGTTCTCCTCCATTGTTTTTTATATTCTCTGCTCTTCTTTTCGGAACAGCAGTAAATGCACAGTGAGGCATTTGTTCAGAATGGTATCATATTTCCTTCGGAAATATGGAAAGGGACGTCCCTTTCCGCCGAGCTTCCATATATAAGATTCCTGTTTTTGTATGTATTCCCATTATATTCCTGTTTTGTCCTGAATGCAATAGCAATTTTTCATTTTTCGCTGCATCTCCTTCTCTTTTCAGTATGCAAAACCGGCGTGAGCGCAGGCTCACGCCGGTCTTTTCCGGTATACATCGGGTATCCGCCGGTTCTGCGCTAGATCAAAACGCCGGACGGATAATCCGTTAGAAGCCGGACACTTTCCAGCTCCTGCGGATAACGCGCAAGCAGGCGCTCGAGCTTTCGCCGCAGGCCGTCATTGTCATCCGGCGGAATGTGATAGATCAAGTTTTGCGCCGCGCTTCGATTCAAAATTTCCCGCTCGGGCTTATAAAGAAGAATCTCCCCATTCCAAAATGCCGCGTCCATCCGCCTGCCCGCCAAAACCGCCGCCCCAGACGCAGCCCTCCGGCGCGCCGTAGATTGAGCCGATTTCGCACCAGTCGTAGAAATACTCCCGATGCTTCCGGAACAGCGGCAAAAACACGCGGTATAATTCGTAAAATTCAAACAGCCCCGGAAGATGATAATACGCAATTTCCTTTTTCATATCTCACTTTTCATACAAGCCGGATTTCACCGGCAGGTCGTCAGGCGGCACGGCCGCGCGCAAACGGCAGCATATCGACTCCCGCACGGAAGCATGATTATTGTACCAGACATTCGCGCCGGACTCAACCGGCGACTGTATACGGGCCCGTTCATTTTCAGAACAGGCCCGCTTTTTACGCGCAAAAAGGCTCCGGTTCTACCGGAGCCTTTTCTGTATTCTCACTCAGCCGATATATTCCGCAAATCGGGCCAGAATGGCCGCAACCTCGGAGCGGGAGGCGTTGCTCTGCGGACGGAGCAGGCCGTTCGAGCCGCTGATCAGGCCCGTACCGACTGCCCACCGCATGGCATCAAGCGCCCAGCCGCTGACGCTGCCCGCGTCCGCGAATGCGGACAGCTCACGCTCCAGCGTGGCCGCGTCGCGGCCCTTGAACGAGGCGTAGCGGTACAGAATCGCCGCCAGCTGCTCGCGGGTCACAGGCGCTTCCATATCCGTGCCGTCAGAGATGCCGTTTGCAACGGCCCAGTCTCGACCGGCCGCATACCACGGCGTGCCAGCTGTGTTCACGCCCTCCATACGCGCGAGGATGGTCAGAACCATGCCGCGCGTCGTGCTGGCACTCGGGCTGAACTTCGTTGCAAAGGTGCCGTTCATCAGGCCATTTTTGTAGACATAGCAAACATCGTCATAGAACCAGTCGCCGTCCTGCACGTCCGTGAACGGAAGCTCGTCGTCCAGCGCCGGAAGCAGTCCTGCCCACCACGGCAGATCGGGCGCGGGCTTCACATTCTGTTTCCAGTGCGCCGTATACTCGCGGTTTCCGGTACTGCCCTCAGGAATCGTGACGGTCATGTTGGCCTCACCGTCAAGCTCCGTGCCGCTCCAGCCGGTAAACGTATAGCCGTCTCTCGTCGGAGTGTTCAGCGTGATATCCGCGCTTTTAATGGTATACTCTTCCGGATTGTCTGCCGTGCCGCCGTCCAGATCATAGGTGATCGTGTATTTCGTCACTTCCCAGTGCGCCGTATACTTGCGGTCTCCGGTACTGCCCGCAGGAATCGTGACGGTCATGTTGTCCTCGCCAACAAGGTCCGTGCCGCTCCAGCCGGTAAACGTATAGCCCGTTTTCGTCGGAGGCGTCAGCGTGATCTCGTCCGTCACGTTGTAACCGCGGGCGTTATCTGTGCTGCCGCCGTCCAGATCATATTCGATCTTATACTGCGTTTTTTCCCATTCCGCCGTGAGCGTAAGGTCGGCAGAGAAATCTTCACCATTCAGCTTGAGGTCTTTTTGGGGCTCACCCTCGCCATTGACCACCCAGCCCTTGAAGGAATAGCCGGTTTTCGTCGGATTCGGGATTACCAGATTCTTGTCCGTCTCGAGCAGCTCTGTGGGACTGTCCTGTCCGAGTGTCGCGCCATCCATTCCGGCGTAGGTGATTTTATAGTTTTTTGTATATTCTGCATAGTAACATACCAGATTGCTTCCAAAGTCAATAAAGGATTGCTTCCCCCAACCCTTCAACGTATATCCCGATTTAATGACCTTGTCTTTTTCAGGCAGCTTAAAACTGGATTCTTCGCCCTGATAATAGAAGCCTGGCGCCAGATATCCTTGCACAAAAGCACCGCCATTAAGCTCATACCTGACTGTAATTTTCACGCGCTCTTTGAATCGGAACGTAAAAGTGCAGTCACTGGTAATTGTCCGCGTCTTTAGCTCATCAAATGTGCAGTCTGCACCAAATTCGGCGGAAACAATTTCAAAAGTTGGATTTGCTTTTGGATCCCTAAAGTTCTTTATACGGCACAACTGTCCATTTTCGTTACTTCCAGCTGTCCAAAGGTTTCCGTTGCTGTCCATCAAAATGGAATATGGACCGCTTCCATCGGCTGCAACAATGCTTGCGTTCTGCGCATCTCCCTCTGGCCGTGAATAATTGTGTTTGGATGTGGTATCCGTCTGGCCAAGCTGTCCAAGATTATTGTAACCGCCAAGATATGCTGCGCCTGTCTCATCGATCAGAATTGAATGATTGTCACCCGCGGCGATCTTTACAATCTTATTCGGAATATATCCGGTATATACCTTATCGAAAGCTTTCCAACGCTGCACTGTTGAGGTGTTGTCAACTGCTTTGTAGGAATTATCTCCTGCTCCCCACACTGCTCCTGTATTATCCAGCAGAAGCGTATGATACTGACCCGCGGCAATTGCGGTAATCTTCGGATGATCCTCGCCCACAGCGTATGCTATTGCAGCAGTCGCATCATAACGACCTGAAACGCTCCGTCCAAGCGCGCCAAATCCTGCCTGCCCCATCGTCCACACGTTTCCGCCTTCGTCCAGAAGAACAGTGTGCGTATGCCCCGCGGCAATCGCAACAAACTTGACATTTCCAATTCCACCGGCCGTAACCTTTGTAAAGGTTGCATTGGCCTTTTTGGTCGATATATTCACGCTGCTGCCAAGCTGACCATACTGATTATTCCCTGCCGTCCAGACATGGCCGTCCTTGTCCAAAAGCACCGTATGATTGCCCCCCGCAGCCACAGCAATAAACTCGACGTTGTCGATTCCGTCCCCTTCAATTCTCTCGAACGTTCCGTTGGTACGGTTTTGCTTTCCTGCATTATCACTCCTGCCGAGTTGACCATACTCATTGCTTCCCGCTGTCCAGACATGACCGTTCTCATCCAGAAGTACCGTATGGCTCATTCTGCTGGCGGCAGCAGCTTTGATCTTTGCGCTGACCTCGACTTTTGTAAGCTGCCAATCCGGATCATTGTTATCCGTAGCTCTCCCAAGCATGCCGTATCTGTTCGAGCCAGCCGTCCACGCGCCGCCTGACTGATCGACGACGACTACACACGTGCCCGCTGAGAACGAACGAGCGCCGGTTGTCTCCAGTACACAGTCAAATTCAAAGCCCTCATCCGGCTTATACTGCACACGGTCGCCAATGGTTGCGCCATCCGCAACCTCTATCTGCACGCTGTCCGACCAGTTTACGCCGTCTGTGGACACCTTGCCGCCGATACCGGCATTGATCGTGACAGTGTGCATATCGCCGCCGGCAAACACCGCCGTGGGCAGCAGCGCCAGCACCATGCAAGCGATCAGCAGCAGACTAATCCAACGTTTTTTCATCCCTTAACCTCTCCTTTATGCCTCCCCGCCCGTCTCCCGCGGGCGAGACAGAATGACAAAGGGGAATTGCATGGGGATGAAATCCCCATGCAAGGGGGTACCCCCTTGCGCGCCTTGTGCTCTGGTATTCATGCCACATATTGTACCACATCCGCCGCGGCAATACAATAGAAAGTAGAAATTTTCTTTCGTTTCCCTGAAAAAAGAAGCCCGCAGACGCTAATCTGCGGGCTCGCCTTGTATCATTTTTCAGCGCACCGCGTCGGCCTCGGCGTTTTTGCCCAGACGGCGGAGCATGGTCTTTTTGACCGCACGGAAAATGTTCTGATAACCCGTGCAGCGGCACAGGTGGCCGGAGAGCAGCTTGCGCAGCTCGTCGTCGGTGTACTCCTTACCGGCGTTCACAATTTCCGTCGCCGTCAGGATGAAGCCAGGCGTGCAGAAGCCGCACTGGATGGCGGTTTCGTCCATAAACGCCTGCTGAATGTCGGAAAGCGTGCCGTCGGGATTCATCAGTCCCTCAAGCGTGATGATATGCTTGCCCTCGGCCCAGACGGCCAGATACAGACAGGTATTGATCGCCTCGCCGTCGATCAGCGCCGTGCACGCGCCGCATTCGCCGACCTCACAGCCCTTTTTGACGGACGTCAGGCGGAAATCGTTGCGGAGCATGTCGGTCAGGCTGGAACGGACGTCGACGATTTTTTCAACGTCTCTGCCGTTAATGTTGCATTTGACAAGTGCGTACTGTGCCATCAGATCTCACCTCCGCAGCGTTTGACAGATTCGATCAGCGCGCGCTTCGCCATTTCGACCGCGATATGCTTTCGGAAAGCCTTGCTGGCACGCCACGAATCACGGGGATTGATGTCCTCAAGAACGGCTCTGGAGAACGCCTCGGCGTTTTCCATTGTGACGGGCTTGCCGTTCACAACGGCCTCGGCGCTGGGCGCGCGCATCGGCACCGGACCCGCAACGCCGTAGGCGATGCGGACGCGGTCAAACGTCTTTTTGTCCGCGGACAGGCGGACGTTGACCGAGCAGCCCGTCGTGGCAATTTCCATGGCATTGCGCATGCCGTACTTGATGTAGAAGCCGTTCGTATTCTCCCACGAGCTCTTCGGAATCAGGATTGCCGTCTGGATTTCACCCTCGGCGGCGTTGATATCCACCGTACCGGCCTTGATATAGAAGTCCCTGATTGGCAGATAGCGTTTGCCATTGACGCCGGTCAGCTCGATAATGGCCTCCCACGCGTGCAGCGTTGACGCGGAGTCCGCGGAGGTCACGCCGTTGCAGGTGTTGCCGCCGATGGTTCCGGCATTGCGGATCTGCGGGCCGCCGACCATGTCGACCGCCTCGCCCAGCACATTGATTTTCTCAATGATGATGGGGTTATGCGTGATATGGGAGAACGTCGTCAGCGAGCCGATACGGATATTCTCCTGCTCGTCCATGCAGATGCCGCGAATCTCGTCGACCTTCTGAATGGAGATCAGCTCTTTGCCCGCGCGGCGTCCCTCGCGCATCTGAACCAGAACGTCGGTGCCGCCGGCGATGATCTGCGCCTCGGGATGCTCCAGCCGGAGCCTGACGGCTTCTTCCACACTGTGCGCTTCGTAGAGCGCTTTCATATCATACATTGTCCGGTTCCTCCCTTCAGTCCTGAATCAGACCGGCTTCGGTGAATTTTGCAAAGAGGATATGCGGCGTGATCGGCGCCTGATCGATGGCGACGCCGGTCGCGTGATAGATGGCGTTGCGGATGGCGGGCGCCGGAGAGCACGCGGGCGGCTCGCCCAATGCCTTGGTGCCGTAGGCCGAAGTCGGCTCATAGTTTTCCACAAACTCGGCATCCAGATCCGGATGATCCATAAACGTCGAAAGCTTATAGTCAAGCAGATTGTTGTTGAGGGGCCGTCCGGTCTTTTCATCGAACAGCAGCTGCTCGGACAGGCCGTAGCCGATGCCCATGGACATACCGCCGTGGACCTGTGCCTCGGCAAGCGCGGGATTGATCAGCCGGCCGCAGTCGTGCACGTTGACGATATTCAGGAGCTTGACCTTACACATCGGAATATCAACCTCGACCTCCGCGAACGTACAGCCAAACGAATAGGCGTTGTTGCGGATGGTATACGTCGATTCCGCGGTCAGATGCTCGGAGTGGACGGGGTTGTACTGTGCGGTCATGGACAGCTCGGACAGGCTCATCAGCACACGGCCGTCCGTAATGCGGACGATGTTCGAATCGATGATATCCATGTTGTAGGTTGCCTGACGCGTGACCTCGCAGGCGTACTCCAGAATCTTTCGCTTGAGCAGCTCGGAGGTCTGCCGGATGGAGAAGCCGGCGGTGAAGGTCTGACGGGAGGCGTATGCGCCGAGGCCCGTCGGGGTGATGTCGGTATCCTGACAGGAGATGACGTGAACCTTCTTATAGTCGGCAAGGCCGAGGACCTCCGCGCACATCTGCGCGTAGGCGGTATCTGCGCCCTGACCGATCTCCGTTTCGCCCACCTGCAAATTGACGGTGCCGTCCAGATTCAGCTGCAGGCGGCAGGACGAGGTTTCCAGAGAGATGGGGAAAACAGCGGTGTTGTACCAGAACGTCGCAAGGCCGATGCCGCGGCGGACAGGGCCGGTCTGGTTCTGATACGCCTTGAGCTTTTCCTCATAGCCGATGGCTTTCATGCCCTTTTCCATACACTGCCGGAACGAGTCGGTGTACAGCTCGTTCTTCGAGAAGCCGTCGACATAGCCAGGCTTCATCAGATTCTGCCAGCGGTAGGCATACGGCGTCATGCCGACTGCCTTTGCACACTCTTCGGCGTGAGATTCGTCGGCGAACGACGCCTGCGGCATGCCGTAGCCGCGCATGGCGCCCGCCGTCGGGCGGTTGGTAAAGACTGTGTACGCGTCGCCTTCAAAATTGGGGCAGGGATAGTGCTGATTGAACGAGCCGAGCGCCTTTGCGACGATGGAGTGGCCGTGAGACGCATAGGAACCCTGATTGGAGAAGCATTCGACCTTTTTGGCCGCAATGGTGCCGTCGGGATGCAGCCACGAGATGATATGCGTGCGGATGGCGTGGCGCACGCGGTTGGAGACAAACGTTTCCTCGCGTGCGCAGTCAAGCCGGACACAGTGGCCGTTCACCTGCGTGCAGCACCATGCGCACAGCGGCTCATACAGCGCGTCCTGCTTGTTGCCGAAGCCGCCGCCGATATACGGCTTGATGACACGGATATCGCCCCACGGACGGCCGAGAGCCTGTCCGACAACGCGGCGGATGATGTGCGGAATCTGCGTGGAGCTGGTCACGACGATGCGGCCGTTTTCCTCATAGGCAAAGCAGCCGTGGTTTTCGATATGACAGTGCTGCACGGTGGGTGTCTCATACCAGCCCTCAACCTTGATCAGCCCAGGCTCCTTGATTGCCTCCTGATAGTTGCCGGCGGAGGCTGTCGTGTGCTTGAGAATGTTGTTCGGGAACTTCTCATGCAGCTGCGGCGCACCCGGCTCCATAGCCTTCTGCACATCCAGCACAAACGGAAGCTCCTCATACTCGACCTGAATTGCGCGGACCGCCTGCATGGCCGCGACCTCGTTTTCCGCAATGACCGCGCACACATCGTCGCCGTAATAGCGCACATGGCGGTTGAGCAGATAGCGGTCGGCCACGTCCTGATGGCCTGGGTCCATCGACCACGGGTGGCCCGCCGTCGGGAACGGAATATCCGGTACGTCGAAGCAGGTGAGGATTTTCACCACGCCCTCAATTTTCTCCGCCGCGCTGATATCTACGGACTTGACAAAGCCGTGGGCGATGGTGGAGTGCTTGATGCGGACGTAGAGCGCATCGGACGGAACCAGATCCTCATAATATCTGGTTCTGCCGGTCGCCTTGTCAAAGGCGTCCACACGGACTTCGCTTTTGCCTACGATGCCCATTTTTTCGACCTCCAATTTCCATTGGCAAATGGCGGAGCGTTCCGCTTTTCCAGATTTTCCGCCATTTTCTCTTTTGATTTGTTATGATTATACCATGCAAAACAGGCTCCGGAAAGTCATTTCATTATTCTACTTTTTGGATAACGCTTTTTTCGTGAATGTCGAACGATTCCGTCCTTTCTTGACTTTTTTCATAAAAACAGGGTATACTGATTTGTAACAAATTACCGGAGGAAGTATCTATGTCTGCTGCATCTGATCTGCGCGCCGGCTGTCTGGTCATGGCTGCCGGAAACGCCAGCCGCTTCGGCGGAAACAAGCTCGCCGCGCGCTTTGACGGCGTCACGCTGATTGAGCGCACGCTGCGCGCCATCGACAGCACGCTGTTTTCCGCCGTTACGGTCGTAACGCAGTACGACGCCATCGAGCAGCTTGCAGCCGAACGCGGCTTTGCAGTCATCCGCAACACACAGCCGGAGCTTGGCGTCAGCCATACCATCCGTCTCGGCACCGAGGCCATGTCAGACTGCGACGGAATCCTGTATCTGGTCAGCGACCAGCCGCTTCTGCGCGCCGATTCCGTACGCCGCGTGGTCGAGGCGTGGCGCAGCATGCCCGACCGGATCGTCGGCGCTGGCCACGACGGCAGGCGCGGCAATCCGAACCTCTTCCCCGCCCGTCTGTTTCCAGAGCTTCTGGCGCTGGAGGGCGATCACGGCGGTAATCAGGTCATCCGGCGGCATGCCGAGGAGTTTCGGCTGGTGGAAATCCCGCCGCTTGAGCTGGCCGACTGCGACACACCGCAGGCCCTGGAGGACCTCAAAGACGCAGCCGATTAATTGCAATCGCACATTAAAAACAGGCCAAAAGCGCAAAAGGCGGTCCGCTCCATACGGAACGGACCGCTTTTCATCATTAATTTATGTTTCTGCATGCGGCGGCAACGGAACGTCCGAGCGGTCGACCGTCAGGAACAGCACCGCCGTGCCGGCTGCCGCCATGGCGATTCCGGCGGCGAGCATAGCGTCCACACTGATGCGCAGCAGCTGACCGCCGGCGAAGTTTCCGGCCGAGCAGCCCAGCGCATAGGCAGCCGTGGCAAACGCCTGCCCCTTGACCATGTCGCAGGACCGCACCTTTGCGTTCGCGTAATACACCAGCGCCGGCTCCAGAAACGCATAGGACGTCAGCTGAATCAGCTGGCACAGCCACACGGCTGTCACACTCTGCGCCAGATCGTAGAGCACCGCCTGCGCCAGAAACGACAGCGCCGCAATTTTCAGCAGCCAGCCGTCCGGTATCCGCTTCCGGATGGCAGCGAAGCAGAAAATCGTCGGCGTAACCGCCATGGAGGCAATAAACAGCGCCGTGCCCACATGGCGGCTGTCGCCGCCGAGGCGCTGCATGATCGCAATCAGAAAGTTTTCCGTCATGGCGTGATACATGCCCAGAAACAGCACACCCAGCAGGGAAATGCAGTACCACCTGTAATGCGCAAAGAAATACGGAATCGAGCAGCTTTTTTCGTGCTTTTCCGGCGCGGCCAGCGGTTTGTCAATCCGTGGGAAGCCTGCCAGCAGCAGAATATTCGCCGCGCGAACCGCCAACAGGAAAATCAGCATCCAGTACAGGCCAAGCTTCGCGATGACAAAGCCCAGAACCAGTGACGCCGTGGCCGAGGCAGCCGCACCGACAGCACGCGCCGCACCGTAATTGATGGCATAGCCCGACTCGCGATAGGAAAAGCTCATCGCGCTGAGCAGCGGGAACATCGACTCCGAACTCCAGATGCCCGCCATGTACAAAAGCCCCGTTGCCATCAGCGGCAGATTCGGCAGCAGCTGCACGGCAAAGCACGCCGCGCAGAGCGTGGAGAGCAGCATCAGCATTTTTGTCAGCATAAAGCGCTTCGCGCGATCCGCCGCTGCCGCCAGAAGCGGCTGCGTCACGCATGCCAGCAGTCCGGCCGCCGCCAGCAGGGCACCGACCGTGCCGGAGGGCAGGCCATTGCTCAGCAGATAGGTTGTGGCAAAGCTGGTCGCGCCGGTGGACGCGGCCCAGTAGGTAAACTGTGTCGCGCCGTAGCGCAGCGTCAGATTTTTCTGTTTGCTTTCCGTCATCCAGAGCCCTCCGTTTAATAGAGGAGCCGGCGGGTCGCCGGCTCCGAAAAGGAATCAGCGGGACCGGAGTACAACAGCCCCGCTGATTGTCATTATAGTGACGCTCAGAAGAAAAAGCTATCAGATTTTTGCCATTATATATCACGATCGTGCCATTTTTGCCGGTATTCCAAAGGGCTGCACCCGAACTGCGCACGGAAGAGCTTTCCGAAATAGCTGCTGGTGGCAAAGCCGCAGTCATAGGCAATCTGCGTGATCGGCTTTGTGCCGGAAAGCAGCGCGCGGCACGCGGCCTGCATCCGGCAGGCCGTGATATACGCCAGCGGCGTCATGTGCAGCTTATCGCGGAAAAGCCGGAAGCAGGCGCGCTTGCTTACGCGCGCGGCCGCGGCCAGCTGATCAATGGAGATCGGCTCGGAATAATGCTCGTGTACATAAATCATCAGTGTCTTGATCTTCTCATTTTCGCCGTCCGGACGGCTGCCTGCCGCCGCTGGGCGCGCCAGATGCAGCAGGCGCAGCCAGATTTCCGACAGCCGTTCGCGCAGCAGCAGCTCATAGCCCCAGCTCTGCTCGTCCAGCTCAAACGCCTGCCGGATCAGCTTCAGAATCTCCGCCTGTTCGGAATCATCCGGATACAGCGCGATCATCTCCAGCTCCGGCGCAGCCGTCAGCGGCAGGATGTACTTTTCCTCAATGCGGCTGCCATGCTCACCGGCCAGAAACGCCGGATCGAACAGATGCAGCAGCTGCACCTGCCGCTCGCGCGTCGGAATCAGACGCGTCGCATGCAGCGCGTTGGAGTTGACCATGCCGCCGCTTCCGGCGGCAAAGCGCCACGTCCCGTTCGGCGTGGTATATTCCACCTCACCGCTTTCCAGATAGAACAGCTCTACCGTCCGGTGCCAGTGCCACGGAACCATTGGTTCGGGATAGCACTCCATCTCCACATGCGTGGCAATGTACGGAAAATCCGCCGCAAAGTCCGGCAGCAGCTCCTCGCTGCTCTGCTCGTTGAGTATGATCTGCCGGATGTCCTTCATACACGCGCCTCCCCGCCTGTTTTTATACAGTATAGCACGTGCCGGCGCAAAAGCAAAGCCGGAGCAGCAATTGCCGCTCCGGCTGTTTTCATATTCTCCGCGCGTCCAAGCCGTCAGATCAGCGCCGTCAGGACGCTGACCAGCAGGATGGACAGGCCGGATGTACGCAATTATGGCTTACGTCTGCGTCGCAGTCATGCCCAACTTCTATGAGATCGATAATCTTGCCACCGTTGCCGGCCAGTTCATGGGTCAGGGCATGCTGGTGTTCTTCATTCTGGGCGGCTTTGATCTGGACGACGTCGTCAAGATCACCACGATCCCCGGTCTGCTGCTCAGCCCGATCATCTTCCTCGGCGTATTCTTCCTGAAGAAGCGCTATCCCAACTGCTATCAGAACTCCTATCTCCGTATGCCCCACTGGCTGGCCTGCGTGTTCGCAGTCGTCGCCATGGTCGTCTGCTTCAGTCTGGGCTATTATGTCCTGTTCCAGATGCAGCCGCACAACTGGATTGCCATGATCGTCTACTACGCTCTGGCCGCAATCTACACCGTTTTCTGCTTCTTCTACATCAAGAAGAAGGAAGGCGTCAACCTGTTCGAAAAAATGCGTGCAACCTACCAGCCCTGGGAGGCGCGCGAGGAGGAACTGGCAGCGGAGAAGAAGTAATCTCCGGCCTCCCGCGCACAGCGCATAATTTGCTATCCATACTCTCCTGATATTTCTTTCCCTCGTGGCAGGGGCCTGCATATTCCGGTTTGCAGGCCCCTATTTCCCCTTTATTCGTCAAAATACATAAAAATATTTTGTGTCTCCCGAGGTGACAACATTCAAAAGCACAAAATGCTACCATAGAATCATCAAAAAAACGCAGGAGGTTATGACCCGTGAAAAAACGCATCACCGAGGTTCTTGGAATCGACACCCTGCCCAATTACTGGGACAGGCGCTATGTAAAAAATCTGGACAGGCTCTCCCGCCCTGTCTATGAGGTCGAGCGCCATGAGGACGTCTGGATGACGCTCCGCGACGGCGTGCGCCTGTGTGTGGATGTCTACCTGCCAAAGGGTGCAGGCCCCGTCCCCGCGCTGGTCAGCTGGTCGGCCTACAGCAAGGAAATGCAGAACATCAAGCGCGGCGCAATCCCGCCCGAGTCCCTGCTGTTTGACCACAGCCTTGAGGCCGGCGATATCGACTATTTCGTCCGCCGCGGCTACGCCTACATCATTCCGGACCCCCGCGGCATCGGCAAGAGCGAGGGCGAGTGGTACGGCGTCTACAACCCCGTGGAAAACCGCGATATCTATGACGTAATCGAGTGGGCCGCCGTTCAGGACTGGTGCGACAGCAATGTCGGCATGGTCGGCTATTCCTATTTCGGTATCTGCCAGATTCTGGCCGCCGCGCATCAGCCGCCGCATCTGAAGTGCATCATGCCCTGCTCGTATGTCGACGACTACTATCAGCACGGCTACTACGGCGGCGTGCCGTCCACCTATATGAGCATCTACTGGGAGCTGAGCCCCTCGAGCAATCCCGTTCCGTGGTCGCTGAAGCTCCACGGCGAGGAAAAAACGCGCGAGATGATGGCCGAGCGCCTGAAAGATCCCGACATCGCCGTCAACAGCTACTTCACCAAGATTCTCACCACCTGGCCGCCGAAGTATCACACGTTCTATCTGGACTACCTGCTGCATCCGCTGGACGGCGAATTCTGGCAGCAGCGCAGTGCCAACCAGATCTATGACAAGGTCAAGGTTCCGGTCTATCTGCACTGTGCGTGGTCGCCGCTGGGCCGCTGGAGCGCGCCGATCTTCACGGCAATGACCGACGAGCGCCTTTCCTGCCCGAAGCGTCTCGGCGTTCTGGAGGGCTATGACGGTCTGGAACTGCCGTACCGTGCACTGAACGAGGAGTGCCTGCGCTGGTACGACCACTGGCTCAAGGGCGTCGACACCGGCATCATGGACGAGCCGCTTTACAAGTTCACCGTTCTCAACAGCGGCGTGCGCTATGAAAACGAATGGCCGCTGGCCCGCACCGAGTGGAAGAAGCTCTATCTGCGCTCATTCAGCCGCCTGCGCTGGGACCGCGAGCCGGACAGCGATCTGCCGCCCGATGGTTTCACGCACATGCCGCCGTCCGTCTCCACTGAGGTCAACCGTCTGGTCTACAAGACCTCCCGCTTCCCAATGCCGCGTGAGATCACCGGCCCGATCGAGCTGCATCTGTGGGCCTCGATCGACGCAGAGGACGCAAATTTCCTGGTCAAGCTCTGCGACGTCCTGCCCGACGGCACGCGTATGCCGCTGATCCGCTACGGCGCGCTGCGCGCGTCGCACCCGCTGGATGCGGAAAAGAGCCGTATCGGCCGTCCCGTCCACGACAACACGGTTTCCATCCCCGTCACCCCTGGAGAAATCCGCGAATACGTCATTGAGATCAATCCCACATCCATGGTCATCCCCGCCGGCCACTGGCTTGAGCTGGAAATCACCAGTCAGTGCCCGAACGAGTGTCACAAGGAGACATGGACCGGCAAGGTCGGCAACATGAACGTCATTCCGTCCGACACCACTACCGGCTACAAAATCTACCGCGACCACAACCATCCGTCCTATGTCCTGCTGCCGCTGATTCCCAGCACGCCCGCGGAAAACTGGGTCCAGCCGTTCACGGATATGGATGAGATCGAGGTTGAGGACTGATTTTCCCCCGCTCCCCCGCCGCGCCGGATTCGGGTGCCGGACGCTGCGTACCGCGCCTATGAGAAGGAGTCTCCGGCTCTGACGAAAAGCAAAGCGCTGCCGCAGGCGAAAATTCGCCTGCGGCAGCAGTTTTTTTGCGCTTTTTACGCATGTTTTTTTGGAAAATGGAGCGTTTCTTTATGAATTTTTCCTCTTTTTTTGCGGCCGCAAACGCGCTATAATCGTCGGGCACCCATTATATTATTGTATATCGCGTCATCCGGCGCGGACGAAAAGAGATTTCCATGGACAAGCAGAAATTTTTACAGGGCCTGCGGGATGGCATCCCTGTCGGGCTCGGCTATCTGGCCGTCAGCTTCGGCATCGGCATTTCCTGTCACACGGCGGGCATCAGCGCGCTTCAGAGCTTTCTGATGAGCCTGCTCAACAACGCCTCCGCTGGGGAATACGGCGGTATTACCGTCATTTCCGAGGACGCGGGACTGTGGATGATCGCGCTGATGACATTGATCATCAACGCGCGCTATCTTCTGATGAGCTGTGCTCTCAGCCAGCGTCTCTCCCCTGACACACCGCTGCTTTTCCGTCTGATCATCGGCTTCGACGTGACGGATGAGCTGTTCGGCCTTGCCATCTCCCAGAGCGGCTGGCTGAACGTCTGGTACTTCATCGGCGCGATGTGCGTGGCGCTCCCCGGATGGAGCGTCGGCACGCTTATCGGCGCACTGGCGGGCAGCATCCTGCCGCAGTGGGCCATGGGCGGCTTTTCCGTCATGCTCTACGGCATGTTCCTTGCAATTATCATTCCGGAGGGACGGAAAAACCGGATTGTGCTGGGTTGTGTTGCGGTCAGCTTCGTGTGCAGCTGGCTTGCCGCGCGGCTGCTGCCCATGCTCTCGGACGGCATGCGCATTCTGCTTCTGACCATCGTCCTTTCCGCCGCCGCGGCGCTCCTGTTTCCGCGGCGCGAGCCGGCGGAGGCCGAAGCCGCTTTACAGGAGGAATCGGCAGAAACATGAACACATGGCTTTACATCGGCGCAATGGCGCTTACAACCTATCTCATCCGCGTGCTGCCGCTGACCCTGATCCGCAGGCCCATCCGGAGCACGTTCCTGCGCTCATTTCTCTACTATGTTCCCTATGTGACGCTGGCCGTCATGACCTTTCCGGCCATCACCACCGTCACCGGTTCGCCGCTTGCCGGCGGCGCGGCAATGCTCATCGGCATTGTCTGCGCGTGGTGCGGCATGGGGCTTCTGCCGGTGTCGCTTCTGTGCTGCGGCAGCGTCATGCTTTTACAGGCAGTTTTGTAAAATCAGAACTCGGAGGACAGTCTCATGCTCAACTATCGGAAAATCACGCCGGCAGACGATGCCGCACTTGCAAAAATCATTCGCACGAATCTGGAAAAGCTGCATCTGAACGTTGCGGGAACCGTATATTTTGACCCCGAGCTTGACCATCTGAGCACGTTTTATACCCAGAATACGCAAAAACGTGTGTATTTTATCGCGCTGGACGAAGCGGAGCATGTCATCGGCGGCGTTGGCGTTGCGGAATTCGCGGGTCTCCCCGACTGCGCGGAGCTTCAGAAGCTCTATCTGGACGATTCCGCAAAGGGCAGAGGCTATGGTCGCGCACTGATGAAGATCGCGGAGGACTGGGCCAGATCTGCCGGCTACCGGCAGCTATATCTGGAAACACACAGCAATCTCACTGCCGCAATGCGGCTGTATGAGAAGCTGGGCTTCCGCCGGATCGAGCGGCCGCAGGCCGTTGTTCACAGCACCATGGACCATTTTTATCTGAAAGCGCTCTGATACCGCATCGATCGCAAAGCGGGAGCGGGCATATGCCCGCTCCCGCTTTTCCGTTATCTGTGCTTTTGTGCGTCAGATCACCTGATGCTCCTTCAGCAGCTTTTCAATGTCGGTGCCTTCGATCTTCTCCAGCACCTTTTTCAGCACCATCTTTTCCGGCAGGCTCAGCTTCATATCGGTCACAGGCTTGCCGTCGCGGAGCTTGACCGTCGCGTTCAGCAGGTCACGCAGGTCATACACGCTGCCCCAGACCTCCGGCACGCCGCGGTCGACGTTCAGAAGCGTGTACACAGCCTCCATGCCGGTACGCATGGAATACTCGGTGGTGAAAATAGTGTCGCGCGGCGTTTCGGCGAACTGGCCGAGGAATGCGAAGTTCACAGCGCCGTCGGGCACGACCTTCGGACGGTCGCCATAGGCGCGCGGCATGAAGAACGCATCGATATACGGCATCATGACCGGCACGGTGTTGGCGCTGTTCGTGGCCAGATCCTCAATCTGATCAACCGGAACGCCGATGTGATATAGCCACTCCATGCAGATTTCCTTGCCGGTGCACTCGCGCATCGGCTTTTTTACATAGTCGCCAGCCTTATCGGTGAACAGAGAGTAGACCCAGACAAGGCAGTGATCCTTCGGCTGCTCGCGGAACTGCGGCTGGCGGTTGATCGTCCAGCTCATCAGCCAGCTGGAGTCCTTGACGGTCACAATGCCGCCGGTGACAACGCGGCCGGAGAACGGATCGCGCTTGCAGATGTTCTTAATATAGGGAATGATTCTCTGGTCAAGCGTTTCAACCGTCGCGCTCATCCAGTTGGTCTGCTCGGGGTCATGGCAGAACTTGTCCGGATGGCCGAACGACGGGTCCTGCGCCGCGATCTTGCGCCACATATCCCAGCCGCCGCCAGGGCGAAGCTCGGTGTTGTACGGAGCGACCTCGTTCTGGCTGCCCATAGACGAGTTTTCCACACAGCCGCCGTTTGTGATGAACACCAGATCATCCTCTGTCAGATCGATGTGCTCGTCTTTCCCGTCCAGCACCAGTTCGATGCGCGTCGCAACCTTGCGCTCGGGATGGCACTCAAATCTGACATTTACAACCTGCGTGCCGAAATGGAACTGCACGCCGTGGCTCTCCAGATATTTGACCATCGGGAGAATCATGGACTCATACTGGTTGTACTTTGTAAAGCGCAGCGCCGTGAAGTCGGGCAGTCCGCCGATGTGGTGGATATAACGCTGGATATACAGCTTCATCTCCAGCGCGCTGTGCCAGTTTTCAAACGCAAACATCGTGCGCCAGTACAGCCAGAAGTTCGAGCCGAATACCTCGTCGTCAAAGAACTCGTCGATGCGCTTGTCCTGAAGCTCCTCGTTCGGCGTGAAGAACAGCTTCATGATCTCCATCGCGCCCTTGTCGGAGATGTCAAATTTTCCGTCGGTGTGCGCGTCCTGACCGCGATTGACTGTCGCACGGCAGAGCGAATAGTTCGGGTCCTCCTTATTGAGCCAGTAATACTCGTCCAGAACGCTCACGCCCTCGGTTTCGATCGACGGAATCGAATGGAACAGGTCCCACATGACCTCAAAATGGTTGTCCATCTCGCGGCCGCCGCGCATCACATAGCCGACATTTTCAAATTTCCATCCGTCGCATGCGCCGCCGGCCGTCTGACCCTTTTCAAGGATGTGAATCCGTTCGCCTTTCATCTGGCCATCGCGCACCAGATAGCACGCGGCTGTCAGCGCGGCAAGGCCGCTGCCAACAATATAGGCGGACTTTCTGTCGACGCCCTCGGGCTTTTTCGGACGGGCAAAAGCTTCATAGTTGCCACTGGAATAATACATGATTCATACCTCCATCAAATTCAAACGCAGTTTGTTTTCTTCTGTTGTCCATACCATACTACTTTTCCCCGATTTGCACCATAAACAGAAAATCGCCCGCGATAAAATTTTTATCGCGGGCGAAAAACTGCCGAAAATCTTATCAAACATCGGTTTTTGATGGAAGCCTGTCGGTGCGCAGGCGTTCAAGCGCCTCACGGATATTGCCGTGGATGACCAGCGCCAGCCGGTCGACGATCAGCTTTGGATCGGCCTTCATATCGCCCTTGATCCAGTCCAGCATCAGCCCGACCAGCATGTACTTGTAGACCGTGGCCAGGAACGCCTTGTCCTCCTCACGCACGGACATACCGGCGGCCTGTTCCTCTACCACGCCGGCCAGCAGGTCATACGTCAGGCGGTAGAGATAGTTTTCCACCTGCTCGCGGCCGACCGAGTGATAGACGTTCATGATAAAGGGCTTGTTGTCCTGCACTGCCTCAAAAATCTGCAAAAGCCCCTGCTGCCAGGTATCGTAGGTCTTTTTGCCTGCCAGCGCGCGGCTTGCGTCCTCCTCACACGACCATTCGATCAGATCATAGATATCCCTGAAGTGATAATAGAACGTCATGCGGTTGATGCCGCAGTCCTCGGCAATGTCGTTGATTGTGATCTTGCTCAGCGGCTTTTGCAGCAGCAGATTCTTGAGCGACGCCTCCAGCGCGCGCTTCGTCACCTGAGACATGGCGCATCTCCTTTCCGTGTTTATGTCTATCATAGCATTCTTTTCCGCAAAAAGGGCGAATTTTCTGTAAACACGGAGCCATTCTTTCGGCCTGACGCCTTCCGCTGTTTTCCGGCAGCCGTTCTGCGTCGCTTCAGCCGCAGCGCCGGCAGCTTATTCCTGAATCATACATTTCCCGTCTATACAATATCCGCAAGATCAATTCCCGCTTCCTCCCAGAACAGGACGTCCTCAACCGGCTTATTGTCCTGCTCCCAGAAGCGGTTCATGACATCCTCCGGCTTGAATCCCGCAGCATTGATTTCGTCCAGCCAGCCTCGGAACGCATCTGCATCAATATGGAAGCCATCTGCAAAGCGCTCCGCCTGATCGACAAGCACGGACAGGAAGTTCTGCACAACTGGGTCCGCCGGCGTATCCACATTCAGCGTGCAGACAACCAGCTTACCGTTTCCGACGCCGAATGCGAACAGATGGGAGAAGCGGCGGAGCATTCCATCATCCACGAAGCTCTTGTTTCCTGTAACCAATCCCTGCATACGGTCTCTGACCGGCTTGTCAATGCCGCAGAACACCTCGTTGACCGCGCAGGGGAAATGGTCCAGATTGACCTTGCTTCCCGCCTCAAGCAGCTTTTGCATATTCAGGTCAAAGTAACGGTCCACCGCAAGCGTTTTACACAGGCGCTCGTCCCGAATAAAACCGCCCAGATTGCTGCCGCGGTCCCAGATGCAGGGCTTGAAGCGCTCCATTGCGCCGGGCATCTGCCACTTGTTCTGCCTGGCGCCGTAACGATACATCAGCAGAACCGTTCCGCCATCCGCCAGCTTGGAAAAAACAGTTTCATCAAACGCGTCTGTGACAAAGAGCTGCGACTGCTGCGTTCCGCTTTCCAGGAAAGCCCTTACCTCCGGCGCAAGCGAGCCGCACTCCGGCCGGCAAGCCGGCTGCACATGTGGATAGGTCCAGATGCTCCAGCTGTTTTCCGCACGCTTTCCGTCATAGGTAAACACCGCCCGAATCGTTCTTTTGGCCGCAGCGCCGCATTCCTTGAGCCCCACATGAATGCTTACCAGCTTTTGCAGGCCGCCCGCCAGTGCGCAGGCCTTTCCGCAATACACCTCCGACGCATCCATGTAAACCTTCAGATCTCCGCGGATTTCCGCGTTCTCCTCAAAATTGGAAACATAGATTGTCAGATCGATTGTCTCGTCGTCAAAGTACGTTTCCTTTTCCTGATCCAGCAAAAGTACAAGGTCACTGTTAAACTGGCGGAACCATCCGGCGTCAATTCCCTTATCGTCGTCAAAGCAGTCCACAATACCATTCTTGTTTTCATATTTGAAGCAGTCAGAGAATTGTAGCATCTCAAAGCCGCACAGCTGTGAAAGGCGCAGACGCTCAAGAAACAGCTTTGTGGCTGTCTGTTTGAATTTCTGCGAACCCGCACAGTAATCTGCCATATACGGCTGCAAATGCTTGCGCGCAATCAACGCCGGCATTTCGGTCATGAATCTGGGCTTCCGGATGTGATGCTCCTGAAGATAAGCTTCTCCTACCCGCTGTGCAAATGCGTCATACTTTTTGCACAGCGCGTCATAATCCGGAATATCGATGTAATGCACCGCTTCATGCGACAGCGTCGGGCGGATGGGAATTGCATAGCGGTGCGCCGCCGCGCTGAGCTCGTCGCTCTCCATTGCGGTATTCATCGGCTCATCCGACACGCTGCCATTCATCATCCATGGATCATCGCTGATAAACATGTCACGATGATGCTTATATGGGAAGAAATACGCGATGTGCTGATTGAAAACATCCGCGGAGGTGCGGTCAAATTCGCCCCAGCCGGTATTGTCCAGAATCAGCTTGGTCGGCGCCAGCCGCTTTCCTTCCTCATAAAGCGCGCGAACCTCCGGAAAATGCCCCGCGTTGTGCATCTCGTTGCCGATGCAGAAAATCGCGACAGAGGGATGATTCCGATACTTCAGAATCGTTTCGGTCCACTCCGCGTTATTGGCGGACACACGCTTACTGCCGCCGGCATCGGTTTCGTATTTGAAGCCGATTTCCATATGCACCAGCAGGCCAAGCTCATCTGCCGCGCGTACAAAGTCCTCGGACGGAATGGTGCTGTGGAATCTGACCAGATTGAAGCCATATTTCTTCGCCTGCATGATGTTTTTCCGCGCGGCAAAGTAGTCGCTTTCTCCCGTCATATTCGGGTGGTCATGCGCAATAATGCCGCGGATATAGCCGCGAAGATAGACCGGCTTTTCATTCAGAAGGACCTTTTCCGCCTGAAATGTGCCAAGCGACATATGTCCAAAGCGAACTCGCTCTTTTCCGGTGTCCATCCAGTAGAGTGTCGGGCGCTCCAGGCTCCAGACGTCAAGCGCAGCAGCATCCAATGCGGCCTTGTATCCGTTTTCACTTTTTCGCACATACAGCACCGGACACGCTATTTTCTTTCCGTCCGCATCCGTCACCGTAAGCGTCTGCCATTGCTCCTCTGTTTCAACATAAACCAGATTTGCTCTCACATCACTGTAAATATACATATTATCACCTGTATCATCATGAATTGTTTTCGTCTGACGCAGCCGCCTGACACAGTCCGCTGTATGTGGACCGATTCACACGTGCAATTACATATGCCCGCAGCGCCGGAATCCAGATCAGCACGGCCGCGGCCGCAGTAATCAGATTTTTGAACGGATAGGTAACGGCAATAATCACTGCGTTTTTGACATTCCGCCGCACCGTTCCCTCAAACAGAGCATTGAGCAGAAATCCATGCGCAATGACCGAGCCGCCGAAAAGGATAACTCCAACTGTTATCGCCCGCATCAGTACGGGACAGCTTTCAGCGCTGCAAACCATCACATCAAGCGCCAGAACCGCAATTGCCAGAAACGACAGCAGTCCCTGCGCAATTCCGCCCTTCCATTCCTTTCGGAACACCCTGAAATAATCCAGTATCGAGCTGTCCTCTCCCTGACCCCACTGCCAGCACACCGTATACAGTGCGGTTTCTGCGCCTCCAATTGTAATGATCGGTATGCACAAAAGCAGATGAACAGCGCTGATTACAATGCCGTCAAAGATTCTGTTTACAATTCTGCCGTACAGCTCCATAAAACCGGCCATGCTTTTCTTTGCCTTCATTTTTCACTGTTCCTTATCTTCTCTGCCAGCAGCTTCCGGAATTCTTCACTGCTGAATGTCTCCGGACAAACGCTTCTCCCCGTCCAGTCTGAAAGCTGTATCGCGTTGCACAGCAGCGCTTCGTTGACTGCCTCCGCGCCGGAAGCAATCAGCGCTTCTCCCCGCAAAACCGCATCTGCAAAATTCTCCAGAATCAGAAGATAGCCCTCCCGCTCACGCGGTCCCATTTCGAGCGTTTCAAGCACGACCTCCGGCGTATCAAACGGCGACGAGCATTTTCTGTTGAATTCCGTCTCGCTCTCGGTACATTTATAGAACAGGAGACGTTCTCTTTCCGCAACGATTTTCCCGTATTCTCCGGAAATCTCAAAGTAGTTTGTACCAGGAAATTCATATGTCGACGCAACGAAAATTCCTTCCGCGCCGTTCGGATACTCAAAATACGTGGTTACGTCATTTTCAACCTCAATTTTTCGCTTTACGCCATATCTGCAAAAGGCTCTTACCGATTTTGGAAGTCCGAACAGCCAGCAGAGCATATCCAGATTATGCGCGCACTGATTCATCAGAATCCCGCCGCCCTCGCCGGCCCAGGTTGCCCGCCAGCCGCCGGAATCATAATAGGCCTGCGTCCGGTACCAGTCTGTTGCAATCCACGTTACCCGCCGGATTTCACCAAGCTCTCCCGCGTCCAGTATCTGCTTCAGCCGCCTGTAGGCAGGCTCGGCCCGAAGATTCCACATGACCGCATAGACACGTTCCGCCTTTTGCGCGGCCTCGCTCATCTGTTTTACCGTATCGCTGTAAACGCCCGCCGGTTTTTCGCACAGAACATGCATGCCATACCGCAGCGCAAGCATCACATACTCCGCATGCTGATAATGCGGCACGCAGACAAGCACAGCATCTATTCCGGCACTGCGCAGCATCTGCTCGGCATTGTCGTACTTCCCCACCGATGGGCTGAGTGTCTGCTCAGCCCATCGCAGCGCGGGCGCGGAGCGGTTACAGACCGCGCACAGCACAATGCTTTTGACAAGGCCCCTGTCCAGAGCCATGGCATATTCCCTGCCCTGTGCGCCAAGCCCGATGATTCCAAGCTTCAGCTTCATCTCTCCGCGCTCCTTCCCGTTTTTAATGGTATCTGATCTCCGTCGTCGATACAAATTCCTGCGCAAAATACGTCCGCTCGGCATAGACGCAGACATCAATTCTGTTCTTCTCGTTGGAATATGGACGATATTCAATGGTCGCGGCCTTGTCCATCGTCACCGTCTGCAAGCGCTGCCGTCTGCGCAGGTTGATGGTTTTTCCATCATTCGTCACAGGCTGGCAAGACGCGAAATAATCCGCGTAGCCGGTCCTTGCCGCAGGCATATGCAGATGATTGCGGAAGTGCATCGGTTCGCTTGCCGTTACATGGTCTGTGATTACAATTTTATCCGCATCCAGACAGATCGTGCGCACCCATTCGAACGACTTTCCGTCCACACCCGCAGTGTGGTTTTTCAGCACAATGCTGGGCGTCTGCGTATCTGAAAATGCCTCAACGCTGAGGATTTCATCCGCCTCCGTACTGGTCAGACGCTCATGCAGCGGAATCTCGTCACACGAGATGACGTTGTGTCCGGAAGGGGACGCAAACATCGTTCGCAGCCCCTCGCAGTCATAGTTCATGCCGCCCGATTCATTGGCAAGCAGCTGTTCGCCGCCGTATGCGATAAACGCGGGCCTGCCATAGTGCTGGTGATTACCGTACATGCCGCCCCAAATAACCTGCTTCGGCGCCATTCGGCTCTTTTTTGCGCTCGGATCGGATTTGATCATATCGATATAGACCGAATACCACCCGTTTCTCAGTACAAACATACCGCTTTTCAGATATGCTGTCGTTTTCTTCTTCCGTTCGAATGAAAGCGGCTCGATGGAATCAACAAACGCAATATCCCGTTCGGCATCCATGGCATAGGCGTCGCCAACCTGCATGGTCAGCCCTTTGGGCGAGGCATACTGATAGAGATATTCATACTGCTTTGGAAGCTTTTCGGCAACGCCTGGAATCGGGTCATAGCCATTGATCTTCAGCAGCCGGTTTGCCTCGAAATACAGTCTGGCAATGAAATGCGCATAGGACGGGCTGTCCTCAATATCGACGCCCTCCTCCGTCAGCTGCAAATCACAGTTTACCTTTACAATATACCGGCCGGTTTTCGCATACGCCTCACTGTCGCCGAATTCCGGAAACAGGCAGGACAGCATAATCAGCGCCATTCCGATTTGCAGCGAATGGTTGCCCCTGCCGCTCTTTTCGTTTTTGGCAAGTCCCTCCGTCTGCAAATGCTCTCGGTGCTGATGGATCAGTTCGTAAACGACCTTCCACTGCTCTTGTGTCAGTGCGTTCCCTTCTCCGCAGCCAAGCATAAATACGCTGTGCGTCAGGTTGATTGTGCGCCATGCCACCTGCATATCGAACCACACCATATCAAACCATGGACAGCCTTCCGGATTTTCCGGATACCGCCGATATGGGTTGTGCGCAATCCAATCCGAAAGCAACTCGAACCATTTCTGCGCATATTTCCGCTCGCCTGTTTTCATATACGCCTGTGCAAGCGGCAGCAGGAAATACAGCCGATGCAGCCAGATATGTGCCTCCCACTCGGGGTTGCAGTCCTTTTCCGTAAAGCACTTCCATACGGCGTACCAGTCAAACTTTCCATCATAGGTCCAATAGTCAAAGAACGTGCCGTCCATGATCATCGGAAGCCAGTCGTCACTGTTTGCGGTTCCGAATACGTCGTTCAAAAACAGAAACGCGCCGCCGTCAAGCACATATGTCGGGAAAATCGGCCGCTCGGAAAGCTGCTCCTTTGTGTAGCAAAACCTCGTCTCGCGAACATCTCCGTAAAGCTCTTTGAAGCAGGGTTTGATGTATGCGTTGTTCATCTGATTACCTCGTTCTCTCTTTTCTCACAGAATCGGCTGCTCATTCAGCGGCCAGTTCTTCCATATCGCTGCCGATGTCCATTTTATAAATCCCGCGGAAGCCCTCATGAATACCGTCAAACGTAATGCTTTTCCCGTCGTGCATCCACCGGCAGTGGTTGTCACAGCGGATGTCCATATCCGACAGGAACGGCGAATAGACGCGGCAGATGCTCTTGATCCGATCCGTCTCAAAGCAGTACAGATAAATATCACGATAGCCATCCTCCGCCGGATATCCGTCACCAACTATGAACCTGCGGTCGGGCGAATAGCTGCAATGGATATCATCTGGGAAGTATTCCTTCTTATAGGTCCTGTATTTTCCGGTCAGATCCTCCGTCTCATAGATCGTAAGTCCCTCGCCGCAGTCGGCATAAATCACGAGCGTCCGGCTGTCCTTCCAGTGATAATGTGACGCGACGGTGTAGTGACTCCACTGAAACAGATTTCCGTTCAGGTCGCTGGAGGCCATGATGGTCCCCCACTTTTTTCCTTTCTCAGGGAAATTCCTGAGCAAAAATACAAACCGGTCAGAGGTTGTGTTGAAATTCACATGGTTGATTACAATTTTGCTGCCCTTAAATTCCGGCTCGCTGACAAGCTGTTCCTCCAAATCCCGATAGGAAAACAGGAGCCTGCTCTTTCCCGTTTCAAAGTCCAGAAGCCGCAGTCCGTCGTCCGCGGGAACATTGACCTCACGCCATGGGTCCTTCAGATTGCAATAGCCGTATCCTGGGCGGAAATCAAAAATTCTGCTCATGTTGACGCAGACGCCGTAGCGCCCGTCTGGCGAGACATTTGCTATGGGATAATCAAAAAGCTGCCGCTTTCCGTTCCACACATTTTGTACCACCGCGTGGTACGCGCCGTTTTCGTATGTGTTGTAGACGACCTCCTGTGCGCCGTTTCCGCGCCACTGCAAAAGGCTTCCCTGCTGGAAATTCCACGCGCGGCTTTCCGCAAAAACATGAAATCTGCCGGTCTGCATATCAAGAATGCCAAGCTCGTTGATATCGTCCGGCGTTTGAAGCCGGTCCATAAACCGGACTCTGTTGGAAAGATGATAACGATCATCCGGCGTCAGCGCAGGAATATCATAGTACCCGAAGAAATAGTGATACCCGTCCTCCGGAGAGATCCGGATAATTCTCTCCGGATCACAGCCCATAACATTTTTCATATCGCTTATCCTTTCAAGCCTCCGACGCTCAGGCCGCTGAGCAGCTGCTTTTCACCGATCAGGAACACAATAATCGTCGGCACCAGCGCAATGCACAGCGCCGCATACAGGGCGCCCCAGTCAGTTGCATACTGCTGTACAACATAAAGGTTTGCAAGGCCGACCGGCAGCGTCCGCTTCATATCGCTCTGCAATGTTACCAGCGCGATGGGATACTCGTTCCATGCGTTCAGTATGCCAAGAATGGTGATCGTGGAAATACCGGATCTGGACATCGGAACAATTACGTGCAGGAACGTCTGAAACGTATTGCAGCCGTCAATCTGTGCCGCCTCTTCATAGTCGCGCGGGATATCCCGCATATAGCCGCTCAGCAGAAACACGGAGAACGGAAGCGTAAACGCAGTATAAACGACGGAAAGCCCAGGAAGGCTGTTGAGCATATGCAGCGCCTTCATTTCCAGAAACAGCGGGATGATGATATAGTTGCCGGAAATAAACACCGCGCACATGAAGATTATCGTCAGAAGCTTCGAGCCAAAAAAGCGGTATCTGGACAGCGCATAGGAGCACGGAACCGCCGTGGCAAGCAGCAGGACAATCTTCAGCACAACTACCAGCAGCGAGTTCAGCGTGCCGATGCCGATATTGGATTTTTCCCACGCTCTGACGTAGTTGTCAAAGTGAAGCTCCTTGGGGAGTGCGAACGCGTTCAGCATGTATTCCGTATTGGACTTCACAGAGGATACGAAGCTCCACAGCAACGGAATCACCATAAACAGGGCGATAAATATAAGCAGCAGGCGGATCAGGTTTGTGCCCAGAATGCGCTTTGTTCTGTCAATTCTACTTTTTGCCATCTTTTTGCACCTCACCGGACCGACTTTTCTGTAAACCGTCTGGAAATCAGGGAAAGCGTGATAGAAATCACAAGCATGACGACCGTCAGCGCGGACGCATAGCCCATGCTTCCCTCCTTGATGCCGATCGAGTAAATATACTTCATCAGAACCTCTGACGCATAGTTCGGGCCGCCGTTTGTCATGATTGTGCTGTAGGTATAGCTCGCGCCCAGCACGCCGGACATGTTCATGACAAAGGTAATGCCAATCACATTTTTCAGCAGCGGAAGCGTTATCTTGAACAGCTTATCCCAGAATCCGGCGCCGTCGATGGTTGCGGACTCGTAGATTTCCGGAGAAATACCGTCAATGCCGGCCATCAGCAGAACCATGTAGTAGCCGAACGAGGACCAGATGATCGTCGCCGCAATACACCACAGGGCCGTACCTGCGTCGCCGAGCCAGGTATGCTGCAGCGCGCTCAGGCCGCGTTCGCTTCGGCCCACGGTTCGGCCGCGTCGCCAGTCGCCAGGCAGGAGTCGGGGAAGAAGCCGACGAAGGGGAAGGGAGGCGCGCTGGACGCGGAGTGACGCGCGGCGAACGGCAGCTCCTGAGCGTCGGCGCAAAGCGGACTGATCTGATCGCTGGCAAGGCGCTGGGGGTGGCAGCTACATTAGGCATCGCTTTGAT
>CAKUJN010000009.1 GCA_934661735.1 uncultured Oscillospiraceae bacterium
CAGGTCCCAGTAGAACACGCCGTTCATCTCAATATAGTTGTTCTCGAACCGGTGCAGCTCGCGCATCGTCAGCCTTTTCCCGTCAAACTGCCCCAGTATCGCCCGCCCGTTCGACGCCCCTAAATCAAATGCCAGTAAATTGCGCATATCAGGCCTTCTTTCCCGCGAGGGATTTGCGGTATTTTTCGCTCTCCCAGTTGGCAATGAACTTTTTCGCGGCCTCGCCCATCGTGGACAATTCATAGCCGGACTTGCGAATGTGCTCCATGATGAAGAAAACGGCGCTCAGCGTTTCGGTCAGCGTCAGTGCCTTTCGGCCGTCCATCTGCATCAGCATTTCGCCCGTTTGGCTGCTGGCAACGGCCTGCCCGTCGGAAATACTGTCCGCATCAAGCCAGAACGTGTCCGTCAGGAACACCATCTGGTCGGGATACAGCGGCTGCGTCATCAGGAATTCCTGCGTATAGCCGCCGGTTCTGAACTGCTCTGCCAGATATGGCACGTCGGCGGCGTAAATACCGGCTGCCATTTCGCGCACGGCAATCTTCGGGAACGACGTGCCGGACAGACCGAACATCCGCGCAAGACGCTCGTTGGCGTCGGTGTGGATGGCAAGCGCCGCGTCGGGATCGTCGTCGTGGACGATAATGCCGTGATTCTGCATGAGGATGACCGACGGAGCTTTGCCCGTTTCCTGTTCCACGCGGCGAAGCTCGTCGCGGATGGCAAATGTCAGATTTGCGCCTGGGTCGGTGTAGGGCACCCAGCCCCATGTGTAACCGGCGCCGGCGAACGCCTGCGCCGCGATCTGGCGGCAGGACATGGAGCAGGCGGCAAGATTGGCGTACACGCTGTGCGTGTGTACGACAAATGTTTTCAGAATCGAGTGGAAGCCCGCCTCAACCGACGGCCGCAGATCGGCAAGGCCGTCGATGTGCCGGACGTCGGCTTTCGCGCGGGCCGAGCCCTCCTTTTCAATATCCACGAGCTGCGACGGCTCGGTCGTGAGATAGAAATTGCGCAGATCGGCGCTGTCCAGAACGGCATATGCCTTGTCGGGCCGGATGTCGCTGAGGCAGAAGCCGGAGGCCTTGATGGCCATCAGTTCGCCGGAGAGCTTGACGGAGGTATTGCCGCCGCCGCCCTGCACATAGTCGGCGCGCGCGCCGACAGCCTGTGAAACGCGGGCAAAATCGGAAAGCAGCTTTGCGTGTTCTTCAAAAAACATATCCGGCACCTCTTATCGACGGCTCAGCACATCGGCCTCATAGCGGCTGATTTCGCTGAAATAGTCCGCCGGCACGTTTTCACGGCTGAGATATTCCTCCCACACCGCGCCGAACGGCATGGTTTTCAGCTCCTCCTGACGGACCATCAGCTCGGTGAAGTTATTTTTGTCCTGAAGCGCCTTCAGCGTTTTCGGCTCAAGCAGGGCGTACAGCAGCGCCTTCTGCACCGAACGCAGACCCGTGACCCACGCGGAGATGCGGTTGATGGACGCGTCAAAATAGTCGGTTGCCAGGAACACACGGTCCAGCGCGTCCGCACGGACGACCTCCTTCATCATTTCGCGTGTCTCGTCGTCAAACAGAACCACATGGTCGCTGTCCCAGCGCATCGGACGCGTGATGTGCAGCGCCAGACGGTCGTTGAACAGAAGCATGGAGCTGATCTTGTCGGAGACAAGCTCGGTGGGGTGATATGGCGGGTATTGACATAGTTCGTGCAGAATTCAGCCGAGCCGACGGTGTAGGCCTCCAGACCGATGCCGAAAACCTTGGATTCGATGCACGGGAAAACCTTTGTCTTGTCATAGGGAACGGAAAGAATCTCATCCATCGACTGCGCATAGCGGCGGCGGGGAGAGAGACGGTCGGCCGGATAGTCCTTATAGCCGTCGGGAATCCAGAAATTGATGACGCAGGGCTTGCCGGTCTGCTCGGCAAAATACTCTGCAATTTCCATGCAGCGTCTGCCGTGCTCAACCCAGAAATGACGGACCGTCTCATCCGGAGAGGAGAGCGTCAGGCCGTTTTTGACCATCGGATGGGAGAAATAGGTGGGATTAAAGTCGATACCGAGACCGCGTGCGTTGGCATACTCGACCCATTTGGCGAAGTGCTTCGGCTGGAGCGCGTCGCGGTCGGCAAACTCGCCATCCTCAAAAATGGCGTAGCTTGCGTGCAGATTGAGCTTCTTTTTGCCCGGGGTCAGACGCAGAACCTCGTCAAAGTCGGCCATGAGCTGTTCGGGCGTCGTGGCCTTGCCGGGGTAGTTGCCGGTGGTCTGAATGCCGCCGGAGAGAGCCTCCTTCGCGTCAAAGCCGACGACGTCGTCGCCCTGCCAGCAGTGGACGGAGACGGTCACGTCCTTCAGCCGCGCCATCACAGCCTCGGTGTCCACGCCAAGCGCGGCGTAGCGTTCCTTTGCAAGCGTATAAGCGTTCATGTAAAATCCTCCTTGTATGTCTGAACTGTTATATGTATGGTTTGCATTGCTTTCATGTGCTTCCGGCAGCCGCCGCGGTCAGTCAAAGAAAAAGACCTGCCGCATCAGCGGCTGCGCGCCGGTTTCGGGGTCCATCTCCATGACCATGACGTCCTTCATATACGCGTTCCAGCGGTCGACGACAGGGCTTTCGGCCTGTATGCGCGCGGCCTCGGCGATGCTGTCGCACTCATAATAGCCGAACAGCTCGTTTCCCACGTTCCAGATGGTATAGTTGCGGATTCCAGCCCTGTGCAGGACCTCCTTCATCTCCGGCCAGATTTCATTGTGGCGGCGGACATACTCATCCAGCATGTCCGGAAGTACGGTTGCCTTCCATGCGTAGCGCTCCATAATTTCCTCCCTGTTTGGATGGTTTTTCACATTCCATTATAGAAATCCGCAGGGAAGTGTGGTATCATAGCCTTGCCCAGAAATATCAGAATCTTGCTGTTTCGGAAAAGAGGTCCCGCATGGAGGTCGTACACTATAATCTCGACATGACGCCCGAGTCGGAGTGGGCGATTGTCTCAGCCGGCGCGTTTGCAAAAGACAACCTGCTGTATTTACAGGAGGTGGGACATTTCATTTCTGGACGAAATTACTATACCGTCCGGAAAAGCCTGGATTCGTATCTGGTCAAGCTGACGCTGGCCGGACGCGGAATATTGGAATATGGCGGAGAAATTTACCAACTTCCGGCGGGGAGCTTTTTCTGGATCGACTGTCAGGCACCGCAGAATTATTACACCGATCCGGAGAGCGGACGCTGGGATGTGCTGTGGTTTCACTTCAACGGCGCGACGGCAAAGGCGTACTATCAGGCGTTTCTGGCGCAGACGCGCGGCCGTGCGGCCGCGTCGCTCCCCGTGGACAGTCCGGTTTCCGAGCAGATGAGCGCGCTTTTGACGCTGGCGGCGGAGGATGAGAACGAGCAGGAACGCGATCTGGAGGCATCAGCGCTGCTGACGTCGATCGCGTGCGCGCTGATCCGGTTTTCCGCACCGGCCGGTGTGCAGCCGGTTCCGCTGGTTATGCGGCGCGTGCGGCAGTTCCTGCACGACCGGTATACGCAGAAAATCGGACTGGACGGGCTGGCGGCGGAGTTCAACGTCAGCAAGTACCATTTGCAGCGGAGCTTCCGGCGCTATTTCGGCCAGTCGCCCGGGGAATATCTGATGAAGCTGCGCATGTCGCGCGCAAAGGAGCTGCTGCGTGCAACTGACCTGCCGGTTTCGGAGGTCGCCTACCGCGTCGGCATGGACAACACCAGCTATTTCATCAGCGTTTTTCACAGCCGCGAGGGCGCAACGCCGCAGCAGTACCGCCGCAGCTGGTCCCCCTCGCCGGAGCGGCGGCAGAGTGCTGTTCAGGAATAAAAACAGGCGCGTCCACACGGATGCGCCTGTTTCAGATTCCCCGAATGCGCCGGACCGGCACCTCCGGTGTCAACTGGAAACGTCGGGCGGGCAGAGCAGCCCGCCCGCTGCATTTTATTCCGTGCGAAGTGCAACGACGGGGTCCTTCCGCGCGGCGATGCGCGAAGGAATCAGGCCCGCAATGAATGTCAGCAGCATGGAAATGGCAATCAGGACGGCGCCTGCCGCGGCGGGCAGCGACGCGCCGAGCGACGCGATCCCCGTCAGGTGCCGGACGACGGCGTTGATCGGGAGAATCAGGACCAGCGTCAGACCGATACCGATCAGACCGGCAATCAGCCCCTCGATAAGTGTTTCGGCGTTGAATACGCGCGAAATGTCGCGCTTTGACGCACCGATGGCGCGCAGAATACCGATTTCCTTTGTGCGCTCCAGCACGGAGATATAGGTGATGATGCCGATCATGATCGACGAAACAACCAGAGAAATCGCCACAAACGCGATCAGTACATAGGAAATGGCATTGATGATCGTTGTAATCGAGCTCATCAGAAGCGCCACATAGTCGGTGTAGGTGATTTCATCCTCCTCGCCCACGGCTGCGTTATAGTCCGCAATCGCGTCGGCGATAGCGTCCTTGCCGGCGAATGTGGCGGTGTAGAGCTTGACCGAGGATGGGCTTTCCATGTCCACATAGCCCAGCAGCGAGAGATTGTCCTCAAAGGTGGAATCGGAGTACGCAGGCGGCACATAGCTGTCGTACAGCAGCTCGATCTGGTCGTCGCGCAGCGTATCGGCGTCCAGCATTGCGGCCAGCTGCTCAGCCGGAATGGACTGAAGCTGTGCCTGCACGCCCTCGGCAAACTGCTGTGCGGCGGCCTCGCGGATGGACTGCTCCACATAGGAAAAGAGCGTCTCGTCGTCCATCTGGTCAATGTACGACTGGATTTCCGACGCTTCCACACCCATTTCCGCGGCGTAGGCGTCGGCCATCTGCTGCCGGATGGTTTCGCGCGTCATGCCCTCCATGGCCTGACTGACCGCCATGTCAAGGTACTCCGCACTGGGAACGCCGGCCGCGGCCAGATACATTTCCGCCTTTTCCGCCGCGGAGGCATCCGGAAGGAGCGCCGCAACGGCGGCGCGCTTTTCATCTGCATCCGGCTCGGCGTCATCGTCCGTGCGGAACGGCAGGGCGGTCAGAACGTCGGTGGCGGGATCGTCCAGCTGCGCCTGCACGATCTCCTGTCCGGCGGTCGTGCGGATGACATAGTCGGTCAACAGCGTGGTATATCCGATTGAGCCGGACATCATCGACGACGCGGCGTCGGGATTCGCGCGGACAATGCCGGAAATTTTCAGCGTTGTGCCGACAGAATCGGAATGGTACAGATAATCCATGCCCGCGTCGGTTGCGGACAGGTCGGTATAGCCGCCCGCGGCCTCGTCGCGGCGGTAGACCTCGCACGGCAGAATCAGCTTGAACGTGCGGCCGCAAAGCTCCTCATAGCTCCAGCTGGCGGCGTTGATATCCACCTGCTTTTCATCCATCGCGTCCTGCATGGCCGACTCCATTTCGGCCTCGGTTTTCAGACCCATGGCGTACATGACCAGGTCGCTGATCTCATTGCTTTCGTTGACGATCAGCACGACCTCGTCATAGCGCTGCGGCCAGCTGCCGTAGAGCACATCGTACTGCGAACGGACCAGCTCGCTCACGGCCTCGCCGTTTTCACCCGCGAGCATCTCCTCCCATACGTCCATCATGGTATAATAGCCGCCGAAGCGCGAAAAATACGAGCTGTAGTCGCCGCCGTACATGGCGGACATCATGTTCTGAAGCAGCTGCATCACATCGGCCTTGACGATGTTGCCGTCGCTGTCGGTCGTATAGATCGGCAGCGTCAGGTCATATGAATACTGGATGGCCGAGAGGCTGCCATGGATGGGGCTTTCCGGATCGTCCAGATATTCCTTGAAGCGGCGGAGGTTGTTCGTCTGCGTCTCGGCGGAGTTCAGGCTGTTCATCAGCTCGTACATGACCGTCGAGGCATAGATCCTGCCGTCCTCGTGCTCGGTTTCATCCTTTTTGCTGTTTTCGCCCATCATGGCCGTGACCATCGCGGACATGTCCGTGGACTCGGCCTCAATGGTGACGGGATAGGACGAAAGCGTGTCCTCCTGCACGTCGTCGATGTAATTCTGAATGCCGTTGGACAGCGACAGAATCAGCGCGATGCCGATAATGCCGATCGAGCCGGCAAAAGCCGTAAGGATGGTGCGCGTCTTTTTCGTCATCAGGTTGTTGAGCGACAGACCCAGCGCCGTAAAAAACGACATGGAGGTCCTGCCCTGCGGCGCGGCGGGCGCGGCGGTCATGGCTGCGGCCTCATCGGCGGAGCAGGGCGCGGAGTCGCTGACGACGCTGCCGTCCAGCAGGCGGATGGTGCGCGTGGCGTATTTTGACGCAAGCTCGGGATTGTGCGTCACCATGATGACCAGCTTTTCTCTGGAAATCTCACGCAGAATGTCCATGACCTGCACCGAGGTCTCCGAGTCCAGCGCGCCGGTCGGCTCATCGGCCAGCAGGATTTCCGGATCGTTGACCAGCGCGCGGGCAATGGCCACGCGCTGCATCTGTCCGCCGGACATCTGGTTCGGCTTTTTGTTCAGCTGATCGCCGAGGCCCACGCGCTCAAGCGCACGGACGGCGCGCGCACGGCGCTCGCGCCGTGAAACGCCGGAGAGCGTCAGCGCAAGCTCCACATTGCGCAGAACGCTCTGATGCGGGATGAGGTTGTAGCTCTGGAACACAAAGCCGATGGAATGATTGCGGTAGGCGTCCCAGTCGCGGTCGCGGAAGTCCTTTGTCGAGCGTCCGGAGATAAGCAGGTCGCCGGAGGTGTACTGGTCAAGGCCGCCGATGATGTTCAGAAGCGTCGTCTTTCCGCAGCCCGACGGGCCGAGGATGGCGACGAACTCCTGCCTGCGGAACGTGAGCGTGACGCCGCGCAGCGCGTGGACGACGCTGCCGCCGGCGGGGTAGTCCTTGACGATGTGGTTGAGCTGAAGCATTCCTTCACCTGATTTCAGTTAGAGTCGTCGAACAATTTCAAGCATATAAAACATATTTTATGGAAGCGCGGGGAAAATTTCATGAACAGTCTGTAAAATCGCCGGCCGTCTCCGGATATACAAAAATTTTCAGGAATATACAAAAAAAGTAAGGTTCTGAAAATTGCCGGATGTAGAAAAAAGATGCGATTTTTTGGGCATTTTGGGTAAAATGATACTGGACAGACGGTGCAAAATACAGTATAATCTAGCCGGAAAAAAAGTATGCAAGTACTTTGTTCGCCGGAGCCTGCCAGTTCCGGTTTTATTTGAAGGAGGAAATATCATGTCTGTTAAAGTTGCTATCAATGGTTTTGGTCGTATCGGCCGTCTGGCTTTCCGTCAGATGTTCGGCGCTGAGGGCTACGAGGTTGTTGCCATCAACGATCTGACCTCCGCGAAGATGCTTGCGCATCTGCTGAAGTATGACTCCACGCAGGGCAACTATGTCGCGCAGGGCCACACCGTCGATTTCCATGAGGGCGAGGGCGAGGACAACTACATCGTCGTCGACGGCAAGAAGATCGTCATCTACAAGATGCCGAACGCCGCTGATCTGCCCTGGGGCAAGCTGGGCGTTGACGTCGTGCTCGAGTGCACCGGCTTCTATACCAGCAAGGCCAAGGCTCAGGCCCATATCGACGCGGGCGCGCGCAAGGTCGTCATCTCCGCTCCGGCCGGCAACGATCTGCCCACCATCGTTTACAATGTCAACCACAACACCCTGACCAAGGACGACACCATCATCTCCGCGGCCTCCTGCACCACCAACTGCCTCGCTCCGATGGCCAAGGCTCTGAACGATCTGGCTCCCATCGAGTCCGGCATTATGTGCACCATCCACGCCTACACCGGCGATCAGATGCCGCTGGACGGCCCGCAGCGCAAGGGTGACCTCCGCCGCTCCCGTGCATGCGCGGTCAACATCGTCCCCAACTCCACCGGTGCTGCCAAGGCCATCGGTCTGGTCATCCCCGAGCTGAACGGCAAGCTGATCGGCGCGGCACAGCGTGTTCCCACCCCCACCGGCTCCACCACCATCCTCAACGCCGTCGTCAAGGGCAGCGTTACGGTTGAGCAGGTCAACGCCCAGATGAAGGCGGAAGCCACCGAGTCCTTCGGCTACAACACCGACGAGATCGTCTCCTCCGACGTCATCGGCATGCGCTTCGGCTCCCTGTTCGACGCTACCCAGACCATGGTTCTGGCGCTGCCGAACGGTGACACGCAGGTTCAGGTCGTCTCCTGGTACGACAACGAGAACTCCTATACCAGCCAGATGGTCCGTACCATCAAGTACTTCTCCGAGCTCGGCTGAGTATCTGTCAGGCATTCAGGCCCGCTGCACCGCAGCGGGCCTTTTGCATTTCATCCGCGCGCCGCAGACACCGCGGCAGAACTGTAAAAGAAGCGCTCCGGCGAAGCCACTCCAGCTTCGATTTAAAATATCAGTAAAAAAATATCGGTTTCCTCTTGCATTTTCGGAAAAAGGCATTACAATGTATGCAGGAGTGAATTTAAGGGCAGGCAGATGTGACCCTGCTAATTTAACGAAACCATGCGTACCCGAACGTTGCATGAATGAGTAGAAATGGCGCGTCAAGTACCGGCTGGATGGGAGGTTGCCACCGGGCGAAGGGGGGTTCCCCGCGGTGCCATTTTCGCATCCGCTGAAGCAAACAGAAATTGTACTGCACAGTTTCCCGCTTGTGAATTCATATGTTAACCTCCTCCCATTTTCGTAAAAATAGGAGGCTTTTTTATGCTGAAAAATCCAACTGCTGCGGCCGGTTCAACAGCCGGACGCAAAAGCTCCATGACGGTCCGCACGCTGGCGGGCTGCGCGTTGCTGGCCGCAATGAGCGTTGTGCTGGCGCGCTTCGTGATCCCGATGCCTGCTGTGGACAAGCGCTTTTCTCTGGAAGCCGTGCCGATTTTCATCGCCGGCATGCTTTTCGGGCCGCTGCCTGGGGCAATGGTCGGCTTTACGGCGGATCTGGTCGGCTGCCTGTTCTCGGGCTTTGGCTATAACCCGCTGTTCTGTGTGCCGCCGATTCTCTACGGCCTGTGCGCGGGCCTGTTCCGACCGCTGCTGGCAAAGAACACAACGCCGTGGACCATCGCGCTGGCGTTCCTGCCGTCCATTACGCTCGGTTCGATTCTGTATCAGAGCGCCACGCTGGCCTACATCTACGGCAAGGGCGCGTTCTGGCCGAACTTTGTGGTCAAGCTCACCGGCCGCTCGATTCAGTTTGCCATCACGTTCGTTTTGGATGTCGTGATCGTCTGGCTGCTGTATAAGTCCCGTGTGTTCCATGCGGTGCACCTCTGGCCGCCCGTCCGGAAGAAGCCGGAGGACGAAATCTGATAAAACCACGTCCGGAGCGGCCAACAGGCCGCTCCGGATTGCAGAAAGAAAAAGAAAGAAGTTCTGAACCATGACGCTTGACGAAGCTTTATATTACATTCACGCTGTCTGCTGGAAGGGCAGCATGCCCGGTCTTGAGCGCATCAGCGCCCTGCTGGATAAAATGGGCCATCCCGAGCGGACGCTGAAATACGTGCATGTGACCGGCACGAACGGCAAGGGCTCGACATGTGCGATGCTGGCCTCCATGCTGCAAAAGGCTGGATATAAGACCGGCCTGTATACCTCGCCGTATATCGTCCGCTTCAATGAGCGCATCCAGATCAACGGTGTGCAGATTTCCGATGCGGACATCTGCCGCATCACCGAGCAGATCAAGCCGCTGGCCGATTCGATCTTCGAGCAGCCGACCGAGTTTGAAATGGTCACGGCGCTGGGCTTCGCGTATTTTGCCGAGCAGAAGTGCGACATTGTCGTGACCGAGGTCGGCATGGGCGGCGAATTCGACGCCACCAACGTCATTCCCGCGCCGGAGGCCGCTGTTGTCTGCAACATCGGTCTCGACCACACCGAGGTGCTGGGCGACACGCTGGAAAAAATCGCGGCGACCAAGGCCGGTATCATCAAATCCGGCTGCGACGCGGTGATCTACCGCGAAAAGCCGTCGGTTGAGGCGGTGTTTGAGGAACGCTGTAAAAAGCTGAACGTGCCGCTGCACAAGGCAGATTTTGACTCGCTGCATTCTGTATCCCACTCGCTGGAGGGACAGGTATTCGACTGGGGCCGCTTTCAGGGGCTGCACCTGCCGCTGCTGGGCGAGCACCAGCTTCATAACGCGGCTGTGGCGCTGACAACGGCGGCGGTTTTGCAGCAGCGCGGCTGGCGCCTGAGTGATCAGAACATCCGCGACGGACTGGCAGACGTGCAGTGGCCCGGACGGTTTGAGCTTCTGCGTCGCGAGCCGCTGTTCATCGCCGACGGCGGGCACAATCCGCAGTGTATCGAGGCGCTGGTCGGCAATATTCAGGAGTATCTGGCCGGACGCGAGCTGACCGTCCTGACGGGCGTGCTGGGCGATAAGGATTATCACTGCATGTACAGCTGCGTCGCGCCGTTTGCAAAGGAATTCGTCACCCTTACGCCCGCGAATCCGCGCGCCATGTCCTCGGAGGATCTGGCCGCCTATCTGCGGCAGTTCGGCAGGCCCGTGACGGCCTGCGCCTCCGCAGCCGAGGGCGTGCGCACCGCAATCGCACACGCCGGAAAAGACGGTGTGGTGCTGTGCTACGGTTCGCTGTATATGCTGGGCGACGTCAAGGCCGCCGTTGCGGAGACAATGTAAATTGCAGGACCGCCTGCCGGCCGGCAGGCGGTCTTTTCCGTATTCACCGGAAATGCCTCTTTTGCGGTGACACCACAACTGTCGCTCCGCGGGCCCATTCTTTTCTGCCTTGCCAGAAAAGAATGGGGAGAAAAGAGGTGCCGGAGACGCGTTATATTGCGCGCTGACGCGCGCGAATTTTTTACGCCCTCTTCGGGCGCAAATTTGCTGCATCCCCGATAGCCTTTGGTGCGGATGAATATACTACACGCAGTTGCGGATAGACTGCATCAATTTCGGTTCTGCTCATTTCCGGAATACCCGACCGGCCGTGCTCATGCACGGCCCCTACAAACATTTACAATAGAACGCAAATATTTCGCACCATCGGCGAATACGTAGATGTCCTGTTGTTTCCACAGCAGGGTGTTTTGCCATCTCCCTGCGCGGCAGCTGTTTCCGATGGGAGCGTTGTCCCCACGCAGGCGGCGCGTAGTCCAGATTCGTAGACAGTTTTTCGTGTGCTGGCCGCAGTGTTCTTCTATGGGGTCATTCTGTGGCTTGCAGTACAATCCGATCCGCATCCAGCGTCTCTTTTTGCATACTTTTTCTGACAAGCCAGAAAAAGTATGCCCGCGGAGCGACGGTTACAGCGTTGTTGTTAAAAACGGCGCCTCCGCGCCAAACGGAAACGTCGGGCGGACGACTCTGTCCGCCCTGTTCGTTAAAAGTAGGTCTGCGGAGCGACGACTGCGGCCTTGCCGCAGATACAGCTCCTCCGGCGCCAGACGGAATCCCTATTGCTTCAGCAGATAGTCGCGCAGGAAAAAAATCGCCTCGCGGTAGCCGTCAAAGCCGAGCCCCATGAATGTCCGGATACAGGCCAGCCGCGCATAGGAAATCTGGCGGAAATCCTCGCGCGTGGAGACGTCGGACAGATGTACCTCAACCGCAGGAAGCGCGACGGCCTTGAGCGCGTCGAGAATGGCGACGCTGGTGTGCGTATAGGCGGCAGGATTGATGACAATGCCGTCGCATTCGCCCAGCGCCCCCTGAATCCAGTCGACCAGCTCGCCCTCGTGGTTGGACTGGCGTACATGCACCTCAACGCCCGCCTCCTGTGCGGCGGCCTCAATGAACGATACCAGCGCGGTATAGTCGCGCTTTCCGTAGATATCCGGCTCGCGCGTGCCGAGCATGTTGAGATTCGGACCGTTCAGAACGAGAAATTTCATTGCAATGCCTCCAGAATCGTGTTTACCGTCTGCTCCGGCAGGCCGTCGTTGCAGACTGTGCAATCTCCAAAGCGTGCATAGCGCGGCGCGCGCGCAAGGTACATGGCGTTCAGATCCGCGCCCTGCGACAGCGGCCGGCCGTCGGCTGGCAGAGCGTCGATGCGGCGCTGAAGCCAGACAATTGTGCCGTTCTGGTGCAGCGGCGCGTAGTTTTCTTCGCGCAGAACGCTGCCGCCGCCGGTTGCAAGCACAAGGCCGGAGCGTTTGCCAAGCGCCGCAAGCGTTTCGGTTTCCAGCGCGCGGAAGCGCGCCTCGCCGCCCTGACGGAAAATTTCGGGAATGGACATACCGGCCGCCGCCTCGATTTCCGAATCCGCGTCGACAAACGTGCGGCCGAGCCGCGCGGCAAGAAGCTGTCCGATGGTGCTTTTGCCGCAGCCCGGCATGCCGACCAGTATGATGTTCTGCATCTGCGCGGACAGGCGGCGCAGCACCTCATGCCGGCGCGCATCCGGAACCGGAATGCCGGTAAAGCGCTCGCTGCTGCGCGCAGCCTGCGCGACCAGCATCACAAGTCCGCCCGCGTGCGGGATGCCCAGCGCCTCCGCCTGAAGCAGCAGCGCTGTACGCGCCGGATTGTAGACAACGTCCAGAACAGCCTCGCATGCCGGAAAGCGCGTCAGATCGACGGGCGAGACGCCGTTGTTCGGGTACATGCCCAGCGGCGTGGTGTTGACCAGCAGCTGTGCGTCGGCATGCCGGTCGAGATTTTCATAGTTGTCGGGGCCGCTGCGCGAGATGACGACGACCTGCGCGCCTGCCTGCCGCAGAACGCTGCACACGGCAAGGGACGCGCCGCCGCTTCCGAAAACCAGAGCCTTCTTCCCCGACGGCTCCGCGCCCGCGGCCCTGACCTCGCAGGCAAAGCCGAAAGCGTCGGTATTGTCGCCGAACAGCGTTCCGTCTGCGCGGCGGACGATGGTGTTGACGCTCCCGATGCGCCGCGCCGTATCAGACAGCTCCGCGCAATAGGGCATGACGGCCTTTTTATACGGAATCGTAACGTTCAGGCCGTCAAAGCCGCCGCCGGTCAGAAACGCGGCCAGCTCCTCCGGCTCCTTTTCGTACAGCCGGTATTCATAATCGCCGAAGGCGGCGTGAATGGCGGGGGAATAGCTGTGACCCAGCTTCCGCCCGAGCAGTCCGCAGCGCAGCATTCAGATCACCTCGCTGTACGAGCCGAGATAGCAGCTGCTGTCGGACAGCTCGTCCAGCTCGCCCATCAGCTGCAAAAACTGCGGCGCGTAGACCGGCGCGTCCAGATCAAAATAGAACATGAACTCAAAGTCGCGCTGGGCAATCGGACGGCTTTCCAGCTTGTTAAGGTTGATGCCGTGGGCATAAAAGCGCGAGAGCACCTGCGCAAGCGAGCCGGGGCGGTGGCGCAGAACCATCATCAGGCTGGTGCGGTCGGCGCCGGGGTAGATTTCCAGATCGCGCGAGATACAGATGAAGCGCGTATAATTGTTGCCCTGATTCTGCACGGATTCGCGCAGAACGCTCAGTCCGTACAACGCCGCGCACGAGCGCGAGGCCAGCGCCGCAACATCCGTCCGGCCGCTTTCGGCGACCTCGCGCGCGGCAACCGCCGTGTTTTCGCACGGGACGATTTTCACATTCCCAAGCGATCGCAGGAATTCGCCGCACTGACCGACGGCCTGCTCATGCGTGCGGATTTCGCGGATGTCCGAGAGCTTTGCGCCGCGGTTTGCAAGCAGGCAGTGGTCAATTTTGAGCCGGACGCTGCGCACGATATGGAACTGGTGCTGCTGCATCAGGTCATAGACCGCGTTGACAGAGCCGGCTGTGCTGTTTTCCAGCGGAATGACGCCATAGCGGCACAGGCCGCTTTCAATTGCGGAAAAGACCGCGTCAAACGTCGCACAGTAGAAGATGTTCGGTGTGCGGAAAAGCTTGTCGCACGCCTGCTGCGAGTACGCGCCCTCCACGCCCTGACAGGCGACGTCCGCCTGGGTGGGAAACAGCTGCGGCGTGTGCGCAATCGCATCCTGAATGCGCGCGGGGAGGGGCGAGGTCACGCCGAGCAGCGCCGTCTGGTACGCGCGGCTCAGCTCAAACAGCAGCCCGTAGAGCGTCGCGGTCTGCTCATGCAGATCCTCCGGCGCCATGGCCGACACCTCGGCAAGCTTTTTACGCTCGCGTCCGGCGTCCAGCACCGGCATGCCGTTTTCCTTTTTCCACGCGGCAATCTGCGCCGCGGTCTGCATGCGCCTTGCAAACAGCTCGACCAGCTGATGGTCGATTTCGTCAATCTGCGCGCGATAGTCCGTCAAGTCCATGATAAGCCCTCCGTTCCGTATGATTCCAGCATCGCGTCCAGCACGGCGACCGCCGCCGCCGCCTCGACGCATGGCACCGCGCGCGGGACAATGCACGGGTCGTGCCGTCCCTGCACGCGAAGCTCGGTCTGCGTTTTTGTTTCCAGATTTACGCTCTGCTGCGGCAGGGCGATGGACGGCGTCGGCTTGAACGCCGCGCGCATTACAAGGGGCATGCCCGTTGTAATACCGCCCAGAATGCCGCCCGCGTGGTTGCCTGTCGTGACGACTCTGCCATTCTGAATGGCAAACGGGTCGTTGTTTTCGCTCCCGCGCAAACGTGCCGCGCCGAAGCCCGCGCCGAATTCCACGCCCTTGACAGCGGGAATGGCAAACAGAAGCTGTGCAAGGCGGTTTTCCATGCCGCCGAACATCGGCGCGCCCAGACCGGCGGGAACGCCCGAGACGACGCACTCGATCACGCCGCCGACGGAGTCTCCGGCGGCTCTGGCGTTGAGAATCTCCTGCTGCATCCGCGCGCCCGCCGCTTCGTCGAGCACGGGAAACGCGCGGCCTTGCAGCGCCGCAGGGCCGTCAAACGGCGTTTCGTCCGTCACACTGCCGACGGAGAGAATGCGCGCGGCAATCACAATGCCCTTCTGCGCCAGCATTTGCATGCAGATGCCCCCCGCAATGCAGAGCGGCGCGGTGAGACGGCCGGAAAAGTGCCCGCCGCCCGCGGCGTCCTGATATCCGCCGTATTTGATCTGCGCGGTATAGTCCGCGTGGCCTGGGCGCGGAACGGCGCGCAGCGCGTCATAGTCCTGTGAGCGGGTGTTGGTGTTGCGGATAATCGCCGTCAGCGGCGCGCCGCACGTTCTGCCGCCGGAAAGGCCGCACAGGAATTCCGGCGCATCGGCTTCTCTCCGCGGCGTGGACAGCGGGCTGCCGCCAGGGGCGCGCCGTGCCAGAAAGCGCGAAAGCGCATCCATGTCCACCGGAAAGCCGGCCGGAAGGCCATCGATCGTCACGCCGATGGCCGGCGCGTGCGACTGGCCGAAGATGGAAAGCGTCAGTGCGCCGCCGTGATAGACGCTGCTCATAGCGCGCCTCCTTTCAGTGCTTCAAGATCCGCCCAGAAGCGGGGATAGGATTTTTCAACTGCCTGCGCGCCGGTGATCACGACTGGCTCTGTGCAGGCGCACGCAGCGACAGCTGCGGCCATGGCGATGCGGTGATCGCCGCAGGAATCAACTGTGCCGCCGCTCAGACGCGCGCGTCCGTGAGTGACCAGACCGTCGGGCAGCTCCCGCACATCCGCGCCCAGCGCACTCAGCACTGCCGCGGTTGTGCGCAGACGGTCGGATTCCTTCAGACGCAAACGCGCGGCGTTGACAATTTCAGTTGTGCCGTCCGCACATGCGGCCAGCGCCGCCAGCACGGGCACCAGATCAGGAATCTGCGACGCGTCAACACGGATGCCGTGCAGCGCGCCGCGCCGCACAGAAAGGCTCTGTGCCCCCTGTACGATTTCTGCGCCGAATTTGCGCAGCAGCTGTGCAATGGCGCGGTCGCCCTGTGAACTGTCCGCGCACAGGCCGTCGACGCGCACGCCGTCCGGCGAAAGCGCGCCCATGCACAAAAGCGCCGCGGCGGAGGACCAGTCGCCCTCGGCGGAGAGCCGCGCGGGCAGCGCGAAGCGCTGCGCGCCTGAAATCCGCCAGCCGTCTGCCAGACGCTCGGCGCGGACACCCGACAGGCGGAGCGCATCCTCGGTCATCGCCACATAGGGCGCGGATTCCAGCGGCCCGCTGACGCGGAGCGTGCCGGCCTCCGGCAGAAGTGGCAGCGACAGCAGAAGCCCCGTCAGATACTGCGAGGAAACATTCCCAGGGAGCGTGAATTCGCCGCCGGATAACCGCCCGGAGACGAAAAGCTCCGCGCCTCGGCGCGTGATCTGCATGCCGTGCAGCCGGAGCTGTGCGTCCAGCGGCGCAAGCGGCCGCTCGGGCAGACGCCCCTCCATCTGAAAGACGGCCTCCACGCCCAGCGCGCCGCACAGCGGCAGCAGAAAGCGCAGCGTCGAGCCGCTTTCGCCGCAGGGGAGACGGCAAAGTCCGTCCGGCGTCCGCACGATGGGCGAGACGGTGATGGCGCTGTCTGAGACGACGACGCCCGCGCCCAGCGCGCGCAGGCAGTCCGCCGTGGCGCGGATATCGGCCGAAAGGCCGTAATAATCGATTGTGACCGGCGCGCGCCCGAGCGCCGCGGCAATCAGCAGCCGGTGCAGCTGCGATTTGCTCGACGGCACGCGCACGCGTCCGCGGACCGGCGCGCTTGTTACGGTGACGTTCATACCGCGCCTCCGGCGCGGAGCCAGTCGGAAAGCGACGCAACGGGGACCGGCTCGATGCGGCAGCGGCCTATGGCCTCCGGCACGATCAGATGAATGGTGGAGCCGGAAATTTTCTTGTCGGCCAGCATCGCGCCAAGAAGCATGTCGGCCGGATAGCGGCACTCCGTCGGAAGCGAGAAGCGCGCCAGCAGCGCGAGAAGCGCGTCCACAGTCTCCTGCGTGCAGTATCCCTTTTGCGCCGCCGCGCGCGCCATCATGGCCATGCCGATGGCGACGGCCCTGCCGTGCGAAACGGTGAAGCGGCTTGCAGCCTCGACTGCGTGGCCGAAGGTGTGGCCGAGATTGAGCAGCTGCCGCCGGCCGCGGTCAAATTCATCGGCGTTTACCACGTCGCGCTTGCACGCGACGCACAGCGCAATGGCGTTTTCCAGCGCCTCGCCGGCAAGCGTCTGCGATTTCAGGATTTCATACAGCTCCGGACATCCGAGCACGGCATATTTGACGACCTCGGCGCAGCCGTCGCGGAAAATCTCATCCGGAAGCGTTGAAAGCGTGTCCGTGTCGCAGAGCACCAGATCGGGCTGATAGAAGCAGCCCGCAAGGTTTTTGCCGGCAGGGAGATCCACGGCGGTCTTGCCGCCGACGGATGAGTCCACCGCCGCCAGAAGCGTGGTTGGAAGCTGGACAAGGCGCACGCCGCGCAGATACGTCGCCGCGGCAAAGCCCGCCAGATCGCCCGTCACGCCGCCACCCAGCGCGACGACTGCGTCGGCGCGCGTCAGGCGGGAATCGGCCAGAAAATTCAGAATTTTCGCATATTCCAGCAGGTTTTTCGAGCTCTCGCCATGCGCAAACGTATGGTGGACAACACGAATTCCCGCGTCCGCGAGGCTTTTGCATACACGTCCGCCGTAGAGCGCGAACACGGTGTCGTCGGATATGACCGCCGCCGTTTCACAGCCGCAGACCGCGGCGATTTTTTCGCCGCAGCGGTCAAGCAGACCGCCGCCGATCAGCACGTCATAGTGCTTTGACGCGTCGATATGGATGGTTTTCATCGTCCGTCAACCTCCTCCTTGCGCCGCCGGCCCTCATCCAGAAGCCGCACCAGCTCCGGCAGGTTTTCCGTGCGCAGCGCCTCGGCGTACTGATTCAGAGCGGCCGCGAGCGTATCAAGCTCGCGCAGCAGATAATCTCGATTTTCCAGAAACAGCTCGGCCCACATCTGCGGGTTGAGCCACGCGACGCGTGTCATGTCCTTGTAGCTTCCGGCGGAAAAGCCCTTGTGCGCGCCCGCCGTCGGGCTTTTGATATAGGCGTTGGAGACGACGTGCGCCAGCTGAGAGGTAAAGGCGATCATTGCGTCGTGCTCCTCGGCGGTGGTGACGGAAATGCTGCCGAAGCCCGCCGGAGCCAGCAGATCCTTGACGCGCTGCAAAAGCTCAATGTCGTCATACGACGGCGGAACAATGACCATCGGCGCGTTGTGATAGAGGTTTTCCCGCGCGTATTTGAAGCCGGAGTTGTGCGTACCGGCCATCGGATGGCCGCCGAGATAGGTGAAGCCGGCCTCCGCCGCGATGGGGAAGCATGCGCCGCACACAACGCGCTTTGTGCCGCAGCAGTCGATCACAACCGGCTTTGCGCCGATGTGCGGCGCGGCCTGCCGCAGATATTCCACCGCGGCCAGCGGATAGATACACACCAGAACCAGATCGCACGCGGAGATATTGTCCATTGTCAGCGGCGCGTCCACCGCGCCGGACATCTGTGCAAAGCTGAGCGTGGAGGCGTCGGCGTCGTGCGCCAGAACCTCCCAGCCCGCGGCGTGATATGCCTTGGCAAACGAGCCGCCGATCAGGCCGAGGCCAACAATCCCGACCGTCATGCCAGCACCTCACGGACCTTGCGCACCTTGTCCATCAGCGCGGCAAACTGCTCGGGCGTCAGCGACTGCGCGCCGTCGGACAGCGCGTGAATCGGGTCGTTGTGCACCTCAATCATCAGCGCGTCCGCGCCCGCCGCCGTGCCGGCCAGCGCCATCGGCCCGACCAGCCGCGCAATGCCGGTGGCATGGCTGGGGTCGACCACGACGGGCAGATGGCTCAGATCGTGCAGCATCGGCACCGCCGACAGATCCAGCGTGTTGCGCGTGTAGGTTTCAAACGTGCGGATGCCGCGCTCACACAAAATGACCTGCTCGTTGCCGCTGGCCATGATGTACTCCGCGCTCATCAGAAGCTCCTTCATTGTGTTTGCAAGGCCGCGCTTGAGCAGAATGGGCTTGTTGAGCCGGCCCAGCTCCTTGAGCAGATCGAAGTTCTGCATGTTGCGCGCGCCGACCTGAATCACGTCCACATCCTCGAACAGATCGATGGTGCTGACGCTCATGATCTCCGTCACGATGGGCAGTCCCGTCTCCTGCCGCGCGATCTTCAGCAGCTCCAGTCCGTCGGCCTGAAGGCCCTGGAACGCGTAGGGCGAGGTGCGGGGCTTGAACGCGCCGCCGCGCAGCAGCTGCGCGCCCGCCTGCTTGACGGCCTTTGCCACGCCGACGATCTGCTCTTCGGATTCCACCGAGCAGGGGCCGGCGATCACGGCGAAATGGCCGCCGCCGATTTTGGCCTCGCCCACGGTGACGACGGTGTCGTCCGGATGGAACTTCCGGTTGCAGCACTTGAACGGGTCGGAGACGCGCTTGACGGATTCGACGATATCCAGACTTGCAATCAGGTCCATATCGATGCTGGCCGTATCGCCGATCAGGCCCAGCACCGTGTGATACGCGCCGACGGAGACGTGGACGCCGAGATTGCGGCTTTTCAGCCAGTCGATCAGCCGGTCGCGCTTTTCGTCGGTGACGTTATGCTTCAGAATGACAATCATGATGTTTGACCTCCCGCGTCAAAAATAAAAAGCGGCACAGAATGTAATCTGTGCCGCAGCAAAACCGGAATCTGTTTTTACGCATCACAAATTACCCTTACTATACGCAGATAGTAAAGTAATAAAAGTATGCGTAAACGATAGAACGGTTCATGATGATACCCCATTGAATGGTTTTCTACATTGTAAAGCGAAGCGCGGGAAATGTCAATGCCCCGCGTTGTGAATTTCCATAAAAATCAGCATGCTTTTTCTGTAAAACCGCTGTGCCGGAGACAGCGGATGTGCTATAATGGCAGAAAACAGCTCCGGCGCGGCCGGACGGCGGGAGGAAATGCGTATGAATGAAATTACCGGCTTCGGAATGCTGAACGGCGAACCGGTCCGAGCCGTCACCATCACGGGCGGAAAGCTGCGCGTGACGATTCTCTGCTACGGCGCCGCAATTCAGAGAATTGTGGTGCCGGACGCGCACGGCGTGCAGACGGATGTCTGCCTCGGACACGATACGCTGGAGGGCTATGTGCACGGCGAGGGTTATTTCGGCGCGACGGTCGGCCGCTGCGCCAACCGTATCGGCGGCGCGGCGTTTACGCTCAACGGCGTCCGGTACGCCCTGACGGCGAACGAGGGGAGAAATCAGCTGCACGGCGGGCTGCGCGGACTGGATAAAAAGATCTGGGAGATCACACACTGCACGGCGGACAGCGTTCAGCTTGCTGCGCGCCTGGCGGACGGTGAGGAGGGCTACCCTGGAAACATGGAGCTTGCGGTGCGCTTTTCCATCGACGGCGGAAACGGCCTGCGCATCGACTATACCGCGCGCAGCGACCGCGACACGGTCTGCAATCTGACCAACCACAGCTATTTCAATCTCAACGGCGCGGGGAGCGGCGATGTGCTGGACCATACGCTGCAAATCGCGGCCTCCGCTTTTACGCCGACGGACGGCGCGTCCATTCCGACGGGCGAGCTGCGCAATGTTGCGGGAACGTGCATGGACTTCCGCGCGCCAAAGCGCATCGGGCGGGATATCGGCGACGCGCTGATTGCGTACAGCGGCGGCTATGACCAGAATTTCTGTCTGGACGGCGGCGGCCTGCGCCGCGTTGCCGAGGCGCGCGGCGACCGCTCGGACATTGCCATGGCGGTGGAGACGACGATGGAGGGTATGCAGCTGTACACGGCAAATTTTCTCAGCTCCGGCGTCTATAAGGACGGCAGGCAGTACGGCCCGTATGGCGCGCTGTGTCTGGAAACGCAGCGCTATCCCGACGCAGTCAACCACGAGGGCTTCCCGTCGCCCGTTCTGCGCGCGGGCGAAACGTACCGCGAAACGACAATCTATCGATTCTTCTGATAAGCTGCAAGGGCCGGTCTGTGCTGCACAGACCGGCTGTTTTGCCGCCCGCGCCTCTGTGCAAATTGCACGGCTTCTGGGCGGCAGAACGCGCGCCGGCGCGTGCCGCGGCCGGAAAATGTTTCAAAAACAGGCGGAAAAAGAGTTTACATAATTGTTTCAAATTTTCATTTTTCGTGCGAAAATGGTGAATAATCGATAAAAAACGGGCTGTTTTGCGATCACAATGGAGCAAAATCGGTAAATAGTGACGATTTTTTGCCATTTGCGGATAAAGTTGGCCAAAATGGTGGAAATCTGCAAAAAGTTGATGTATAATGACCGTATTCTAGGAAAGCAGGGAGCAGGTCATGAAGCGTTCTGCAAAACAGCAGACCAGGTCTACCACGCAGATGCTGCGGAAAAAGAAGCGCAGAGGCGAACGGATCAAATTTCTGCGCCAGAATACATGGCTTCTGATTTTGATACCGCTGGTGCTGGTGGCGATCGTTCTGGCCGTTCTGGTCATCGTCGGGAGCATCCCGAAGCAGCCCGCCGAGGAGCCGCCGCAGGAGACGGCCGCGCGCTATGAAAGCGCCTATCTGTGCGCCGTAAGCGCGCAGATTCCCTATTACGACGACCAGCTGAACGAAAGCGGCACGGTCAGCCGCGGACTGAAGGTGACCTACTCCACGCAGGAAACGCTGACAGACGGCGAACAGACGTATTATCTGGCCTATTTTGACGATCTCAAGCACGGCTATATCTCCGGCGAACACCTGACCGCCAGCGAGTCCGGCGTGGTGCAGGAGAAAACGGTTTATGTCCGCACGCCGCAGAATCTGCGCACGGCCGAGGATTCAGACAAGCTCGGCGCGCTGGTCGAGCAGGGGACCGAGCTGACGGTCGCGGGCTATGATTATTTGCAGCACGGCGTCGTGCACCTGTACGAGGTGCGCTATCAGGGCGAGCGCGGCTATATCAGCGGCAGCTATGTGGCCGGAACGCTGGAGGACGCGACCGAGGTCTATGACCGCTTCGGCGTGTACATGACGCATTCCGGACGCGAGGACCGCTACGGCGGAGGCGACGGCGGATCGCTGGACTATTACCCGCGTGAAAAGGCAAGCTTTGCCGACAATGTCATGCCGGAGAAGGTCTACGCGCTGTATTTGACGTGCGACCCCGAGGTCATCGGCAACATCGAGGGCTATATCGAATTCGCCAAATCCACCAACATCAACGCCTTTGTCGTCAACATCATCGACGGCACGTCGGTCGGCTATCCCTCCGACGTCTATAAGGAATACTCTCCCACCAGCGACCGGTTCGCCAACAACACGCAGGAGGAATACGGGCACGCCATCGCGCGGCTGAAGGAGGAGGGCTTCTATGTAATCGGCCGTCTGACGACATTCAACGACTCGTTCTTTGTTGCTGACCACCCCGAGTACGCCATCAGCGACGGCAGCGGCAGTCCGCTGTATATCGCTGCCAGCCACTGGCCCAGCCCCTACTGCCGCTATGTCTGGGAGTATAAAATCGCGCTGGCAAAGGAGGCTGTCGAGCTGTTCGGCTTCCAGGAGATTCAGTTTGACTACGTCCGCTTCCCCGACGGAACGTACCAGTATGAGGAAAGCGGCGGCATTGATTATCACAACACCTATGGCGAGACAAAGGCGCAGGCCATTCAGCGCTTTCTGATGTATGCCTGCGATGAGCTGCACGACGCGGGCGTGTACGTCAGCGCCGACGTGTTTGGCGAGACGAACAACAGCTACGTCACGTCCTACGGCCAGTACTGGCCCGCTATCAGCAATGTGGTCGACGTGATCAGCGGCATGCCGTACCCCGACCACTTTGCCCAGAACGGCACCTACCGTCCGTGGGAGCACCCGTATGAGACAATTCTGGAGTGGGCGCAGAAGGCCTCCGTCCGCCAGAGCGAAACGCCGACGCCGGCCATCGCCCGCACGTGGATTCAGGCGTACGACGCGATTAAAACGCCGTACAACGTCTATGGCGCGGAGGAAATCGCGGGTCAGATCCGCGCTCTGGAGGAGGGCGGACTGAGCGGCGGCTTCATGGCGTGGCACGCGGCGTGCAGTATCCCGAAGCTGGAGACGTTCAAGGCCGCGTTCGACGCGCTGCCGGTGCAGACTGAAAAATAAGCAAAACCGCCTGACGGTACGCCGTCGGGCGGTTTTTTGTGCCCGCTTGTCCGGTTTCACCAGACTGCCGTTGATGCGGCAACACTGCAACTGTTGCTTCGCAGACCTACTTTTTCTGTCTTGCCAGAAAAAGTAGGCAAAAAGAGGCGCTTGGATGCGTTTTATATTGCGCGCTGATGCGCGCGATTTTTGGCCGCTCCGCGGCCTGAACGCCCTCTTCGGGCGCAGAATTGCTGTTTTCCCGATAGCTTTCGCTTCCGACAAATGTACTACACACAGTTGTCGATAAACTGCATCAATTTCGGTTCTGCTCATTTCCGGAATACTCGACCGGCCGCAACTATCACTGCACCTTGTAGGGCCGTCCGCCCCTACAAAGATTTACAATGGAACGCAAATATTTCGCACCATCGGCGCATACGTAGATGCGTTCTGCATTCCACAGCAGTGTGTTTTGCCGTCTCCTTGCGCGGCAACTGTTTCCGATGGGAACGTTGTCTCCACGCAGGCGGCGCTGTAGTTCAGATTTGCAGAAAGAATATCGTGTGCTGGCCGCAGCGTTCTTCTACGGACTCATTCTGTGGCTTGCGGTACAATCCGATCCGCATCCAGCGCCTCTTTTTGCCCACTTTTTCTGGCAAGACAGAAAAAGTGGGTCGCCGAAGGCACAGTCGCGGTGTCACCGCAAATTCGGTACTCCGGTGTCAACCGGAAAAAGGGACGGACTTTCGTCCGCCCCTGCAAGGCATATTACAAAGCTGCGCTTACAGCGTCAGCGCATCGCTCTGCACCGCTGCCGTGCCGCACAGCGCGCGGCACTTTGCCGCAAAGGCGGCAGCCTGCTCGGCGCTGCGGCCGGTATAGTGCTCGGGCGTCAGCTCCGCACGGATTTCCTCCGCCGTCAGGCCGAAAGCCGGCTCGGCGGCAAGCGACGCAATCAGATCCCACTGCTCGCCGCGCTTCATCCGTGCCGTCGCGTCCATCGACGCACGGCGGATGATTTCGTGCACCTGCTGCCGGTCGCCGCCGCGCCGGACCGCCGCCATCAGCAGATTTTCCGTCGCGATAAACGGCAGATAGTCCGCGACGCTGCGCGCAACAATCGCCTCGTTGACGTGCAGACCCGCGGTGACGTTCTGCATGACGCGCAGAATGCCGTCCGCGGCGAGGAACGCCTCGGGCATGGAGATGCGGCGGTTCGCCGAATCGTCCAGCGTGCGCTCCATCCACTGCGTCATGGCCGTCATAGGCGCGTTCTGCGCATCGGCGATGATATAGCGTGCCAGTGAGCAGATGCGCTCACAGCGCATGGGATTGCGCTTGTAGGCCATGGCGGACGAGCCGACCTGCGCGGTCTCGAACGGTTCTTCAACCTGACGGTCGTGCTGTAAAAGGCGCACGTCGGTGGCGAATTTGCAGCAGCTCTGCGCAATGGACGACAGCACGCCCAGAATGCGGCTGTCCAGCTTGCGCGGGTATGTCTGGCCGCAGACGTCATACAGCCGCTCAAAGCCGAAATCGGCCGCGATGCGGCAGTTCATTTCGTCAATTTTTGCCGTATCGCCGTCGAACAGCGCAAGGAAGCTTGCCTCTGTGCCGGTCGTGCCGCGGCAGCCGAGGAAGCGGATGGCGGAAATCACATCATCCAGCTCCTCAAGGTCGAGCATCAGATCCTGAAGCCAGAGCGACGCGCGCTTGCCGACGGTGACAAGCTGTGCGGGCTGATAATGCGTATAGCCGAGGCACGGCATGGCGGCGTATCGCTCCGCGAAATCGCAGAGGTTCCGCATGACCGCCAGAAGCTGCCCGCGCAGATGGCGCAGCGCGCTGCGGTAGATAATGAGGTCTGCGTTATCGGTGACATAGCAGCTGGTCGCGCCCAGATGGATAATGCCCGCCGCGTCGGGAGCCATCCGGCCGAAGCCGTGGATGTGCGCCATGACATCATGGCGGATTTCCTTTTCCTTTGCCGCGACGACATCATAGTTGATGGGCGAAACATTCGCGCGCAGCTCGTCCACCTGCGCCTGCGTCACGGGCAGGCCGAGGTCGTGCTCGGCCTGCGCAAGGCTGACCCAGAGTCTGCGCCACGTCTCATAGCGCGTATCGGGGGAAAACAGCCGCAGCATCTCCTCTGAGGCGTAGCGCGCGGAGAGAGGGCTTTCATAAACGGGCTTTGTCATATCCATCAGCGGTAGATGATCTCATCGCGCTTCGCGCCGACGGAGACATAGGAAATGCGCACGCCGATGGCCTTTTCGATGTACTCGACGTAATTGCGCGCGGCCTCGGGCAGATCCTCATATCTGCGCACGCCGGAGATATCGCAGCCCCAGCCGGGCATGGTGGTCAGGACGGGCTTCGCCGCGCCGATGGCGGCGGGGAACGGGAAGCTGTCGGTGCGCCGTCCATTCAGCTCATACTGTACGCAGACGGGGATTTCCTTCATGTAGGACAGCACGTCCAGCTTCGTCAGCGCAACCTCGGTCGCACCCTGAATCCGGCAGCCGTAACGGGTGGCCACGATATCGATCGGGCCGACGCGGCGAGGACGGCCGGTGGACGCGCCGTATTCGCCGCCCGCGGCACGCAGACGCTCGGCCTCTTCGCCGAACCATTCGGCTGTGAACGGGCCTTCGCCCACGCAGGTGGAGTACGCCTTGACAATGCCGACGGTGCGGTCGACATGACTGCCCGGAATGCCCGCGCCGACACAGGCATAGCCCGCGTTGGACGAGGACGACGAGGTGTAGGGATAAATACCGAAATCGATGTCGCGCAGCGCGCCGAGCTGGGCCTCGAACATGATGTTCTTGCCGGACTTCTGTGCGTCGTACAGATAGCTTGTCGTGTCACAGATATACGGTGCGAGCTTTGCGCCGTATTCGCGGCACCACGCCAGCAGATCGTCAAGCCTGTACGGCTCCGCGCCATAGACATTCTGAATGGTCAGGTTTTTCCACTCAAGAATGCCGGCAAGGTGGGTTTCCAGATATTCCGGATAGAGAAGCTCGCCCGTCATGACAGTTTTTTTCTGGTACTTGTCCGAGTAGACCGGCGCGATGCCGCGCAGGGTGGAGCCGTATTTCCGGTCCTTCAGACGCGCCTCCTCCAGACCGTCCAGCGCGCGGTGATAGGGGAAAACGATGGTGGCGCGGTCGGAAATTTTGAAATTGTCCGGCGTAACGGGCACGCCCGCGCGCATCAGCGCCTGCATTTCCTCCCAGAGACTTTCCAGATCGATCACGACGCCGTTGCCGAGGACGTTGACGACGTTCGGCAGGCAGATGCCGGAGGGAATCAGATGCAGGGCAAATTTGCCGTATTCGTTGACGATGGTGTGGCCCGCGTTGTTGCCGCCCTGATAGCGGCAGACGATGTCGTATTCTCTGGCGATCAGATCGACCATGCGGCCCTTGCCCTCGTCGCCCCAGTTGATGCCTACGATTGCACAATTGCTCATAATCAGCGCTCCTTCTGTTGTTCAGCTTGACGGCGCGGCGCTCCGCCGCGCATACTTTCCATGAAAGCATTATAGCGGATGAAATGGCATAAGTAAATCAGTTCATTTGAATGGTAGACATTAAAAAATGTAATGACTTGTTTGAAGAACAGCTGTCCTCCATGTGCAGACGCGCGTTGATGGAAACAGTGCCGCGTCCGCCGGCGGTGGATTCATAAACGACGTAAAAACTGAAAAAATCCTCAAAAATCGTTTCAATTTTCGAGAAAATCTGAAAAATATTCACGTTTTTGCATGCAAAAACGCGGTGAAATTCTGCAAAGTCCAGGGTGTTTGCGCATGGGGAATACGCTGGGGTACGTACATTTTGGACTTTACTTTTTCCGTTTATTCCTTTACTATATAAAACAGGCAAAGCTATTGCCGTATATCGTAAAGTGAGGAAACTGCCTTGAATAACAGAAACAAGCGCTCCGATCCGCAGAGCGAGCTGTACCGCGCGATTCTGATGCTGAAGGACGTCAACGAGTGCTATGACTTTTTCGTCGATCTGTGCACCGTGTCCGAGCTGAAGGCGATGGAGCAGCGCTTTGAGGTGGCGAAGCTGCTGAACGACGGCCTGATTTACAACGACATTCTGGAAAAGACCGGCGCAAGCAGCGCCACAATCAGCCGCGTCAACCGGAGTCTGAACTATGGCACCGACGCGTACCGCGCGCTGTTTGAGCGCATGGCGGAGGAAAAGAAGTGAGCGCCTATGAGGCGCTTGCCGGAAGCTATGACGAGCTGACCTATGATATCCCGTATGAGAAGATCGCGGACTATTTCGCGGCTGTGCTGCGCCGGTACGGCGTGCAGGCGCGCAGCGTGCTGGATCTTGCATGCGGGACGGGGTCGCTCGCCGTGCTGCTGGCGCAGAGGGGGCTGCGGGTGCTGGGTGTGGACTGTTCGGAGGAGATGCTGACGCAGGCCGGTGAAAAGTCCATGCAGATGGAAAATCCGCCGTTCTGGATCTGCCAGAAAATGCAGCGCCTGCGTCTTGCCGAGCCGGTTGACGCGGCAATCTGCTGCCTGGACAGCATCAATTATCTGACCAATCCAAAGGATTGCCGCGAAACGTTCCGGCGCGTGTATCGGTCGCTGTCGGACGGCGGCGTCTTTTTATTCGATATCAATACGCCGTATAAGCTGATGGGACTGGACGGACAGGTGTTTCTGGATGAGACAGAGGACACCTACTGTGTCTGGCGCGCGTCGTTTGACAGGCGGCGCAATCTTTGCCGCTATGGCATGGATTTGTTCCAGCTGGACGGAGCGCGCTGGGTGCGCAGCGCCGAAGAGCACGACGAATACGCCTACACGCCCGATGAGCTGGAGCAGTATCTGCGCGAGGCGGGCTTTACGGATATCCGGCGCTTTGGCGACCGGACGTTCCGCCGCCCGAAGGACGACGCGCTCCGTATCTATTTTGCGGCACGGAAAAAGGAGCAGCCATGAACAAACAGCATGATCAGATTGTCCGCGCCATGACAAAGGACGGCTGGGTCAAGGCCGTCGCGGTTTCCTCGCGGGAAATCGTCGAGCGGGCGCGGCAGATTCATAAAACACTGCCGACGGCAACCGCGGCGCTGGGCCGTCTGCTTTCCGCGGCGTCCATGATGGGCAATATGCAGAAGGTGGACGACGGCTCGCTGACGCTGCAAATCAAGGGCGGCGGCCCGCTCGGCATGCTGCTGGCGGTGTCGGACGCGGAGGGGAACGTCCGCGGCTTTGTGGAGAATCCGCAGATCAGCCTGCTGGAAAAGTACCGCGGCAAGCTGGACGTCGGCGCGGCCGTGGGAACGGACGGCATGCTGACGGTCATCCGCGATCTGCGGATGAAGGACCCGTACGTGGGAAGCGTGGCGCTGGTTTCCGGCGAGATTGCCGAGGATATCACACAGTATTTCGCCCAGAGCGAGCAGATCCCGACCGCGTGCGCCCTTGGCGTGCTGGTGGACGTGGACCAGAGCGTCCGCGCCTCGGGCGGCTACATTGTCCAGCTGCTGCCCGGCGCGCCGGATGAGACGATCGACAGGCTGGAGGCCGGAATTCAGGCGGCCGGCTCGGTGACATCGATGCTGGACGCGGGCCTGACGCCCGAGCAGATGCTGCAAAAGGTCATGGAACCGTTCGAGCTGGAGATACTGGAGACGACGCCGGTGGAATACCGCTGCACCTGCAGCCGTGAGCGTGTGGCACGGACGCTGCTGACGCTGGGCGTGGAGGAACTGGAGCAGATCGTGCGGACGCAGGAGACGCTGCACATCGACTGTCAGTTCTGTGATAAAATATACGATTTTACGCCGGAAAACGTGCGGGAGCTGCTGAATCAGATCTCTGAAAATTCTTGAAATTTTTTTCGGTGGAAAGCTTGACAAAATGAGCCGCCTTGTGTATAATAACACCCGTCGCTGAGAAATGCGGCGCGGTTGTGGAACGGAAGGTTAGCTCAGCTGGGAGAGCACTTGCCTTACAAGCAAGGGGTCACAGGTTCGAGCCCTGTACTTTCCACCAACATTTGGCCCGGTGGTGCAGTCGGTTAGCACGCCAGCCTGTCACGCTGGAGGTCGACAGTTCGAGTCTGTTCCGGGTCGCCATAATGTATGATGAGGCGAGTTTATCTCGCCTCAACATGCCTCTGTAGCTCAGTAGGTAGAGCAGCGGACTGAAAATCCGCGTGTCGTTGGTTCAACTCCGACCGGAGGCACCATTATGCGGGTGTAGCTCATCCGGTAGAGCGCCACCTTGCCAAGGTGGAGGTAGCGAGTTCGAGCCTCGTCACCCGCTCCAAATAAAATAGGAATGCCTCATCGCATTCCTTTTTTCATATCCGGTGCTGTGGCCAAGTGGTAAGGCAAAGGTCTGCAAAACCTTCATTCCCCAGTTCAAATCTGGGCAGCACCTCCATCGTCGCTGCGGACTGCATATCGTTCGCAGCGACTTTTTATGCTTTGCATGAAAAGTCACTTCTCACTCATTCCGTCGCAGCTCCTCTCAAAACCGCAATCGCTTCGCTGGATTGCGGTTTTGCTTTTCTGGTTTGGAAGTTGATCCATAGTGTTCGAATCACACAAAAGTTGAGAAATTCAGACGCTTTACTTGAATTTCTCTTTTTTTATTTCTATATAAGTTCGAAATATCAAGTTTTGCATTCGTGTTTTTCTGAATTTGACCTTTCAGGGACAAAGGCCTGCAAATTTGGAGGACAATTATGCGAATGAGAAAAGTGAGCGAAAAAGTTCAAACTTTGGAGGAATTGATCGGGAAATTCTTACTTGTGAAGCAGTCACAGCACACCGGTGAGCTGGCAATGCGGGACTATCGGAACTGCCTTGTGGATTTCTTAAAGCACAGCCGGAACAGCATTTCCTATGAGCTGCTGGAACAGGACGCCCTGCGGTATTTTGCTGCTATCCCCAATACCTCCCCTGCCCGTTATAATAAGCCCTTTCAAAACGTCAATGCGTTTTTTAACTGGCTGGTATCGAATGAATATTTGCCTAAGAACCCGCTCAAAGTCAATGGCTTGAAAAAACGAAAAGACGATGGGAATGTTAAACCGGCCAGCATTGAGGCGTTGCAGAGCTTCCTGAAGGCTCTGGACAGAAAAAGCTATACAGGTATGCGCGACTATGTGATTATTGTCCTGATGCTGGACACCGGCATTCGGACAAAAGAATTACTGGGACTGCGTGACGCTGATTTCAATAAAGCTGCTGGCAGTGTATCTGTGTCAAAGCTGATTGCGAAAACGAGACAGACCAGAACAATCTATTTAAGCGCGTCAACGGTTCGATTAATTGCAGACTTTCAGGCAATCAAGCCGCAGGCGTGGGACGATTGGCTTTTTCCCAACTATGAAGGCAAGCAATTGAAGGTAGACCATCTGGATAAGGCATTTTTGAAATACAGCGAAAAGAGCGGAATTAAAATCACGCCCTATCAGCTGCGCCACAGCTTTGCAACACTCTTTTTGAAGAACGGCGGAGAAGTGCTTTGCATGGACTCCTCTTTGCAGAGCGGCATGACCTCAAACAGGAACGATCGCGCAGAAAACTGCTGCACACCCTTCGTGTGCGGCGGCGCTTTTTCCGTGCGCTGTGCAGGAGAACTTTGACATTCCGCGCAGATCGTGCTAGACTGATAAAAAGAACTGCTTCAGGAGAATTTTATGGATCTGTTTTCTTATTATCTGCAATTTCTGACCGAAATCTGCGAGGGCACGCGCCCGTTGCCCGAGGGCATGACGCTGACGGCGCAGGACGATATGCAAAAGGCCATGGAGCTGCAAGCGCAGATTCAGGCCATGGGCATCCCCGCCTTTGTCCGCGCGTGCGCCGCACAGAGCGGGACGGAAATTCCAGAGGCGGCATATGAGAGCTTTGACGAGGGCGCGCTGATGGAGGCCCTCCGGCACGTGCCGGTGCAGGAGGAGACCATGGAGGCCGCCGCCGAGCCGCCCGAGGAAGCGCCGGCCGAGCCGGTCCGCACAGAGGTGCGCGATATCTATGAGGTTTTTCTGGACAGCGTGTGTCTGGAGGACGAGCTGCTGCAATATCTGATCGACATTGTCCGCCGCGGCGCGAAGGACGAATTTCAGAAGCTTTCCCACGCGGCGGCGCGGACGCTTCTGGATATGGACGATTTTCTGGCATGGCTCGGCAACAAGGAACTGCTCGCGCCCGTGGAGGAGCGCGCGTGCGTGCGCATCATGGACGGATGCTTTGACCGGCTGCTGCGCGAGGGAAAGCGCGAGCTGCTTGCCGCGCTGTTAAGCGGCGACGAGCAGACGTTCTGTGCCTTCCGCGCCGAGGCGCCCGAGCTTCAGCATCTGCCGGATGCAACATATGCGTGGTACTGCGCAAACTATCTGGACCGCTATTATCCCGTGCGCTTTTTCATGAAATGCGGCGGCGTACAGTTTCCGCAGGCTGAATAATCAACGAAATCAGACAGGAGGATATCCATGGAACCCATCTATGTCACCGGACACCGGAACCCCGATACCGACTCCATTGTCTCCGCCATCGCCTACGCGGCGCTGCGCAACGCGCTGGGCGACCGCGAATTTGTTCCCGCGCGCCTCGGCCACGTCAGCGATGAGACGAATCTGATTCTCAACCGCTTCGGCTATGAAGCGCCCGTGCAGCTCCAGACCATGCGCACGCAGGTCTGCGACCTCGACTATGATACGCCGCCGGCGCTCAGCCGCGCGGTGACGGTCGGACGGGCGTGGGAGGCGCTTTACTCCAACCGCGGCGTGCCGTCACTTCCGGTTACAACCGACAACGGCTGCCTGTACGGCATGGTTTCACCGAAGGAAATCGCCGCGTATGACATGCGCACGCTGAACGACAGCTACGCCGACCGGATTCCGATGTTCAATCTGCTGAGCGTTCTGGATGGCAAGATTCTCAACGAGGCCGGCCATCTGGTCGACAGCGTCAGCGGCGAGGTGTGCATTGCCCTGCCGCAGAGCAACCCGAATCTGCTGTTTACGCGCAGGGAATCCATCGTCATCTGCGGCCAGCAGCCCGAGATGGCGCGCCGTGCGATTGAAATGGGCGTGTGCTGCCTGATCGTGTGTCAGGCGGAGCTTCCGGAGGAGCTGCGAAACGCACCGACCTCCACCTGCATCATTGTCACGCCCTATGACGCGTTCAAGGCTGCGCGCATGGTCTATCAGGCCATCCCGATTCAGCGCATCTGCCGCACGGACGATCTGGAGGCGTTCCACCTGACCGACTTTGTCGACGACGTCAAGGAGACCGTCTCCCGAAGCCGCCACCGCAGCTACCCGATTCTGGACGAAAACGAAAAGGTCGTCGGCACGCTCTCACGCTTCCATCTGATCAAGCCCAGACGCAAGCGCGTCGTGTTAGTCGACCACAATGAGATGTCGCAGTCCGTCCCCGGGCTTGAGCAGGCGGAAATTCTGGAGATCATCGATCACCACCGCCTTGCCGATATTCAGACCGGCAGCCCGATCTACTTCCGCAATGAGCCGGTCGGCTCCACCGCCACCATCATCGCCAGCATGTATCAGGAAAAGGGCCTCATGCCGTCGGAAAAGCTGGCGGGTCTGCTTGCCTCGGCGATCGTGGCCGACACGGTCATGTTCAAGTCGCCCACCAGCACGCCGCACGACCACCGCATGGCCGAGCGCATGGCGCGTATTGCCAACCTGTCTCTGGACGAGCTGGGCAAGTTCATCTTCTCCGCTTCCACGTCCGAGGACAAGACGGCCGATTCGCTGCTGTTCTCCGACTTCAAGGATTTCCATATCGCGGGCCACGATTTCGGCGTCAGCCAGATCACCTGCGTCGACGCCGAGCGGATGCTGTCGCGCAAGGACGAGTTCCTCACGCTGATGGCGCACACAATGGACGAGAAAAAGTACAGCTTCATGATCCTGATGATTACGGACGTTCTGATCGAGGGCACGCATCTGCTGTACCTCGGCGACGAGGAGATCATTCCGCAGGCATTCGGCGTACACCTCAAGGAGCACGCATGCTTCCTGCCGCACGTCGTGTCCAGAAAGAAGCAGATCATTCCCATGCTCTCCGCCCTGTGGGGTTGATTGGCGGGCCGACAGAGTGCTGTGCAGAATCGTCTGCGAAGCACCGGCTGCGGTGTCACTGCATCAACGGCAGTTCGGTGCAAACTGGAAAAGCCCCCTCCGCACGGAGGGGGCCGTTTTTATGCGTTACAGCTTTCGATGATCGCCTCGGCGGTGAGCATGCCGTCCACGGCGGCGGACATGATGCCGCCGGCGTAGCCCGCGCCCTCGCCGCAGGGATACAGCCCCGCAAGCGCCGACTGGCGCGATTCGCCGCGCACGATGCGCACGGGAGACGAGCTTCGCGTTTCCGGCGCGGTCATAATTGCGTCCGCCATCGCAAAGCCGTGCAGGCGCCGGTCCAGCTCCGGCAGGGCCTGCTCCAGCACGTCCGTGATGCGCGGCGGCAGAACGTCGTGCAGGTCGCAGAGCGTCACGCCCGGGCGGTATGTCGGCCGGACGTTTCCGAACGACACGGACGCGCGGTGCGCGAGGAAATCCCCAGCCAGCTGCGCGGGGGCGCGATAGCCTCCGCCGCCCGCGCGGAAGGCCGCGCGCTCAATCTCGCGCTGCCAGTACATGCCGCCAAGCGTCGATTTGTCCGGAAAATCCTCGGGATTCAGGGTCACCAGAAGCGCCGCGTTCGCATTTTCGCCGTCGCGCGCGTGATTGCTCATGCCGTTTGTCACCACGCCGCCCGCCTCCGACGCCGACGCAACCACCTGCCCGCCCGGACACATGCAGAACGTGTATGCCGAGCCGCCGGACGGCAGATGTACGTTCAGCTTGTAGTCCGCTGCGGGGAGATTCGGATTTCCGGCGAACGGGCCGTACTGGCTTTCGTCGATCAGGCGCTGCGGATGCTCGATGCGCACGCCCATGGAAAACGGCTTCGGCTCCATCGGCACGCCGCTTTCCAGCAGCATTTCAAATGTGTCGCGCGCGCTGTGGCCAATGGCCAGCACGACCTGCGACGCTTCGATGCGCGCTTCCGCGCCGCCGCATTTGGCGCGCACGGCGCAGATACGCCCGGCCCGCGTCTCCAGCGCGGTCAGCCGCGTGCCGAAGCAAACCTCGCCGCCGAAGTGGATGATGCGCTCGCGCAGATTCTGCACCACTGAAACCAGCACGTCGGTGCCGATGTGCGGCTTCGCGTCAAACAGAATTTCGCTGTCCGCGCCCGCGTCGGCGAAGCGCTCAAGCACCCAGCCGATGCGCAGATTTTTCGTGCCGGTGTTGAGCTTGCCGTCGGAGAACGTGCCTGCGCCGCCCTCGCCGAACTGTACGTTGCATTCGGGGTCCAGCTCGCCCGTCTGCCAGAAGCGCTCGACCTTTTTCCGGCGGCTTCCGGCGTCAAGCCCACGCTCGAGAACGATGGGCCGTAGGCCCGCCTCGGCCAGCACCAGTGCCGCAAACATGCCCGCGGGGCCGAAGCCCACGACGACGGGCCGCTGTTCCGGAAGCCGTTCCGGCAGCGGGAGGGTATAGACCGGATCGTCCGCAATCGACGCCCTCGGACAGCGCGCGGCCTTCAGAATTTTATCCTCGCGTCCCCTGACCAGCACGTCCACGGTGTAAATCACGCGGACGTCGTTTTTTTTGCGCGCGTCGACCGAGCGCCGGCGAATGTCCAGCTGGCGGATGTCCTGCGGCCGGATGTGCAGGAGCCTTGCCGCCGACAGCACCAGATGGGACGCCGCCTGATCGGGCGGAAGAGAGATATCGCGAATCCGAATCATACTGTTTTCCTTTCCGTATCCCGCGCGCCGAGCGCGCCGGCCAGCCAGCCCGACGACCATGCCCATTGCAGGTTGTACCCGCCGCAGTCGCCGTCGATATCCAGCACCTCGCCGCAGGCGAACACGTTCGGGGCAATGCGGCTTTCCAGCGTGTCGGCGCGGAACTGCGCCGTCAGAATGCCGCCGGCCGTGACCTGCGCGCTGTCCATGCCCATGACGCCGGAAATCTCCAGCGCGTAGCACTTGCAGAGCGCCGCCGCGGCGCGAAGCTCCGCGTCCGTAACGGCGGCCATCGGCTTCTGCGCGTCGATTCCGGCGCGCCGGACGATGGTTTTGCCAAGACGCGTCTGTAAAAGGCCTGTCAGAAGCTCGTCCGCCGCGACCGGCGCAAAGCGCGCGCGCCGCGCGGCAAGCAGCGCGAATACCTCCTCGGCGGAGTACTCGCGGCAGAAGTCGATCAGAAGCGTCTGCGCGTCCGCCGCCGTGGACACAGCGCGCGAAATCTCAAACGCAATCGGGCCGGACACGCCGAATTCGGTGAATTGCAGCTCGCCCTCGGTGAAGCAGACGGTATGGCCGCCCGCCTTCAGGCTCAGCCGCCCGTCGGCGCGCACGCCCTTGAGCGCGCGGACCCATTCCGGCGCGGTTCTGATCTGCGTCAGGCTCGGCCGCAGCGCGGAGCATTCGTGGCCCAGCTGCTTCAGAAGCCGGTAGCCGAGCGCTGTCCCGCCGAGCTTTTCGCCCGCGCAGCCGCCCGCGGCGATGATCAGCCGGTCGGCAAAATATCCCCCGCCGTCCACAGCGGTCAGCTGATAGCCGCGCGCCTTTTTCCGGACGCTTTCAATCTCGCACCCGCACACGACGTTCACACCCACGCTTTCCAGCGCGAAGCGCAGCACATCCACCACGCTCCCCGCCTGATCGGAGCGCGGATAGACGCGGCCGGACGGCTCGGTCACGGTCAGAAGCCCCAGCGACCGGAACAGCGCCAGCGTATCGTCCACCGAAAGCGCCGCAAGCGCCGGACGCACAAATTCCGGCTGCGCGCCGTGATAGTTTTCCACCGTCAGACGGCGGTTTGTCAGATTACAGCGGCCGTTGCCCGTGGCAAGGAGCTTGCGCCCCACGCGCGACTGCCGCTCCAGCAGCGTCACCTGCGCGCCGGACACGCCGGACGCGCGCAGCGCGGCCATCATGCCGCCCGCGCCGCCGCCGATGATTACAACCTTCATAAAAAACGCTCCGTTTTCGTTTATATGCTCCAGTATAATCGAAAGCGGCGGATTTCTCAAGCCAAAAGCAGCAATGTGCACAGCGCGCGTCAATTCTTTTGCGATTAAAATCGATAAAATTTTTTTAGGCTTTGATATTTACCTTTTGTCCCGCGTGTGATAGAATGTTGGGAATAAAGTGAGGTGAGAACATGGACTGGAAACAGGAGATCGCGCATCTGGCACAGGATAAGGATGAGGCGATGCTGCTGGCGCGCGTCTGCGACCGGCTGATAACCGCCGCGCAGCGCGGAGTTCCCGCGGCAACCTGCTTCCTGTCCCCGCGCGAGCAGGCGCTTTCCCAGCAGCTGCTGCGCGGCGTTCCAATCGTCTTTTCCGGCGGTCCGGAGCAGGCGGAGCGGAAGCTCGGCTGCTATCTGCCGGACTATCTGGACGAGAGCTGGCTCCGGTCGGACGACGGCCCCGTCGCCGCCGTCCGCGCCGAGTTCTACGCGGCCGAGCATCCCTCGCATCGGGATTTTCTCGGTGCGCTGACGGGCTGCGGCGTCAAGCGTGAGACAATCGGCGATATCTACGTCGCCGAGGGGAGCTGCGACCTGCTGGTCACGCGGGAAATCCTGCCGTACCTGCTGCAAAACTTCCAGTCTGCCGGACGAACACACCTCACCGTAAGGGGGCTCCCTCTGTCAGAGGTTATCACGCCGGAAGCGAAAACCAGAACCATCCGCGACACGGTAGCGTCGCTGCGGCTGGACAGTGTGGTCGCCTCCGGCTTCGGGTTGAGCCGCGCGAAAGCCGCGGCGGTAATTGAGAGCGGAAAAACAGAGCTGAATCATCTGCCCTGCGTCAAGCCGGACCGGCCTGTCGCCGCAGGCGATGTCATCAGCGTGCGCGGCCTTGGAAAGGCCCGTCTGGAGGACGTTCTCGGTACAACAAAGAAGGGAAGAACCGGCGTTCAGATCAGCCGGTTCGTATGACGACGATGAAACAGGAAAGAATTGACCGCATCAATGAGCTTGCACGCAAGGCAAAGGTCTTGGCGCTGACCGAGGAGGAGCTGGCCGAGCGCGACGCGCTGCGCAAAGAGTATATTCAGTCGGTCAAGGAAAGCCTGTGCGCCCATCTGGACAACACATGGGTCGTCGACAACCGCGGAAAGCGCCGGAAGCTGTCTGAGACCTCGGCGCTGGACCGTGAGAAGGAAAAGCCCAAAGATAACGTGATAGAATTTAAGAGGAGCTCTCATGAAACGTAGACTGACAACAAAAGAATATATCTATATTGCAAGCATGCTGTTCGGCATGTTCTTCGGCGCGGGAAACCTGATTTTCCCCGTCTTTATGGGCCAGATGGCGGGCGCACATGTCTGGCGCGCTTCGCTCGGCTTTCTGATTACGGGCGTGGGCCTGCCGCTGCTGGGCGTGGCGGCGCTGGGCATCAGCCGCAGTACCGGCCTGTACGACCTGAGCAGCAAGGTCAGCCGCCCCTACGCCATGTTTTTCACCTGCCTGCTGTATCTGACCATCGGGCCGCTTTTCGCCATTCCGCGCTGCGCCACCACGTCGTTCACCGTGGGGCTTGAGCAGCTTCTGCCGGAAAACGCGAATATGGGCCTGTTCCTGCTGCTGTTCACGCTGGCGTTCTTTATTGCCGCACTGCTGTTTTCGCTCTACCCCGGCAAAATTCTGACCTGGGTCGGTAAAATCCTCAATCCGTTTTTCCTGCTGTTCCTCGGCATTCTGGTCGTGGTGGCGCTTCTGAATCCGACGGCCGCCATCGCCGATGTCGCGCCGGCCGGCCAATATGCCGCGCAGCCGTTCTTTACCGGCTTCCTTGAGGGCTATAACACCATGGATGCGCTGGCGAGCCTTGCGTTCGGCATCGTGGTCGTGCAGGTCATCCGCGGCCTTGGCGTGGAGGAGCCGTCCGCCGTGGCGTCCAACACCGTTTTTGCCGGTGTGTTCAGCTGCCTGCTGATGGCGGCAATCTATGTGGCCGTCACGCTGGTCGGCACGCAGAGCCGCGGCGTTCTGGAAACGGCGGAAAACGGTGGCGTCGCGCTGGCGCAGATTGCGCAGTATTATCTGGGAAAGCCTGGCCTGTATGTTCTGGCGGCGACGGTCACGCTGGCGTGCCTGAAAACGGCTGTCGGCCTGATCACCAGCTGCGCCGAGACATTCTCCGGTATTTTCCCGAAGGGCCCGACCTATCGCGTGTGGGCCGTGATCTTCAGCCTTGTGTCGCTGCTGTTTGCAAACTTCGGACTCAGCCGGATCATCACCTATTCCGTGCCCGTGCTGATGTTCCTGTATCCGCTGGCAATCATGCTGATTCTGCTGGCTCTGTTCGGCCGCTTCTTCGGGCATGACACAACGGTCTACCGCTGGACCATCGGCTTTACGCTGGTCGCGGCTGTGTACGATCTGTTCAAGGCGCTGCCTGCTTCACTTTTGCAGCAGCTGCATCTGACCGGTGTGGTGGAGGCCGCGGGCGGCTTCCTGCCGCTTTCGTCGCTGGGCCTTGCGTGGATCTGTCCGGCGGCGCTGGGCCTGATCATCGGGCTGGCCGTGCATATGGCGCGGGGCACAAAGCGCTGAGCGTCAGAATTTCACTTGCGCCGCGGCGCAATGATAATTTCAGCAGGGTTCCCTGCAAATCGGTATGATCAAAAGGAGAGCGCAGAAGCGCTCTCCTTTTTTGCCCGTTTTCACCGGACTGCCATTCAATGCGGTGACACCGCAACTCTTGCTCCGCGGCCCATTCTGCTCCGCAGCCTGTAGGGGCCGATGGCGAGCGCAGCCGTCAGCGGCGAAGGAGCGCTACGGATGCGGCCCACCCCTTGCGGGTGCACATCGGCCCCCTTTTCCGGTATTCACCGGAGGTACCGTTGATGCTGCAACGCCGCATCGGTGCCTCCGGCGGCCTACTTTTTCTGTTGCGCCAGAAAAAGTAGGCAAAAAGATGCGCTTGGGACGCGCTATATTGCGCGCTGACGCGCGCGAATTATATTTAACGCCCTATTCGGGCGCAAAACTGTGACTATCCCGATAGCTTATGGTTCCGACG
>CAKUJN010000010.1 GCA_934661735.1 uncultured Oscillospiraceae bacterium
AACGGGAGCCGTAAGGGGCGAAGATTGTCTGCCTTTTTCCGGTTTCGCCGGAACAGCCTCTACAAATGTTTACAAAAAACAAACAGGGGTGCAGCAAAATCTTCTGCCGGAGGCCTCTCCGGCGTTACCGGACAAAAAGCGGCGGGCATTGCCCGCCGCTTTACGTTATTTTATTCGTTCAGGATAGAAGCACCGCGTCCGTCTCCTCCTGTACGCCCGCCTTTTCGGCAAAGCGCGCCAGAAGATCCGCCTTGGTCAGACGCATTTTCTCCTCGCCGGAGATGTCCAGTACGATGCGGCCGCGGTCCATCATGATCAGCCGGTTTCCATGCCGGATGGCGTCGGTCATGTTGTGCGTGATCATCATGGCCGTCAGATGATGCTCGCGGATGATCCGGTCGGACAGCTCAAGGACCTTTGCCGCCGTCGCGGGGTCCAGCGCCGCCGTGTGCTCGTCCAGCAGCAGGAGCTTCGGTGTCTGAAGCGCCGCCATCAGCAGCGTCAGGGCCTGACGCTGTCCGCCGGAGAGCAGGCCGACCTTTGCCGTCATGCGGTCCTCAAGGCCGAGGCCCAGGCTTGCCAGCTTTTCGCGGTATTCGCTGCGCTCGGCCTGTGTCACGCCCCAGCGCAGCCCGCGCTTTTTGCCGCGGCGGTTGGCCAGCGCCAGATTTTCCTCAATCTGCATGTTGGGTGCAGTGCCCATCATCGGGTCCTGGAACACGCGGCCGATATAGCGCGCGCGCTGATATTCCGGCATGCCGGTGACATCCTCGCCGCCGATCTCAATCCGGCCGTCGTCTACGGGCCATACGCCCGCCACAGCGTTGAGCAGCGTCGACTTGCCCGCGCCGTTGCCGCCGATGACCGTGACGAAATCGCCGTCGGCCAGATGCAGGCTCAGATCGCGGATGGCGCGCTTTTCATTGATGGTGCCCGGGTTAAAGGTCTTGGAGATATGTTCCACGTTCAGCATGATTTCCCGCTCCTTTCTCTGGCGTGCTTTTTCGCGTGCGCAAACGAGCTTTTGCTCTGCGCGCGCAGATACGGCACCGACAGGAAGATGGCGACAATGATCGCCGTGAACAGCTTCAGATCGTTCGGGTCCAGCCGCAGCCACAGAATGATGACCATGACCATATAGTAGATCACGCCGCCAAGCACCACAAACGCCAGCCGGACGGCAAAATTGCATCCCTTGCTGAAAATCGCGTCGCACAGCACCTCGCCGATGATGATCGCGGCAAGGCCGATGACGATCGAGCCGCGGCCCATGCTGACGTCGGCCGTGCCCTGAAACTGCGTCATCAGACCGCCGGCCAGCGCGACCATGCCGTTGGACAGGCCGAGGCCGATGACCTTCATCGTCTCAATGTGAATACCCTGTGCGCGGCTCATCGCGGGGTTCGAGCCGGTCGCACGCAGCGCGCTTCCCTGCTCGGTGCCAAAGTACCAGTAGAACAGCACGATGGTCAGCGCCGCCAGCACCAGTCCCACGGTGATGGCCTGCGGGATATGGAGCGAGGAGAGGATGAAGCCCCTGCCGCCGCTCTCCGCCTCCCAGAACATGCCGAATTTCTTGATGCTGGCCGTCTGGTTGGCCTTGGTCATGATGCGCAGGTTGATGGAGTACAGCGAAAACTGCGTCAGGATACCGGCCAGAATCGCCGGTATGCCGAGCTTTGTGTGCAGGAAGCCCGTGCACAGGCCGGTCAGCACGCCCGCCGCCAGCGCCGCAAGCAGCGCCGCCCACGCGGGCCATCCAGCCAGCAGCAGCATGACCGTCACCGCGCCGCCCGTCGCAAACGAGCCGTCCACGGTCAGATCGGCGATATTCAGCAGCCGGAACGTGATGAATACGCCCAGCGCCATCAGTCCCCAGATGATGCCCTGCGCCACGGCGGCGGGCATGCGGGACAGCAGGTTCAGAACGTTGAGAGACGCGAAGTAAGCGGATAAACTCATGGCAGAAGCCTCATTTCATGTTTTTTGGACAGGGTTGCGGCAGAGAGCGCTCCGGCGGCGGAGAGTCGCTGAAATCAGCCCTCGATTGCGGTGTAGTCGTCGGGAACCGTAATGCCAAGCAGCTCGCAGCGGGCGTCGTCGTACTTCTTGACGGGATTCTGATAGTATTCGATGGGCATTTCGGAGATATCGGCCTCGCCGGTCAGAATCTTCGCGGCCATCTTGCCGGTGGTCATGCCCAGATCATAGTAGCTGATGGAGAGCGTTGCGATGCCGCAGCCCTTGCAGATACCCTCTTCGCCGGCGATAATCGGCACGCCCGCGGGCTCTGCGACGTTGTTGATGGCCTCGGCGCAGGAGGCGGCGGTGTTGTCGGTGGGGATGTACAGCGCGTCGCACTCGCTGCATGCGGTGGAGGTGACGGTTGCCACATCGTTCGAGTCGGCAAAGGTGTAGATGTTGACGGTCAGACCGGCGTCCTCAAGACAGGCCTTGACGACGTCTGCCTGATAGACGGAGTTGGCCTCGGCCGAGCAGTAGAGAATGCCGACGGTCTTTGCGTCGGGCAGCAGCTCCATAAGCATCTGGGCCTGCTGATCAAGCGGCGCAAGGTCGGACGTGCCGGAGACGTTGCCGCCGACCGTTCCGTCGAAGCCCTCAATGTCCAGTGCGACGCCGTATTCGGTGACGGCCGTGCCGAGGATGGGGATGGTCTGGGTCGCGGAGACGGCCGCCTGAAGCGCGGGCGTGGCGTTTGCCAGAATCAGATCGACGTTGTTGGCGGCAAAGCCGTTGACGATGGTGCCACAGGTGGGGATATCGCCGGAGGCGTTCTGCTCGTCAAACGTGACGGCGTCGCCCAGCGCCTCGGTCAGCGCATCCTTAAAGCCCTGCGTGGCGGCGTCCAGCGCGTCGTGCTGGACCAGCTGGCAGATACCGACGACATAGGTTTTGCCGTCGGAGGCGGCAGGTGCTTCGGAAGCGGGCGCATCAGCGGCGGGCGCTTCGGCGGTGGAGGCGCATGCGGCCAGCACAAGCACCATGGCGGCTGCAAGCAGCAGAGCAATCAGTTTCTTTTTCATTTTTCAGGACTCCTTTGCATGAAATACAATAAAATCAAAAACAGGGCGCCGTCCATTGGACAGCGCCCTGTGATTTCTGAAACAAAATCAGGAAATACGCAGCGGCGATTCCGGCCGGACAGCCTGTGCATTGTGGGAAGCAAAATAAAGGCCCGCAAAGCGGACCTTGGTAAAGTAGTAATAGGAGACGGCAGACTGCGCCACTACGCGGGTGCTTTCACAGGTGCGGTTCGTTGCGCGTGTCATGGCGGTCTCTCCTTTCCACATTGATAGACGCTTTGCGTCCGGCTTTGAATGCCTTTGGAATGCCTAGATGATACTGCTTTAAATGGCAAAAGTCAAGCGTCAGTTTTTGACAAAATGGAGCGCTTTTCCGGCCGAATTTTTGAAAAAACGGACAAAAAGCGCCGCGCGCGGCGCTTTAGCGGCCGGATGCGGGCCGAGACCGCGCGCCGGTAAATTTTTGAAGCGCCGTCTGTCCTTTTCCGGCGCGATATGATAGAATGAAAATCAGAGAACCGCCCGTGCCGCGGGCGGTGAGAGAAAGGGAGAATGAGGCATGTACAAACGGATGTTATCGATTCTGCTTGCACTGCTGCTGCTGTTGGCGCTGTGCGCCTGTGCGCCGAAGCAGGCCGCGCCTGCGCCGGAGGAAACGCCCGCCGTCGAGGCGGAGCCCAAGCCCGTACCCGAGCAGCCGTCCGAACCGGAACCGGCGGAAGCGGCGGAGCCGGAGGCGGAGGAACCAGCGCCGGAGCCGCTGAAACTGGACGCGGGTCAGGCTGATCTCGGCATTGCGTCGGGCAGCTATGCCCTGCGCAATGACCGCGGACAGTATCTGTTTCAGAAGTCCGGCATGCTCGGGCTGCGGGATACGCCGTATCTCTGGTATTTTGACAATCAGGGCGACGGCTCGTTCCTGATTCAGGATGCGTGGTCACGGACCGTCATGCTGGATATCAACAACGCGTGGTACGATCACGGAAACCGCGTGACCGCCTTTGCCTATACCGGCGATCCGGCGCAGCTGTGGCAGCTGACCGCGCGGGATGATACGTCGTTCTGGATTGACTCGTTTGCCGAGCCGTCGCTGCGGCTGAGCCTGTTCAGCGGCTGGTTCCTGCTCGGCCGGACCGAGGATGCGGATGAGAACAATGTCTGGACGCTTTGGAGAGACGGCGACGAGCCTGCGCCGGACGCGTTCGTATCTGACGCGCTGGAGGCGCAGCCGGAGTATGCGCCGGACGATATCCTTGCCCGCTGGGACGAGGATGCGGCGTCTGCCGGTAAATCCTATGACAAATATGCGCAGTATCTGTCCTGCGACGCATATCTCGGCGGCGACCTTGATATCTATACCATCGATTTCCGGACCGACGACGCGCCGCTCTATACCTACTACGCCCTGTGCGACTTCTGGATGACGCTTGACGGCCTGTATGCGCAGCCTGATTTCGCGGAGCTGCCCGACACCGAAATGAACACCGTGGCCGGCGGCGCGTATGCGGGGCTTCAGACGCATGAAAGCGGCCCCGCAGCCATCATGTCGTTCTGGCACACGGAATACATCGATACCGACGGACAGCGGCATCTGATCGAGGCAAAGCGCCTCTATCCAGCTGGCGGCGAGACAAATCAGTTTGGCGGCGAGGGCACCGGAACGAATTATTTTACGAACATCGACTGGGAGCCGTCGCACTGGTACCGGATGGTCATCCGCTGCTGGGACGATCCCGACACCGGCTCCACGCTGGTCGGCCAGTGGCTGTGCGATCTGGAAAGCGATGAATGGACGCTGATTTCCTGTTTTGACACGGGCCTTCCCGATTCGGCGCTGGCCGGTATCGGTCAGTTCCTTGAGAACTGGATGCCGGAAACGAATGATCAGGTGCGCTCGTGGAAGCTCAAAAACCTCTATGGGCGCGAAAAACAGACCGCGCGCTGGCACAGCCTGAACGCGGAAACCATGCAGGCCTATGATTTTGGCGCGCAGACCGGCGGCTATGAGTACGGCGTCAGGGACAACTGCTTCTGGGGCAAGACCTGCGGCACGGGCCGCGACATGAAGCAGGGGGTTACCGCGGACGAGCTGGCGCACGTTTTCCGCATTGCGCAGCCGGACGAGCCGGCGCTTCCCGCGCCCGTCGAACCGTCGCTGACGCTCACAGCCGGAGCCGGTACACTGCACGCAGAATGGAGCCTTGACGGCTCTGCGCCGCAGTGCACCGCACGCTTTGAGCTGCTGGGCGGGAGCGGTGCCGTTGCCGCCTCGCTTGCCATTCCGCGTCCCGAGGCCCGCGCGGCGGAACTGGACGGCCTTGCCGCCGGAACGTACACCGTCCGCCTGACCGTCACCGACCTCTGGGGTCAGGAATCGATCACCGAGCAGAGCGTTGTAATTTCATAGCGCGCCGCCTCCGGCGGCGGTTTGTACCGCACCTTGTAGGGGCTGATGCCCACATCGGCCCGCTTGTCCGGATTCACCGGAGTGCCGTTTTTACAGCAACACTGTAACTGTGCCTTCGGCGACCTACTTTTTCTGGCTTGTCAGAAAAAGTATGCAAAAAGAGACGCTTGGGGATGCGATATATTGCGCACTGACGCGCGCGATTTTATTTGACGCCCTATTCGGGCGCAAAACTGTGACCATTCCGATGGCTTCTGGTGCAGATAGATGTACTACACGCAGATGCGGGCAGACTGAAATAATGTCGCTTCTGCTCATTTCCGGAATACCCAGCGGCAAACAACAAAATCCCCGCGGCCATGGCCGCGGGGATTTTGTTATTCTCTGCTGCATGATAAGTAGACAAACGGCTCGAGGCCGCCTTGCAGGCGCATCCGGACGCGAAGCGTCTCATCCGGCGTCAGGCTGCCGCTGCGCATGGCTTCATAAACCAGCTTCGCGAATTCCTGCGGCTGGCTGGACAGCGCCATGCCGCCCATGTCGTAGAGCACGCGCATGTTGTCCGACACACTTGCATATTCTTCACCCAGCTCGCCCTCGATGAAGTGCACGCCGTCAAAAACTGCCGTAAACGTGCCGTCGCTGTGGAAATCCAGCGATCGCAGTTGGTAATAGCCGTTCGGCGCTGTGTCGCCCGCGGCGGGCGTGTAGGCTTCATCCGCCCCGTTCCAGATCAGGTATTCTGAGCTGTGGTCGGTATATGTTGCTGCCTGCCAGCCGTATAACTCGGTTGCACAGCTTGAAAAATCTTGCTTTGTCATCGCCATTTCCACTGAATGCGATTCCAGCCAGCACCAGTAGAGCTGCATGGTCATCCTGTCCCAGTCCTCGGCTGGATTTTCGGAGAATTCCGGCATAAAGCCCAGCATCCACGGATGCGCGTGGCTGTACAGCCAGAACTGCCGCACCAGATCTGCGGAAGGATCACCGTTCGCGCTCTGAAGAACCAGCAGCACGTCCTTTTGCGTGAGCGCCGCAGGACGCACCGACAAAATATAGATATTCCCGTCCGAAAATTCCAGCCGGTATTCCTTATATGCGGAGTAGGCGCGCCCCGTATTCAGCTTCTGTTCCACATCAGACACCGGAAAGCCAAGTATATACGTTATGACGCTGCCGTCCACCTGCACCGACAGAAGGTCCGAGTCAAAGCCGCCGCCGCCCTGAAGATCCTGCGTAACGATTTCGTTTTCGGCAGCATCATAGTAGGAGGCTTCCGGATAGACGACCGCCTGCGAAAGGTCCAGCCGGTAATGGCGCAGATGGCGGTCCAGCACACTGCGGATGAACGCCTCGCTGAAATGCAGCATACCGTCCGAATCGTTTTTGCAGGCCAGCTGCTCGTCGCGGCTCGACCAGGCCAGAAACAGCCGGTACAGATTCTGCGAGCTGAGCGTATCCGGATCGTCAAAAACGAAGAACGGCTGGGTGGCAACCTCCGCCGCGTAGATGGTGTCATACAGTGCCTCGCCAGTAAACGCCTCCCTCGGGAGGGCGTTCTCCTCGTCGGTCGCAGGCCGTGCGCCGCGCAGATACACGCCGCCGTCATAGAATTCCAGTATATACGCCTTGCGCACGACGGTCTTTCCATCACCGTCCACGCGCTCGCCGAGGATGGTGCAGAGACTGCCGTCCAGGCTCCTGCCCAGCATCCGGAATCCGAAGCCGCCGCCAAAGCCGCCGGAGACGGGCGTCACGACCGCGTCTGCTGCGGCGTCATAGTGCGCGCACTGCGTGATGTCAAAGCGATAGTCCGTCAGCCAGCGGTCCAGCACACTGCGGATGAATGCGCCGGTGAAGTGATACTGTCCGTCGTCCGGATGAAAATATGCCTCGCGCTCGTCCGCACTGCTGAGCAGCTGGAACAGCAGATACAGCTCGCTGCTGTCAAAATCCGCCGCACCGGAGAAATACAGGTCGGGAAACGCAAGCTCCAGACCGGACAGCAGCTCAGTCAGATCTGCATCATTCCAGAGGCTGCCCGCGCGTCGGCGCTGCGCCAGCTCTGTCAGCGGGAGCGCCATGGGCTCCTCCGGCAGCTGATAGCCGACGGCGGCGACGGCCTCGTCCGTAATCCAGAACGTCATTTTTGCAGACCCGTTGCTCACGACTAGACTTTGCGGCACGCCGGCGGCATACTCCACATAGCAGTACGGCTGCATATACCCGACGCTTCCGTACAGAATTTCGCGCGTAATATCGGGGCTGCGGCTGTCCGCTTCCGTGTGCGTCGTTTCATCCCGCGTGAAAAGCGCCGCTGCGTCCAGATAATTCATGCCGCCGGTGACGCCGCACGCGTCCACGCCGTCCGTCAGCTTCCAGTAAAACGCGTTGACACTGCGAAGTGTTCCGTCGTCTGCCATCCAGCCGCCAGCTTGCGAGCCGTCGGGAAATTCCACCACGCGATAGCGGTCAGACTGGATTTCCGGCTGGTCATAGATCACATGCGGTTCGGCGCCGGCCAGCGCGAGCAGCCGGTCAAAGGAGATCGTTCCGGACAGCGGCACCTGATTGAACGTGAGCTGCAGCGCGCTGTCGGACAGGAACGAATGGATGTACCAGCTTCCGCCCTCGCGCCGCAGCGTCAGCACCATCTGCGCGCCTGTGTGGTCCGGCGTGCCGTACAGAACGGCGGTGGCGGTGTTGCGCGTGCCGGCAGTACAGGTAAACGTCGCCAGGCCAAAATCGCTGGTGGTGGTATAAAACGCGTCGTACCCGCTGAGATAGGCGTATCCGGAAAACGGATGGCGGTAATCCTCCATATCCTCCAGCGCGACACCGGCGTATGCCTGCAAAAGCGCGTCCACGTCCGCCGCCGGATAGCGGTGCAGCGGGACGGGCATCGCCGCAGGCGACTGCCATTCCTCCGGCAGATATCCTGCCGCGCGGAGGGCCTCGAACTCTGCCTCTGTCACGTCGTCCTCACTGTCGGGAAGATAGCGCAGGAACTGCGCAAGCGGCATCCGGCGCACGTCGTCATATGCCGCGGTCAGAAAGCAGCACAGCGGATTGACCACAAGGCTGCCGTCCGCGGCGCTCTGCGTCAGTGTGAACGCCGCGTTGACCCTGTCAATCTCGTCCTGTGTCAGCGCGGCCGTCTCCTCGTCCGGTAGGAATGAACGGATGCACCAGCCTTCGCCCTCACGCGCAAGGCGCATGACCCTCCGCTCGCCGCTAATGCCCATGCTGCCGCGCAGCACGGCCTCGTCTCCGAGGACATAGCCGCTGTCCGGATTAAAGCCGTCCGGCGTGCGGCTGCCGCTGAGGAAAAACGCGTCATACTGCTCAAGATAGCAAAGCTCCGTTCTGCGCGTCTGAAAATCTGTCAGTTCCTCCAGCCCGATCCCAGCATAGGCGCGCAGCGTCTGCGCCACCTCGGCCGCCGGAATGCGCCGGAGCGGCTGCTTTTCATCGTCCGTCCCCTCTGAGAGCATGCCTGCCTGCTTCAGCGCGTCATACTGCGCCTGTGTGACCTGCGCATCATCCACGGCGAAATACGCCAGAAATTCCTTCAGATCAAGCTCGAGCACGTCGTCATAGGTGATCTGCACAAAGCACGACGACTGCAGCACGGCGGTATCCTCCATTCCCTCCGCGGAATAGGCCCAGTTGAATACCTGTGCCGCACGCGCCAGCTCCTCCGGTGTCAGTGGTACGCGCGCTTGCTCCGCCGCGCCCGATGCCGGTCCGTCCGCGCACAGCTCTGCCAGATAGTCGCAGAACGCCATGTCGTCGATGCGCCAGACATGCGAAGCGCCGATCAGGCCCGTCAGCCTGTCGTCATTGTAGCCAGCCAGTGAAAACTCCGTTCCGTCCGCCGCTTGTACCGTCAGTGTGTAAAACGGCGTCATGCCGTTCAGATCGTCGTCTTTCCGGCCGGTTTTCAGTGTGCGCAGACGTGTTTGCAGCTGGTCCAGCTGCGCCTGCGTCAGAGAAAAACTCTGCGGCGTATCCGGACGCAGATCGGTGACGCGCGCTTCGGCAAGCTCAATCTGTGAAAGCTCAGGCGGCCGCTCCGCCGGAGCCGTCAGGAAGCAGACTGCCGTCACTGCCGCCGCCAGCAGCGCCAGCGCAACAATCCAGAACGCTGGCTTTTTATAGTTCAGCACATGCCGGATGCGCTGTCTGACGACGGCCTCGCCAAAGGCCAGCGGACAGGCCGCCACACGCGGCCGCGGCATGCTGCATGCCAGAAGCGCGTTGGAATACGCCTTTTTTCCCTCCAGATCCAGATGCCGCGCAACCGCCTCGTCGCACGCGAGTTCCACATCGCGGCAGAAGAGAATATACGACAGCCATACCAGCGGATGGAACCAGTAGACGCTCAGCAGTAGAAAGCCGAGCGGCTTCCAGATGTGATCGCCGCGGCGCAGGTGCATCGCCTCGTGCGCTGCCACGCACGCGGACTGCTCCTCGGACATGCCGGACGGCAGATAGACGCGCGGCCGCAGCATGCCCAGAATGAACGGCGTGTCGATCTCGTCGCACAGCCGGAATTTCCCGTGCAGCGGAATGGACGCGCGCACGCGCCGGCGCAGCGCCAGCCAACTGGTAAGCGTATAGATCAGCATCGCCGCGAAGCCCGCCAGCCAGACCCATGCGCCGATGGCGATAAAACCGGTTTTCTTTGCCTGCTCCGCTGCCGCAGGAGCAGACTGTGCACCCTGTACCGGTGCGCCGGACATCGTATTGCTGCTCTGTATACCGGAGTCCGTGGCCTGCGCGGATGCCGGCGGTGCCTGCCACGTCTCAGCTGGGGCCTGTGAGGTAGCTGTGCCCGCCGGACGCTGTGTGTCAGGCAGCGCAGTGCCTACAGCCTCCGGCGCGGCCTCGGGCGTGGGCGCGGCTGGTTCTGACCGCATTTGCAGAACGTGCTGTGTGACTTCCTCCGTATCGGGCACCAGACTCAGGGGGCTTTCAATCTGGAACGGGCATACCAGCCGCAGCGCGACCAGTGCCCACAGCAGACACACTGTCCACCGCGGCGCCTTTTTCAGAAACGCGCGCAGAACCAGCACCGCCAGCACAGCCCAGCTTGCCGCCAGCCCTATTTCCAGCAGCTTGACAAACAGCGTCTGCATATTGCTCACCTCGCCTCATCGATCATGCGCTGTAACTCAGCCAGTTCCTCCGGCCGCAGCGCTCTGTGCCGCGTGAACGCGGCGATGAACGCCGGAAGCGAGCCGGAAAATGCCATTTCCACCAGTTCCTCGCCCTGTGTGCAGAAAAAATCCTCGCGGCTCATGCGTGCGCGCACAACGCCGCCGTCGTTTTCAAAAATTCCGCGGTCGCACAGTTTGCGCAGGACGTTGTAGGTCGTGGTGCGTTTCCATCCAAGCTCACCCTCGCAGACGCGCGCCAGCTCGCGCGAGGCAATCGGCGCGTGCGCCCAGATAATGTCGGCAAAGCGGGATTCCACCGCCGCCAGTCGGATTTCAGCCATAGCGATTCCTCCTTGTCTATTCTCAATGGACAAGACTAGTCTATCACGAATAGACAACACTGTCAAGCAGATTCCCGCCGCAGGCTGCGGGGGCGGACGACCCTGTCCGTTCTGTTCGTTTTCTGTAAACGCTTGTGGGGGGACGATGTCCACATCGGCCTTTGTCCAGAGCCTGCCGTTCCCCGTATCTCCTGTACCAACCGGAAAAGGCCGCCGGCAAAGCCGGCAGCCTTTTTCACGCCTCGTCCGGCGTCAGATATTTCCAGAACGAAAACCGGATTCCCGCATACTGCCGCTGCTCGTTCAGCGCCTGCTCAGGCGGGGCCCAGACGCTGCCGTCGGACAGGATATACGACTCCTGATCGGTATCGATATACGCGTATCCGACCGTCACCGTCTCGTCCGTCAGCGTGCTGCGCCAGCGCAGATATCCGCGCACGGCGCCGTATTCGTGATACAGCCGGAAGGCCAGCTGCATCCGGAAATCGGTCTTGTCAATTTCCTCGTCCGTATAGGGCGGCGTCTGCGCCGCCGAGGTCCAGAGCTGCTGCCAGTATGCCTCGCCGTGCTCGTCCGCCAGCCGCGTGTATTCCGGATTTTCCCACTGGCAGACCGTCTCGCAGCTGTTGATGATGGTCAGAAGCTGCGGCTGCGCGGGCAGGTCCGTTTCCAGTACTGCAACGCTCCCGTCCGGCTCGTACAGCCGGAGCGTGCGCCATGCGCCGTCCGGCGTCTGCTCGGCAAACACGACGACGGCGCGCCCGCAGCGCAGCGTACCGAGCGCCAGGCTGCTCCGATATACGGCGCTTCGCGCGCCCGTTTCGGGGTCAAGCTGCATCAGGACCTTCCTGTCCGCCGTGAGATAGTAGATATCATGCAGCGTTCTGCCGTATTCGCCCGCGGCGGCCTCGTCCGCCAGCAGCCAGATCCCGCGCACCGTTTCCGCGTCTGCCTCGGCCAGATACAGCGCGCCGGCGGTCAGCTGCGGAAAATCCGCAAACATCTGCTGATAAAACGCGTCGTTTTCACCGCCGTAAATCAGCTCCACGCCGCCGTCCGCCGTGCCGAACACGCTCTCCGGCACCGTCTCGTCCCGCGCCTGCGCGAAATATTTCTCGGCCGCCGCACTCTGCCGCGGCTCGTCCGTGAGCGCGGGGAGGGCAGTCAGCTCCGTGTGAATTCCGCCCGCTTCATCCGGCTTTGCGGCGGGCGCGGGCTGATCGGTGTACGCCTCGTAAATATACCACCGTCCGTCGTCGGGAGCATAAACCTCAACCGTACCGGCCGCGCCGTAGCGCCAGGGCATCCCCGTGCCGAAATTGGCCTGGCTGTTCTCAGCTGGATATTTCCAGCCTTCCGTACTGGATGTGATCTCGCCGTCTGCGTGCCCGCCGTTTTCCGGCCGCTCTTTGGTCCGGTAGATCGCGTACCGGCCGGTCGTCCCGTACAGCACGCCATCGATCATGACCGACGGCTTCGCGTCCCAGTGTTCTTCCTCCGCCGGTTCCTCCCGTTGACAGCCCGCGGCAAAAAAGACCGCCGCGCACACCAGAAGCGCCAAAGCCGCCGCGCGCAGCGCATGCCGCGCCGTTTTTCCGCTGTTTCGCATGGCACTGCCTCCCTCCGATAAGAATTGGATCTGTTTTCAGTATACCATACGGCGGAAAACACGCAAGTGCCGGCCGTGTTTCTTCATAAAAGTTAAGAAATACAAAAGGAGCCGTCCCGGAACGGGACGGCTCCTGCCTTGTATTTGCAATTACTGCCGGCTCTTCATCAGCGCGCGCATCCGTGCCGAATGATCCAGAATCCGCTTGCGCATGCGCAGCGACTTCGGCGTGACCTCCAGCAGTTCGTCGTCTGCCAGATATTCCAGACACTGCTCCAGCGAGAGAATCTTCGGCGGAGCCAGACGGATGGCGTCGTCGCTTCCCGCGGCGCGCATGTTGGTCAGCTGCTTGCGCTTGCACACGTTGACGGACATGTCCTCGTTGCGGTTGCAGATACCGACGATCATGCCGGCGTATACGTCGGTGCCCGGCGCGATGAACAGCGTGCCGCGGTCCTGTACGCCGCCGAGACCGTAGGCGCACGCCTCGCCGGTTTCAAACGCGACCAGCGAACCGGTCTGCCGCCGCTCGATCTCACCCTTGACGGGCGCGTAGGAGTCCAGCGTGGAGGCCATGATGCCCTCGCCGCGCGTATCGGTCAGAAATTCGTTGCGATAGCCGAACAGGCCGCGCGTCGGGACCAGAAATTCCAGCCGCATCCGGCTGCCCACCGGCGTCATGGAGACCAGCTCGCCCTTGCGCTGCGAAATCTTGTCGATGACCGCGCCGACAGAGCCCTCCGGCACGTCGGCCACCATGCGCTCGATCGGCTCGCAGAGTTTGCCGTCGACCATCTTGTTCAGAACGTGCGGCGTGGAGACCTGGAACTCATAGCCCTCGCGGCGCATCGTCTCAATCAGAATGGACAGGTGCATCTCGCCGCGGCCCGCAACGTTGAACGAGTCGGTGCCGACCTCGGTCACATGCAGCGACACGTCCTTCAGAAGCTCGCGGTTCAGCCGGTCACGCAGGTTGCGCGAGGTGACGTATTTGCCCTCTCGGCCCGCAAACGGCGAGTCGTTGATGGAGAACGTCATCTCAATCGTCGGGTCGGAAATTTTGACAAACGGCAGCGGCTCGGGCGTGTCCACCGCGCAGATGGTCCGGCCGATGGTGATGTCGGAAATGCCGGAGAATGCGACGATCTCGCCTGCGGCGGCCTCGGGGATGGGGTTTCTGCCAAGGCCGGTGAACTCATACAGCGCGACAATCTTTGCCTTTTCCTTTCGGCTCGGGTCGTGATAGTCGGTGACCAGAACCTCCTGATTCTGGCAGATGGCGCCGCGCTCAATACGGCCGATGCCAATACGGCCGACGAAGTCGTTATAGTCGATCGACGACACCAGCAGCTGAAGCGGACCGCTGCGGTCGCCCTTCGGCGGGTCGATATAGCTGACGATGGTTTCAAACAGCGGGACCAGATCGGTTCCGGCGACGTCGGGTCCGTAGGACGACGTGCCCTGACGGGCAGAGCAGAAGATGGTGGGGGAGTCAAACTGCTCCTCCGTTGCGTTCAGGTCCAGCAGCAGCTCAAGCACCTCGTCCATGACCTCATGCACGCGCGCGTCGGGCCGGTCGACCTTGTTGACGACAACGATGACCTTATGCCCCAGCTCCAGCGCCTTTTGCAGCACGAAGCGCGTCTGCGGCATCGGGCCCTCGGCCGCGTCGACCAGCAGCAGAACGCCGTCGACCATCTTCAGAATGCGTTCGACCTCGCCGGAGAAGTCGGCGTGGCCCGGAGTGTCGACGATATTGATTTTATAGTCTTTATAGTGTACGGCCGTATTTTTGGCCAGAATGGTGATGCCGCGTTCGCGCTCAAGATCGCCGGAGTCCATCACGCGGTCGTTCACAACCTGATTTTCGCGGTAGACGCCGCCCTGCTTGAGCATCTGGTCGACCAGTGTGGTTTTACCATGGTCAACGTGTGCAATAATGGCAATATTACGAATCTTATCCTGGGTCATACGATGCGCCCCTTTCGCTTTCAGAGAATCTTCAACAAAAAAGCATTGTAACACATTCAGTTTCTGATTACAAGGCCGGAAGCATACATTTTCTTCCGAATTTCCTCTGAAAACACGCCGCTTTGCGGGGCGGCGGCGAACCACCGCGGCACGGGCGGCATATGATAGACGGAAAGGAGGAATGACGAATGGAACCGATGAATTCAAATACCGAGCAGCGTGTCTGGAGCCGCGTGATGAACGCGCAGAGTGCCTGCGCCCGTGTTGCGCAGCGGGATGCGCAGGACGGCGCGCGCAGCGCCGCAGTGCTGGATGAGGACGCGCTGATGGAGCTGTACACAGGGCAGATGCAGGCGGCGTGTACTTACCGGCATCTGGCCGCGATGACGCGCGGCCGCGCGCGCCAGACGCTGACACAGCTGGCGGAGGCGAAGCGGTGCCACGCAAAGCGCACCGAGGCCATGTATTATGTCCGGACGGGAAAAAAGCCATGCCCCGACCGCCCGAAATCACCGTGCGTCAGCTGCGTGAACGAGGCGCTCCGTCAGGCGTATCAGGAGGAGCTTTGCACCGCCGAGCTGTACCGGCGCTATGCGCGCAATGCGGACGATTTCGCCTGCGTGCTTGAGCAGATGGCGACGGAAAGCTGCCGCCATGCGCAGCTGCTTCTGAGCGTTTTACAGGAGTGCCTGTAGCGGCAGGTCTCCTGTAGGGGCCAACAGAGTCGTCGGCCCCTACAAGCTGCTGTGCAGAATCGTCTGCGAAGCAACGGTTACGGCATTGACGCAAAAAACCGGCCTCCGGATTGCTCCGGAAGCCGGTTTTCTCTTTTTTACAGCTTTTCCAGCAGATTTGCCTTTTTCAGCGCCGGATAGATCGCCGCGTACAGCACCACGGCCGCAACCATACCGAACGCCGCGTTGATCAGCGACGGAACCAGCTTGCCGACCATTACAACGCCCATGCCCTCCATGGGAATGCCATCGACCCAGTGCTTGAAGATAAAGCTCTTGAGCATGTACAGCGCCACATAGCTCAGCGCGCCGACAACGCAGCCCGTGATGATGCGCACGCGGCTGTTCTGCTTCGGCGTCTGTGCGATTTCCGCGCAGATAAATGCCATCAGGAACTTCGACACGAACGTGATCAGGCAGTTGATCAGATCATAGCCGCCGAACGCCGCGTCGTAGATGGCCGAGCCGAGTCCGGCCGCAAGGCCGCCGCTGACCGGCCCGAACAGCAGACCGGACAGAAGGCACATCGCGTTTGCGAAGTGGACCTTTGAGCCGAGGAACGGGAAGCGGAAGAACGTGACGACACACACGACCGCGGCCATCACGGCGACAAAGCAGATTTTGTAAATGGAAATACGATTTTTCTCCTGCATGGTAAGGACCTCTTGCTTTCTTTTTCTGATTCTGCTAGTATCATATCAGCTTCTGGCATTTTAGAAATTGCCAAAATAAATTTATTTGACAGGGCCAGTATACGATGATACGAACATATTCGCTTTCCCATACCGCAAAAAAGCCGCTGTATGAGCAGCTTTACGACGCCATCCGGCAGGACATTCTCTCCGGCCGGCTTTCCGGCGGCGAAAAGCTTCCGTCCAAGCGCGCCCTTGCCGAGCATCTGAGCGTCAGCAAGATCACCGTCGAAACCGCCTATGCGCAGCTGCTTGCCGAGGGATATATTACCTCGCGCCAGCGCGCGGGCTATTTTGTCGAGCAGCTCTCCGCGCTGGAGCTTGCCGCGCCGGAGACTCCGGCCGCACAGCCGGCTCCTGCGCCCGCGCATGAAGCGCCTGCCGTGGATACCGCTGCGGCCAGTCTGTTTCCGTTTTCCGTCTGGGCGCGGCTGATGCGCAGCGTCCTGCTGGATCAGTCGCTGAGCCTCCTGCGGCCCGTGCCCAACACGGGTCTTGCCGCGCTGCGGCAGGCCATCGCGGACGATCTGCTCAGCCGCCGCGGTCTGCACGCCGCACCGGAGCAGATTGTTGTCGGCGCGGGTGCGGAATACTTCTACGACCTGCTGATTCAGTTTCTGGGGCGTACGCGGCGCTATGCGCTGGAAAACCCGGGGCACCGCAAGCTTGCGCAGGTCTGCGCCAACTGCGGCGCGCAGATCTGCCCGATCGATATGGACGCCGACGGCGTTCTGCCCGACGCGCTGGAGCGCTCGGGCGCGGAGGTCCTGCACATTTCGCCCTCGCACCACTATCCAACCGGCGCGGTCATGCCCATCAGCCGCCGGCAGGCGCTGATGCAGTGGCTGGCCGCGTCGCCGGACCGCTATCTGATTGAGGACGACTATGACTCGGAATTCCGCTTTTCCGGCCTCCCCATTCCCACCATGCAGAGCATGGACCGCACTGGCCGTGTGATTTATCTCAACACCTTTTCCAAAACAATCACGCCCGCCCTGCGCATCAGCTATATGATTCTGCCCGCGGCGCTCCTGTCCGAGTGGCAGCGCGTCATGGGCTTCTACACCTGTACCGTCCCCAGTTTCGAGCAGATGACGCTGACGCGGTTTCTTGCCGACGGCTATTTTGAAAAGCATCTCAACCGGATGCGTAAATATTACCGCACCGTCCGTGCGGGACTTCTGCGTGTTCTGTCCCAGCCGCCGTGTGCCGGACGCATCGCCGTTCTGGACGCGGGCGCAGGACTGCACATGCTTTTGCAGCTGCAAACCGGCCTGCCGCAGGAGCAGCTGCGCGCGCTTGTGCGCCGGTCAGGCCTGTCCGCGCCGTTTTTGTCCGAATTCTATATCGGCGATCCGTCGCCCGATTCCGCCCGCCGCATCGTCCTTAATTATGCCGACGCCGCGCCGGAAGCGCTGGAGGCGGCGCTGCTGCGTCTGGCAGAGGCAATGTGAGGGCTGGCTGGTACCGGCGGTGCTTTGGCGCAAAAAAGGGACGGCCATATGGCCGTCCCTATTGCCGCTTTGCGGCCTTTTTCTTTGCCTTTTTTCGTACCAGCGGGTCGGCGGCGCGCGCCGCGCGGCGCGCATCCAGCCGCTGTGTCAGCGTCTCCACCAGCCAGCTGAGATTGCGGAACAGCGATTCCGAGGCGAACGCGAATACAACCATCAGCAGCACGCAGATGCGCGACATGGCGCTCAGCGCGAACAGCTGGTGCAGGAAAATCCCGCAGAATACCAGCCCCAGCACATTGAAGGCCAGAATAGCGTATTTCATGGCGTTCATCGGCTGACTGATGCGGATGAGAATCATAAAGCCGACCACCGACAGCAGCATCGTCGACGCCGTCGCGATATCGTCCGCCGGCAGGCCGAACACCTCGCCGCAGACGACCAGCGCGCCCACCGCCAGCAGATCGGTCAGACCCGCGGGCAGCGCCTTGAGCAGCACGTTTTTCAAAAAGCGTCCGCGGATGCGTTCCCGATTCGGCTCCAGCGCCAGCAGGAAGCCGGGAATGCCGATGGTAAACGAGCTGATCAGTGAGATCTGCGACGGCTCCAGCGGATAGGTAAACCGGAAAATTGCCGAGAACAGCGCCATCAGCAGCGAGAAAATGTTCTTGACCAGGAACAGGCTTGCCGAGCGCTGGATGTTGTTGACCACACGTCGGCCCTCAAAGACGACCTCCGGCATCCGCGAGAAATCGGAATCCAGCAGCACCACCTGTGCGCTCTGTGCGGCGGCCTCGCTGCCAGAGGCCATGGCGACGCTGCAATCCGCGTCCTTCATGGCCAGAATGTCGTTGACGCCGTCGCCGGTCATGGCCACGGTGTGGCCCGCCGATTGCAGCGCGCGCACCAGAAGCTGCTTCTGCTTCGGCGTCACGCGGCCAAAGACCGTATATGTCTGCGCCGCGCGGGCAAGCTGCTCGTCGCTGAGAAGCGTTGAGGCGTCGATGAAGCGGTCGGCATTTTCGATTCCGGCCTGCCGCGCGACTTCAGCCACGGCCGCGGGATTGTCGCCGGAGATGACCTTGACGGTCACGTCCTGCTCTTTGAAATAGGCGAACGTCTGCTTTGCGCTTTCACGGATGGGATTTGCCAGCGTCGCCAGCGCAAGCGGCGCAATGGACCCGTCCGCATCCCGCCGCGCCAGCAGCAGCACGCGCAGCCCGCGCTCGGTATACGGCGCGACGGCCTCCGCCACGGCGGAAAACGCGTCCTTCAGAATGAATTCCGGCGCGCCCAGCAGGTATTCCCCGCTTTCAAACGTGACGCTCCCGTATTTTTCCGACGAGGAAAACGGCTGCATGGCCACGGCTGCGGACCGCGTATGCGGCGACTGGCGCAGCTGCTCCTCGGCCCACGCGCGCAGCGCCTGCATGGTGGCGTTATTGTCGATGGACGCCAGCGCATAGTCGCACAGAAGCGCCGATACCGCCGCCGCGTCTCCGCCCGACAGCGGGACAACGCCGGATACGCGCATCTCCGGCTCGGTGATGGTGCCGGTCTTGTCCACGCACAGTACGTCCACGCGCGCAAGCGTCTCCACGCTGCGCATGTCGTGCAGAAGAACTTTTTTCTTTGCCAGCCGGATCATGCTGAGCACCAGCGCGATGGTCGTCAGCATGTAAAGCCCCTCCGGAATCATGCCCAGCACCGCCGCCACCGCCGAAACGACAGCCTTCTGCACCGTCTCATGATTCAAAAAGTAGCTCTGTCCGAACAGAACCGCCCCGATGGGGATCACGGCGATGCCGATCCATTTGACAATCTGATTGATCGAGCGGATCATTTCGGACTGTTCGCCGCCGCCCTCGGCACGGGCCTGCCGCGTCAGCTCCGCGATGTATGATTCCTCGCCCACGCGAACCAGCCGCGCCCAGCACTGGCCGGAGACGACAAAGCTTCCCGACAGGAGCGCCGCGCCCTCCGTCTTTTCAATCTCGTCTGCCTCGCCGGTCAGAAGCGACTCGTTGACCTGCACGCGGCCCCGCAGAACCTCCGCATCCGCGCAGATCTGATCGCCCGCGGCCAGCAGAATCACGTCGTCCCGCACCAGCTCGTCCGCGTCCACCTTCTGCTGCACGCCGTCGCGCAGGACGATGGCATGCGGCGCGTTGAGCAGGCTCATGCGGTCAAGGATGTGCTTCGCGCGAAGCTCCTGCACAATGCCGATCAGCGTGTTTGCCAGCACCAGCGGCACAAACGTCAGATTCCGGTACGACCCGACGCAGCACAGCACAATGGCAATGAGAAAGAAAATAAGGTTAAAATACGTCAGAACATTTGATTTGATGATCTGTCCGACCGTTTTGCCGGAGGCGTCGGCCGTTTCGTTGACCAGTCCCTGCTCGACGCGCGCGTTTACCTCTGCGGCCGTCAGGCCGGTCAGCGGCTGCTCCGCGCCCGTCCGCGGTAGTTTTTCCATGCAATTCGTTCCTTTATCTGTTTTCTGTGATACCGCCGCGCGCAGACGGCGCGGCCCTGAGAATTCTATGATAGTTTTCCCGTTTTCGGAAATCAAGTGCGCTTTTGTGAACAATATGGGATAATTATGGAATTCTGTGCGAAAATGAGAATCCATGACGAAGTCTTTACGCCGGATGAGAAGATCGTGCCCGTTGATTTTCCCGCCGGAAGCAGGTAAAATACAGATAAGCACCGGCACGAAGCCGCCGCCCCGCGCCGCCGCGCGGGAGCCTGATGCAAAGTGAGGATCACTCTATGGAAAATTACGACATTGTCGCCCTTGGCGAGCTGCTGATCGACTTTACCTGTCAAAGCGCCGACGCGGACGGCTATCCGACCATGGCGGCGCATCCGGGCGGCGCGCCGGCAAACTTTCTGGCGGCTGCGGCGCATTTCGGCGGCCGGACGGCGATGCTGGGCAAGGTCGGCGCCGACACGTTCGGCAGACTCCTGACCGGCACGCTGCAAAAGGCGGGCATCGACACGCAGGGCATCATTATGGACGAAAACGTGTTCACCACGCTGGCCTTTGTCACGCTGGACGCGCACGGCGACCGCGAGTTTTCCTTCGCGCGCAGGCCGGGCGCGGATACGCAGCTTCGATTTGAAGAGCTGCCGCTTTCTCTGCTGGATAACACGCGCGCGCTGCATTTCGGCACGCTGTCGCTGACGGACGAGCCGGCGCGCGCGGCGACCTGCTGCGCCGTGGCGTATGCCAAAGCGCATGGAAAGCTCATCACGTTTGACCCGAATCTCCGCCGCCCGCTGTGGCGCGATCCGGCCGAGGCCAGAGAGCAGATGCTCTGGGGGCTTTCGCAGGCGGACGTTGTGAAAATCAGCGACGAGGAGGTCGAATTCCTCTTCGGCCTTTCGCCGGAGGACGGCGCGGCGCATATTCTGGAAAATTACGGCGTCCGTCTGGTCTTTGTCACCTGCGGCGCGGACGGCTGCTGCTTCCGCAATGCCGCGGCCGCCGGCCGCGTGGACGCGCCGAGGGGCATTCGAGTGGTCGATACGACCGGCGCGGGCGATATTTTCGGCGGCTGCGCCGTGTGGCGGGTGCTGCAAAGCGGCAGGCGGCCGGAGGAACTGAACGAAGTGGAGCTGCGCGAAATCGCGTCGTTTGCCTCGCGGATGGCAAGCCTGTCCACCACTGTCTACGGCGGCATTTCCAGCGTTCAGACGCTTCCGCCTGCGTAACCGCGGACGGCCGCAGACGATTGAATGATCGGTAACTGGAATCGCTGTAAAATACAAACAGGGCCGGTGCATGAAGATGCACCGGCCCTGCGGATTTCAAACGGACATGCCTCAGACGATTTTCAGCCTGTGGCAGCGGCCCGCGCCCAGTGCGGCCTCAACGCCCGCACGGAACTGCTCAAATTTCCCGTCCGGCACAAAGGCCAGCGCTGTTCCGGCGAAGCCGCCGCCGTGGACGCGGACAGCGCCTTCGCCCGCGAGAAGCTGCCGGCACAGCGCAAGGGTGAACGCCATGTCCTGATGCTCCACCGCGCCAAGCGGCAAGACATTTTGCAGAAGCGTCCATGACGCCATGCCGGACGCATTGACATAGTGCAAGAACGCATCAAAATTGTTGTTCTTTAGAGCTCGTACCTGCATCTGTACACGCCGGTTTTCATTGAAAAAGTGAATCGCCCGCAGTACTGCGCGGTCGCCGGTTTCGTTCCGGACAGCGGCAATTTTCGCGTAGAAGTCTGCTTCGTCCACCTCGCGGAGGACTTCCTTGCCGAAGAACTTTGCAACCTGCTTCATTTCAATGGGCATCGCCGCGTATTCGTCGGTCAGGTCGGCGTGGTCTGCGCCCGAATCGATCGTGCAGAGCGTATAGCCGCTGCGCGCGAAGTCATAGTCCACCTTCTCGACGGCCGGCGTTTTCGGGTCGGCAAAGTCGATAAAGACCAGCCCGCCGACGCTCGACGCCATCTGGTCCATCAGGCCGGAGGGCTTGCCGTAGTATACGTTTTCCGCGTACTGGCCGATCTGCGCAATTTCAATCGCGGAAACCGCGTTGCCCGCGAACAGGCCGTTCAGAATGCGGCCGATCAGCACCTCAAACGCCGCCGAGCTGGACAGGCCCGAGCCGGGCAGCACCGTGGACTTCACCTTTGCGTCAAAGCCCGCCAGCTTGTACCCGCGCTGTGCAAATGCTGCCGCCACGCCGCGGACCAGCGCGGCGGTGGTATTTTTCTCGGATTCTTTGACGGCGAGGTCATTCAGGTCGATCTCGACCGGCTTATAGCCCTCGGAATCGACGCGGATGACGTTCGTGCCGTTGAGGGTCACTTCCGCCGTCGTCTCCATATCGACCGCCGCGGCCAGCACGCAGCCGCGCTGGTGGTCGGTGTGGTTGCCGCCGATCTCCGTGCGGCCGGGCGCGGAAAAATGATATACTTTATCCATTCTGAACCTCCGTCAGGAACTTTTTGAGGTGTTCGCGGCCCTCTGCCGTGCATTTGTATACGCCCGCGCATTCGAGAACCTGCGCAAACACCTGGCCGATTTCAAATTTGAGGATTTCCTCGGCATTGTCGGCGTTGAATTCCGGATGGCGCTTCATGAAGCCCTCCGCCCAGTCGGCGTGCTTGGCGAGCGCTTCATTTTCTCGGAGGTTTTCGCCGTTCAGGAGCGCCTCTCTGAGGTCGGCCATTTCCTTTTTAAGTCTGCCCGGCAGGATTGCCAGGCCCATGACCTCGATCAGACCGATGTTCTCCTTTTTGATGTGGTGCAGCTCCTCGTGCGGATGGTACAGACCCAGCGGATGCTCCGGTGTGGTCAGGTTGTTGCGGAGTACGAGGTCAAGCTCATACTTGCCGCTGCGCATTCTCGCAATCGGCGTGATCGTGTTGTGCGGCTCGCCGTCCGTCTCGGCAAAAATCATCGCTTCGGGGTTCGAATACTTGCGCCACTTCTCCAGAATCCTGCCCGCCAGCGCACAGAGCTGGTTTTTGTGTTCGGAGTTCAGCCGCAAAACGGTCATCGGGTACTTCACGACGCAGCAGTCCACATCGGAAAAGCCCGGAACGTCAAACGAAAATTCTGCTTCCGCTTTCTCCATCGGGAAGGTATGGCAGCCGCCCTGAAAGTGCTCGTGCGCGAGAATGCTGCCGCCGACAATGGGCAGATCGGCGTTCGAGCCGAGGAAGTAGTGCGGGAACTGCTCCACAAAGCTGAACAGCTTGTCAAAGGCGGACCGGTCGATGATCATCGGTGTGTGCTCGGTGTTCATGACGATACAGTGCTCGTTATAGTACACATATGGCGAATACTGAAAGCCCCACGGCCGGCCGTTCACCGTGACCGGCATGACGCGCAGATTCTGCCGCGCCGGATGAGAGATTGTTCCCGCGTAGCCGACGTTTTCCACGCACAGCAGGCATTTCGGATAGCCCGACGCCTTTTTCAGCTTCGCCGCCGCAATATCGCGCGGGTCCTTTTCAGGCTTCGAGAGGTTGATGGAAATTTCCAGCTCGCCGTATTTCGTCTCTGCCGTCCAGTGCACGTCCTTTGCAATCCGGTCGCGGCGGATGTAGTTGCAGTCCTGACTGAGCTTGTAGAAGTAGTCTGTCGCTTTTTTCGGGCTTTCCGCATACAGATGCCGGAATTGCCGCAGCACCTCCGACGGCCGCGGCGTCACGCAGCCCATGAGCCTTGTGTCAAACAGGTCGCGCTCCGCTGTTGTGTCGTGAATCAGGCCGCTCTGCGCGGCGTAATCACACAAAATGTTCAGACACGCCGGAAAACCGCAGCGTTCCTCCTGCTTTTCATAGCCTTCCAGCTTCAGCTCCGCAAGCAGACTGTTGCGCGCGAACGTCTCGTCCGCTGTGTCCAGCAGCCCGCAGTCCCTTGCATAGTCCAGCAGCGCGTCAATTGCCGCATAAATCGATTTCATCGCGTCCACCTCTTTTCTGTCTGTCTCCACTATACATCATTCCCGCGCGCATTGCAAACCGTTTGCCGTCCGGTTTTTCCGGTTCTGCGGCAAAACCTAACCAATGGTTACTGGCCTTTGCGCCGGAAATGCCGTAGTGTATAAACAGCAGATAATCGCTTTGCGCCGAAGGCGCAGAAAGAGAGGCTTTTATGGGACCGGAACGAATGACAGACGAACAGCTTGCCAGTGAAATGAGCGCGGTTCGCGCCAGAAAGGCACTTGCCACGGTGATGGTGGTTATCGGCACACTGCTGACGGGAATCTGCGCGCTGCTCTCCGCCGCCATACCCGCCGTTCTTTTCGCAATTCTCGCCGGCGTCGGCCTGCACCTGCGCACAAAGGCCGCGGAGTCCGGACGGCAGCTGACCGGCGGGCAGCTGGCGGCAGGACTGCTGGAGGAAATGTTTGACGACGCACAGTATGACGCGCAGCGCGCGATCAGCTTTCATACCGTCGCGGGCGCGGCCATCCCACTCCCGACGTTCGACGGTGGGGAGGGGAGCGACTATGCCTCCGCCTCCTATCACGGCATGCGCTTTGAAATGTCCAACGTCCATCTGACCACCGAGCAGGTCAACCGCGACGAGGAAACCAATATGGAAACCACCAGCGTCACAAGCTCCTGGCGCGGCTTCTGGCTGATTGCCGAGCTGGACCGGACGCTTCCGTGCGATCTGCGCATTATCCCGCGCGGCGCGCTGGAAAAGCTGATCCGCACCCGCGGCGTGCGGACCGGCGACGAGGCGTTTGACAAGGGCTATATCGTCTTTTCGGACAACGAGGAAGAGGTTCTCCGCGTACTTACGCCGCACATGCGCGAGGCGCTGGTCCGGCTTCTGGAGCTGCTTGGCAAAAACGGCGGCATCAGCTTCCGCGTGGAGGGCAAGGTCCATCTGGCGGCGGGCGGAAGGCAGCTGTTCGTGCCGGACAGGGGTATTACGGACGTGGCGATGACGCGGATGAAATTTGCAAAGGAGCTGCACTGGGTCACAACGCTTCTCGACGAGGTCGGGCAGCTCCGCACGCTTTACGGCAGGGGGTGAGAATATGCCGTTCTGGCTTGCCTGTGTACTGCTTCTGGCCGCTGCGGCGGGGATTGTGTGCTTCGCGCGCGCAAGGTCGATGAATCGCCCAGTGCGGATTGTACTGCTGGTGCTGCTGTCGGTGATGGCGGCGCTGCTGCTGGCGTACATTGCGCTGACGCTTCTGCTGGTGAGCAGCGTCCGATGAGCTTTCGGGAATCAAAAATTGCACGGCTCCGTCCGGAGTCGTGCAATTTTATACACATACATGTTGCATACCGGCGGAAATTCCGCTATAATATCGGGCATCATACTGAAAAGAGCTGGTTCCTATGAAAGACTATTCATTCGCGTACGGCAAGGGCTGCGTCACGCTCCCGCTGGATGAGAAAAACGTGCTGGCCGTGCTGCACGGGAACGACTATCCCGCCGTGGACGATATCGGCGCGGTGCTGGTGGAAAGCCTTTCCCGCCCGATCGATGCCGAGCCGCTGCCGCGGCAGTTGCGTCCGGAGGACCGTGTCGCGCTGGTCGTCAGCGATATGAGCCGCTTCTGGATGCGGCAGGATCTGGTGATTCCGCATCTTGTCGCATATCTGGAGCGCGAATGCGGCATACCGGACGGGGCCATTACCATTGTCGTTGCAAATGGCACGCACACGGGCGGCGATGAGCGGGAGCTGCGCACGCTGGTCACGGATGCGGTATATGACCGCATCCGCGTGGAAAATCACGACTGTCAGGCCGGTGATCTGGTGTACATGGGCGAAACGGCGCACGGTACGCCCGTCTGGCTCAACCATACCGTTGCCGCAGCCGATTTTGTAATCTGCCTCGGCGCATGCACGCATCATATCATGGCGGGCTACGGCGGCGGGCGGAAAAGCATCCTCCCTGGCGTCAGCGGCCTTGCAACTATCCGGCACAACCACGCGTTTTCGCTGGACGCGCTGTGTCTGCGCTCCAACCCCGCCATCGGCAACGGCGTTCTGCGCGGCAACCCGCTGCACGAGGACATGTGCGAGGCCGCCGCGATGCTGCCGCGCCTGTTCATGGTCAATCTGGTCATGAACGCGCAGATGCAGCCGGCCGCGATCTTCTCCGGACACTGGCTGCACGCGTGGGAGCGGGCCTGCCGGCTGACGGATGAAATCTATCATGTGGCGATTCCGTGCCGCGCCGACGTCGTTGTTGCCAGCTGCGGCGGCTTTCCGAAGGACATTTCGCTCTATCAGGGTACAAAGACCATCGACAATGTGGAGTCCGCCCTGAAGCCGGGCGGCACGCTGATTCTGCTGATCGAGGCGCCGGAGGGCGGCGGGCCGGAGGAATACTTCGGCTGGGCGGATGATCTGAAAAACGGGACGCTGGAAAAGCGCCTGCGCGAGGCGTTCGCCGTCGCGGGCTATATTTTCTTCCAGAACTGCGAGCAGGCGCAGCGCAGCCGCATCCTGCTGTATTCCAAAATCCCCGACGAGCTTGTCGCGCCGATGGGCATGCACGCATATTCTGATCCGGACGAGCTGATGCGGGCGGCTGCGCTGGACGGCAAATCCATTTACGTCATTCCGAACGGCTCGACCGTGATTCCATTTGTCAAGGAGGAAACTGAGGCATGAAACGAAGCTATGTGGCAAAGCGCTTTCAGGGCTGCGGCAGCGGCCTGAGTCTGGACACCGAGGCGCTTGCAAAATATGACGACATCATCGATCTGAGCATCGGCGACACCGATTTTGTGACGGATGAGGCAATCATCGACGCCGCGTTCCGCGATGCGAGGCTCGGGCACACGCACTACGGCGACCCGCACGGCGACCGCGAGCTGATTGAGGCCGTCTGTCAGGCGTGGCAGGAGGATTTTGCCCAGCCGCTTTCGTCCGACCATGTCCTGATTACGGCGTCCAGCTGTCTCGGCATGGCGCTGGCAATGCTGGCGATTCTGGACGTCGGCGACGAGGTGATCGTCTTTTCGCCCTACTTCCCCATGTACCGCAGCCAGATCGAGCTGGCGGGCGGCGTATGCGTGGACGTTCCCACATATGCGGCGGAGAATTACGCCATCGACGAGGCGCGCCTGCGCGCGGCCGTCACGCCGAAAACAAAGGCGATCATCTTCAACAATCCCACCAACCCCACCGGCATGGCCTATGGGCGCGATACGCTGGAGCTGCTGGCAAAAATCGCGCGGGAATACGATCTGCTGGTCGCGGCGGACGAAATCTACACGACATATCTGTATGAGGGCGATTATGTGCCGCTGCGGACGCTGGACGGCATGGCCGAGCGGACCATCACGCTGAACAGCTTCTCAAAGAACTACATGATGACCGGCTGGCGCGTCGGCGCGACAATTGCCGAGCCGGAGCTTCTGGCCGCAATGCACCACGTCAACGGCTCGCTGATCTATTCCGCGCCGTCCGTCTCCCAGCGCGCCGCCATCGAGGCGCTGCGCATCCGCGGGAGCATCCGTGAGAAATACATCTCCGCCTACCGCGACCGGATTTTCTATTCAGCCGACCGCCTCAGCGCCATCCCGTATCTCAGTCTGGTCCGGCCGAAGGGTACGTTCTATCTCTTCCCGGGCATCGAGAAAACCGGCCTGAGCGCGCCGGAATTCTGCCGTCAGCTGCTCGAGCGCGCGCATGTGCTGGTCTCCTCCGGCGACCCGTTCGGCAAAACCGGCAAAAACCACTTCCGCATCGCCTGCACGGTGGATACGCAGAAGCTGAAGGCGGCGTATGACCGCATGGAGCAGCTGCGCTTCTGATGCCGCGCATCCAAAAACCGCTGAACCGCGCCTCCGGCGCGGTTTTTTTATGCGCCGTACGGGATTGCGTCAGCACCATTCACAATATTCACAAATATACGGCGGTATGCGCGGCTCGATTGTATATTTATGCCTATTTACATTTTCACATTCGTGTGTATAATTATGCGTGTAAACAACAAGCAAATGCAATTACATGCAGAAAAGGGGAATTACAATGAAAAAGAATCCGATTTACAAACTGATTGCGCTGACCCTGTGCGTGGTGCTGGCGCTGTTCATGTTCGCCGGCTGTGCATCCAAGGCAGCCGAAGCGCCGGCTGCGGAAGCCCCCGCGGAGACGCCTGCTGCCGAAGCGCCTGCTGCGGAAGCGCCCGCGGCGGAGGAGACCGCTCCCGCGACGCTGCTGGAAAGCATCAAGGCCAAGGGCAAGCTGGTCGTCGGCACCGAGGCACAGTACGCGCCGTATGAATTCAAGGATCTGGACGCGAACTTCGCGGGCTGTGACATGTGGCTGGCACAGCAGATTGCCGACGCGCTTGGCGTGGAGCTTGAGATCGTGGATATGGCCTTTGACGGCATCATCCCCGCGGTCCAGTCCGGGCAGGTCGATATGGGCATCGCCGCGTTCACCAAAACGCCCGAACGTGCCGAGGAAATCGACTTCTCCAACCTGTACGAGACCAGCGCGCAGCTGCTGATTGTCAAGAGCGGCAATGCCGACGTCTACACCACCAAGGAGTCCCTTGCCGGACAGAAGGTCGGCGCGCAGAAGGGCACCATCCAGTCCCAGCTGATTCTCTCCGCGCTGCCCGACAGCGAGCTGTTTGAGCTGGAAAAATATCCGGCGCTGGCGCTGGAGGTTCAGAACGGCAATATCGCGGGTCTGGTCGTCGATCAGGCGGTCGGCGAGGCACTGGTTGCGACAAGCAACGGCGCGCTGGAGGTCGGCAATTTCGCATTCAGCGCCGAGGAGGCCTCGTTCGGCAAGGCAATTGTCATCGCCAAGGGCAACGAGGATCTGGTCGCCGCCGTCAATGAGGTTGTGGACAAGGTCACGTCCGACGGCAACTATCAGCAGGCGTATGACGAGGCCGTCGAGCTGGCGGCAAGCCTTGGCCTCTGATCACAGGCGGCATTCCGCACTGGCATACGGCCGGTAAACAGAGAGAAATCCACGGTCTCCGCCGCATTGCGGCGGAGACCTGTGCTGGGAGATACCTATGGAATTTTTTGAAACAATCGGCAAAATCGTCGTGCGCTATCACTCGTTCTTTGAGGAGGGCGTGGTCAATACCCTGATTATCGCCGCCTTTTCCGTGCTGCTGGGCACCGTTTTCGGCACGCTGATGGCCACGCTGCGCATGAGCCGGATTCCGCCGCTCAAGTGGATTGCCGTGGCATACATTGAATTTGTGCGCGGCACGCCGCTGATGGTGCAGCTGATGTTCATCTTCTACGGTCTGCCGATGGTCGGCGTAAAAATCCCCGATATTCCGTGGATTCCGAATTTTTCGCGCTTTGCCGCGGGCATTGTCGCCATGAGCATGAACAGCTGCGCGTATGTGGCCGAGATCATCCGCTCGGGCATTCAGGCCGTGGACGCCGGTCAGACCGAGGCCGCGCGGAGCATGGGCTTCAGCGCGGGACAGTCCATGCAGCTGGTTGTGCTGCCGCAGGCGGTCAGAAACATTCTTCCGGCGCTGGGCAATGAATTCGTCACCGTCATCAAGGAATCGTCCATCGTCTCCGTCATCGGCATCGCGGACCTGATGTTCCGGACGAACGATGCCATCGCGGTGTGCTATAAGAGCCTGGAATGTCTGGCCGTCGCCGCCGTGATCTACTTTATTCTCACCTTTATCAGCGGCCGCGCCGTCGCGCTGGCTGAAAGGAGCATGCGTCATGGCAGATAGGCAGGCATTGATTGAAATCCGCGGCCTGACCAAGCGCTTTCACAGGCTTGAGGTTCTGAAGGATATCTCCACCGTCTTTTACAAAAACGAGGTCGTATCCATCATCGGCCCATCCGGCGGCGGAAAGAGCACATTTCTGCGCTGTCTGAACCTGCTGGAACAGCCCACATCCGGCAGCATCATCTTTGACGGCGTGGACATCACAAAAAAACGCGAGACCGGCGCGGACGGAAAGCCGCACCGGATGAACATCGACCGGCACCGCCAGAAAATGGGCATGGTGTTTCAGCAATTCAATCTGTTCGGCAATATGAACGTCATGAAGAATCTGACGGTTGCGCCGATGCGGCTGAAGCACATGCCGAAGGACGAGGCCGAGGAGAAGGCCGCGGCGCTTCTGGAAAAGGTCGGTCTGGCCGACCGCGCGTCGGCTTATCCCTCCCAGTTGTCCGGCGGGCAGAAGCAGCGGATTGCCATTGTGCGTTCGTTGATGATGGAGCCGGAGGTCATGCTGTTTGACGAGCCGACCAGCGCGCTGGACCCCGAGATGATCGGCGAGGTGCTGGACGTCATGAAGGCGCTGGCTGCCGACGGCATGACGATGATCGTCGTGACGCACGAAATGCGTTTTGCGCGCGAGGTCAGCGCGCGGACGCTTTTCCTGGCGGACGGCCGGATTGAGGAGGACAAGCCCTCCCGCGAGCTGTTCGAGCATCCGCAGAGTCCGCGGCTGGTCAGCTTTTTGAACAAGGTGCTGTAATCCGCGCAAAAAACCGGCGGCATGGAAGGCCATGCCGCCGGTTCTGCCGCTTGCAGCCGGAAAAATCTTCTGCCATGGTGGAAAACGCCGCCGCGCTGTGCTATACTCCGCTTGGAAAGAAAACAGCGTCGGGAGGGCATGGCATGGGACGCTTTTATTCGCAGTTTCTCCACAGCGGGATCGATCTGTCGCCGCTGGGACTGGAGCTGCGGGCGGACGGGGCGTATTTCTGCACGCCGCGCGGCACGCGGATCATCGGCGTGGCGGGCGTGGACGGCATTCACTTCTGCTTTGTGCGCGGCTTCGGCGAGACGGTTTTCGCTGTCAGTCCCATGAACAGCCCCGCAGATACGATTCATCCCGTCGCGGCGGATTTCCGCGATTTTCTGCGGCTTCTGCTGGCGTGCGGCGATACCGCCGCGTTGGAGCAGGCGTGGCAGTGGGACGAGGCGCAGTTTGATGCGTTTGTGTGCGAAAACGCGCCCGATGCGGCGCGGCGCGCCGTGCTTGACGCGCTGGCGGGGCAGTTCCGGCTGACGCCGATGGAGCGTCCGTGGCAGTATCTGCACACGCTGCGGCGCGGCTTTGACCTCCGCTTGCTCCCGCTCTCCGCCGAGCTGCGCGAACTTCTGAATGAACAGCCCCCGCCCGCGCCGCGCGAATGGCGCGTCAGCTATGGCGGGAGCTTCTGGGGCGCTCCGCCGCGCGAGCGCGCGGGACGCGAGGTTCCGCTGGATGTGCGCTTTTTCTGGGCGGGACATGAATGGCGCATTCCGTCGGTTTATGTCTGCGCAAAGGGCCTTGTCGTTGATTTCTGCATGCGCACCGAGGCGGACGATGCGCGCGCGTTTGCGCGCAGATGGGGTCTGACACCGGAAAATGAGACGGAGCGCGATTTCACGCCCGAGGAGCGCGAGCGCCTTGCGGCCGAAAACCCGCTTCATCTGGAATTTACGCCGGAGCTGACGCTCAACGGCCGCGCGCTTCGCTGGAAGCGCGGCTGCGGCGTGACGTATCATCCCGATTTTGCGCCGGAGGACGACCATGCGGTCATGGACGCCGTGCGGCATTATGCGCTGGACCGCTCGTGCTGCTGGTCCGTCCACCGCGCGGCGTTCGCGTGGCAGACGGCGCGCCCGCCGGCGCTCCGGACGCTGGCGCTTTGCATGACGCAGCAACCCGTCCGCGTGCCGGGACCGCACTTTCGTGCCGCGGCAGATGCGGCGGTTCCCTTTACCGCGCCCGACGGCACGGCGCATACGCTCCGCGTGCTGGAAATCCGGCCGGAGACGCTGGAAAAGGACTCGCATCCCGACGTGCCGCTGGTTTTTCCGCTGCATCTGGTCACGATGGCCTACCGGATTGAGCCGCCGCTGCCGGAGGGCGTTCTCAGCGTTTCGGACTGCGCCGGAAGCGACGCGCCCCGCGGAGGCGGCGGCACGGACGGCGGCTGCGCGTCCGTGGCCTTCGGCGTGATCGGCGGCGCCGACGGTCCCACCGCCGTGTATCTCTCCGCGCCGCACGACGGCACAGCCGCCGCGTGCTCGGCGCTGCATTTTGAGCCGCCCGCGGACGTCGAGTGGCGCATGACGTTCCACGTCCGGCGCGCTGCGGCATTCCGGCTGTCGCTGATTCCACCTGAAAATACAGGAAAGGGGTCCTGAGCCTGCAAATCACATGGCTTTTGTGCGCGTTCGGCTCGGCGCTGTTCGCCGGACTGACATCCATCCTGGCAAAGTGCGGCATCCGGAAAACGGATTCCACCGTTGCCACCGCAATCCGGACGATCATTGTGCTGCTGTTTTCCTGGGCAATGGTGTTTATCGTCGGGTCGCAGAACCAGCTTGCCGCGCTGGACGGCCGGTCGCTGCTGTTTCTGGTGCTGTCGGGGCTTGCCACGGGCGCAAGCTGGCTGTGCTATTTCCGCGCGCTCCAGCTGGGCGATATCAACCGCGTCGTGCCGATTGACAAATCCAGCACCGTCCTGACCATCCTGCTTGCCGCGCTTTTGCTGCATGAGCCGGTCTCCGTCACAAAGGGCGCGGGCATCGCGCTCATCGCCGTCGGCACGTTTCTGATGATCGAAAAGAAGCAGACGGCCGGACCGGCCGCGCCGAAGAACAGCCGCTGGCTGTTTTACGCGTTCGGCTCCGCGGTTTTTGCCAGCCTGACGGCCATTCTGGGCAAGCTCGGCATCACCGGCGTCGAGTCCAATCTGGGCACGGCCATCCGGACCGGCGTGGTGCTGGTCATGTCGTGGCTGATGGTTTTTCTGACCGGCAGGCGCGAGAAGCTGCGCGGCATTCCGAAAAAGGAGCTTGGCTTTATCTGTCTGTCGGGCGTGGCCACGGGCGCAAGCTGGCTGTGCTATTTCCGCGCGCTTCAGGACGGCCCCGCCAGCGTCGTCGTTCCCGTCGACAAGCTGAGCATTCTGGTTACGGTCCTGTTCTCCTTTCTGGTGTTTCACGAGCGCCTTACGCGCCGCTCGGCCATCGGCCTTGCCGCCATTGTCGCGGGCACGCTGCTGATGCTGATATGAACGCATGGAAAATTACCGTCCTGCGCTGTGCGCAGGACGGTAAAATTTATGGAATTTTGGGGCTTTCCACGTGCATGCTGCACCGGAAGCTCCGCCGCGGGCTCAGTTCATCTCCTCGATGTAGTACACATAGTCCAGCGAGCGCAGCGCGTCGATGATATCGGTATGCTTTTTATACTGCTTCAGTTCTGCGCTGTCCACGGTGAACGACACGGAAAACACGCTCAGACCCGAATTGAGATATGCCGGATTCGACTCGATATCGTCGATGCGGATGCCCAGCGCGCGGATGGTCGCCACAAAATCGGCAAGGTCGCCCTTGCTTTTCAGCTCCAGATGCACCTCAAAGTGATTCGAACGGTCCTTCAGCTGCTTTTCCAGCGCCGGAAGGGCCGACATGCTCAGCAGCTGCACCAGAAAAATCACCAGCGCCGCCGTGTAAAGTCCCGCGCCCAGCGCCATGCCCACAATGCCGCAGCACCACAGGCCGACCGAGGTCGTCAGACCCTTGATCTGGTTTTTTGAGCTGAACAGTATCGCATTCGCGCTGACCGTGGACATGCCGATCAGGGCCGCCGCCGAGAGAACCGGCAGGCCTGCGCCCGCGTTCTGCATCAGATACTGGTCGATAAGCATCACGCCGGTTCCGGCGACGCTCATCAGAATAAACGTGCGCAGACCCGCCGAATGGCGCTTGCTCGAGCGCTCACAGCCGATGACGGCCGCAAGCCCCATGCTCAGCGCCAGCCGGAGCAGAATCGCGCCCAGCCCCAGCTCCGCGCTCCACGCGCCAAGCAGTGTGACAATCCAGTCCTTTCCCATGCTCTATTTCCTCCTGAGATAGAAATACCGCCGCTGCGCCTGTGTCGGCGCAAGCTGCTCCTCCGCCGCCTCCAGAAAGGCGGCCTCTTCCTCGCTCATATCCGGCTCGTACTTCGGAAGCTCCTGCTGCACCTTCTGAATGCGCTCAATGAGCAGCTGCACATCCGATTTGCGCTCGCCGCTCCGCGTCGTCTCCTCGACGACGGCCACGTCCTCCAGCCGTGTGGAGTACGATTTTGACAGATACAGCGCCAGCTTTGCACAGCCGGGGCCCATCAGCTCGTACAGGACGCTCGAGGCAAGGATGATTGTCTGCAAATCGCTTCCCATCGTGCCGCCGAGCGTCCGCGCGCCCAGTGCCGCAAGGCCGATGGCCACGCCCGCCTGCGGGATCAGCGCAAGGCCCAGATACCGCCGCAGCCCCTTCGGGCGCTTTGTCAGGAAGCAGCCCAGCCATGCGCCGAGATACTTGCCCAGAATGCGCACCAGAAAATAGCTCACGCCGATGGCGATCAGCGGCACGCCGTCCAGCGCGCCCTCCGCGGAAAACAGCGCGTCCAGCTGGAACGACATGCCCGAGCGGACAAAGAACAGAAGCAGGATCGGCGGGCTGAAATATGCCAGCTGCTTGAATAGCTTGTCGTCATCGGCAATATTCGTATAGACCGTGCCCATCGACATGCAGCCCAGCAGCGGCGACACATCCAGCAGCGCGCACACGCCGCAGAATGCGAACAGAAGCGCCACGGAGATGATCAGCTTGTTGTCGGTCGAGCGTTTTTTCGGCATCATCAGCTTCATCACAAGGCCGAATACACAGCCAAGCAGCAGCACCGCCAGATTGACCAGAATCGGCTTTCCGAGCGTCTCAAACGTAAAGCCGCCTGTGCCGTTCAGACTGGAAAGCGCCACGGAAATGGCCACAGAGTAGAGCACCAGCCCAACCACATCATCCAGCGCCACGACCTGCAGCAGCGTGTCGACAAATTCACCCTTTGCGCCCGTCTGCCGGATGGTCATCATCGTCGATGCCGGCGCCGTGGCCGAGGCCAGCGCTGCAAGCACAATGGAAAACGCAAGGTCCAGCCGCAGCACAAAATATGTAAGGATGAATACCAGCACCGAGGCCAGCACCGCCTCAAAAATTGTAATCCACACGACGCGCATTCCGCTGCGCTTCAATACGTCCAGCTTGAAGAACTCGCCGGTTGAAAACGCGATGAACGCAAGGGCGATATCCGAAAGAAAATCGGTGCCGTCGATGATTGTCTGCGGCACCAGATCCAGACAGTACGGGCCGATCAGAATGCCCGCCAGAATATACGCCGTGACGTTCGGCAGGCGCAGAAGCTTTGTCACGCGTGTCATCAGAAAGCCCGCGAACAGCATCAGCGCGATGGATATGATGACCGACGCAACCGGCTGCGCCGCCTGAATCGACTGTTGAATCTGCGGCATCGCCGCGCCCCCCTTTCCGCCCGCCGGCATGCGGCCGGCCTGTGTGTTATGCCAGTATAAGCCGCCCGCGCCGGAAAGTCAACTCTCACCTGGGTGATTTTGTCTCCCATTTTTCCGTTTTACCTTTTGATTTACAGCTTTTGTATGCAATGTATTCAGAAAACGACGGCTTTCCGGAGATTGTGAAAGTATCTTGCCGCGCGGCTCCGGTTATGCTATGATAGCGGTGAGGTGACTGATATGACATATGAACAGATCCGGCAGGATGAAGCCATCAAAACGTATATCACACAGGCCGACGCGTCGCTCAGCGCGCTGGGCTTTACCGAGCACAGCTTCGCGCATGTGACGGCCGTGGCCGAAAAGGCGGGCTATATTCTCACCACGCTCGGCTATCCCGAGCGGATGATCGAGCTGACAAAAATCGCGGGCTATCTGCACGATATCGGCAATCTGGTCAACCGCGTGGACCACAGCCAGTCCGGCGCGGTCATGGCGTTCCGGATTCTGGACAACATGGGCTTTGCCGCGGAGGAGATCGCTCTGATTACCACCGCCATCGGCAACCACGACGAGGGCACCGGCGTGCCGGTCAATCCGATGGCCGCGGCGCTGATTCTGGCGGACAAGTCCGACGTGCGCCGCAGCCGCGTGCGCAACACCGATATCAGCAAGTTTGACATCCACGACCGCGTCAACTACTCGGTCACAAAGGCCGAACTGAAGATCAACGAGGCGCATACGCTGATCAAGCTGAAGCTGACCGTCGATACGCACATGGGCTCGATCATGGACTATTTTGAGATTTTCATGACGCGTATGATTCTCTGCCGCAAGGCGGCCGAGCGTCTGGGCCTCCAGTTCCGCCTGATGATCAACGAGCAGCAGCTTATCTGATCCGATGCTTTTCTGAAAAATTTTGCGGGCATTCCGTTTCCTGTGCGGGAAAGGCCGTGCTGACACGCTTTCGGGCGGGGCGCATGATGCGCCCCGCCCGTTTTCTGCAATTCCTGCCTGCTTTCTGTAATTCCTCTGTTTGACCCGCCGCCGTTTTTCTGATAGGATAATGCACATCGCACCGTCCAGCGTCCGCCCGTCGTGATGCCGGCGCGGCGGTGCAGGCGCCTGCCGGCAATTTTCTGCGCCAGAACCGGCCGGTTCCGGTGCAGCATATTTCGCGCTCCGTGGGAGGAATCCGCGTCCACCGTATGCTGCACCGCTTTGTCCGTGCCCTCCGGTACCGGATTTTCTCCGCGTTTTTTCATCTGCACATAGCTCCGCGGCTCCTGACGAGCGCCCTTTGCCCCTGTAAAATAAAACATACGCGCGGCGGCATGCCGCGCGAATAAAACGAGGTATGGGTGATCAGAATGAAAAAGAAACTGAGCAGCATCGGTCCTGACGACCAGCAGGCCATGTCGCAGATGAAGCAGATCCGTCAGGCTGTCTACCGCCTCGGCGGCCGGCAGCACAAGGACTGCTATGCAACGCTTTGCTATGCCGTTTATGCGGTAAACCGCTATCAGCCTGAGCTGCCGCAGATGAAAACCGTCTGGAGGGACGTGCTTCACCTGAGCCGGCAGCCCTCGCCCGAGGCGGTCTCCCGCGCGCTTGCCCGCGCGGCGGACGACGTGTGGCAAAACGGCGATCGTGCGACGCTGGCCGCCATCTTCTGCGGTCAGCTGCGTGAAAAGCCAACGCCGAAGGCGCTGATCTACGCGATTGCGCAGCAGCTCTGGCAGGAGGCGGTATAGAGGCTTTCCGAATCCGGACCCTCTCAGCCCGGCGCGGACATGGACGGCAGCGCGCAGGCCGTATGTTTTGTGAGGTTGTTTGATGTTCCAAATTCGTCACTGGCCGCGCCGCAGGCATGCGGCGCGCGCTCTGGAGGGTCCGAATGAGAATTCTAACACAAAACATGATTCAGAAATACATCGACGAGCTGTACGCAAGCGAGCACAGCGCGTCGACGATCCAGAAATACCGGCGGGATCTCCGGCGGTTCTATTGCTGTCTGGATGAGAGCAGACAGGTCGACAAGCAGACGGTCATCGCCTACAAAAACGATCTGCTGGCGCATTACGCGCCGTCAAGTGTCAATTCGATGCTGGTGGCACTGAACCAGCTGTTCGCGTTTCTGGGCTGGGATGAGCTTCGCATCCGCCTGCTGCGCTGTCAGAAGCGTGTGTTCTGCAACTTTGAACAGGAACTGACAAGGCGCGATTACGAACAGCTGGTACAGGCCGCACGCGCGCGGAGCAATCTGCGGCTGGCATGGCTTCTGCAAACCATCTGCGCCACGGGAATCCGCGTTTCTGAGCTTCGCTATATCACGGTAGAGGCGCTCAGACGCGGCCGCGCGGACATCCGCTGCAAGGGGAAGGAGCGTGTGATCTTCATTCCGCGTTCGCTGAGCCGTCCGCTGCTCGGCTACTGCCGCGAGGCGCAGATTGCGTCCGGCTGTGTGTTCCGCTCAAAAAGCGGGCAGGCGTTGGACCGCTCCAATATCTGGCGGGAAATGAAGCGGCTGTGCACCGACGCAGGCGTGCCGCCGGAAAAGGTCTTTCCGCACAACCTGCGCCATCTTTTCGCACGCACCTTCTACCGCACGGAAAAGGATCTGGCCGGTCTTGCCGACATTCTCGGGCACTCCTCGGTGGACACGACCCGCATCTATATGATCTCCAGCGGGGAGGAGCACGCGCGGAAAATCGAACGTCTGCACCTGACGCTCTGACAACATAATAAACATTATGTTGT
>CAKUJN010000011.1 GCA_934661735.1 uncultured Oscillospiraceae bacterium
CCGGCATCGACGTGATCGACTGCGCGACCTCCTGCTTCTCCAACGGCACGTCGCAGCCCGCAACCGAGACCATGTTCGTGCCGTCGGAGATGCCGTTTGCAACAGCCCAGTCACGGCCCGCGGCGTACCACGGCGTACCGGAGGTGTTCACGCCCTCCATACGCGCGAGGATGGTCAGCACCATGCCGCGCGTCGTGCTGGCGCTCGGGCTGAACTTCGTCGCGGAGGTGCCGTTCATCAGGCCGCTTCCGTAGACATAGCGCACGTCATCATAGAACCAGTCGCCCGACTTCACATCCGTGAACGGAAGCTCGTCATCCAGCGCCGGAAGCAGTCCTGCCCACCACGGCAGAACAGGCTCTGGCGCGGGCTGTTCATCTCCTATCCACTTTGCGTAGAGCGTGAGATTTTCCGTCACGTCCTCGTCAAAATTGTATTTCTCGGTACATTTCCTGTCCGTGTACCAGCCGCCGAAGGTGCAGTTGTCCTTTGTCGGGTCCTCGGGTCTGGCGGCAGGAACATTGGCGCGCACCTGTCTCGGCACGTCGCTGCCACCCTGCGTGTCAAACGTGACAACCCACGCGTCGGTCAGACCATCGTCGATCACCTCGTCGGTGAAACTGCCGCCGCTGATGATTCCGTAGCTTTCATTGGTGACTTTGCCGCTGAATTCGCCGCCGGTAATTCTACTGGGATACCCTGCCCCCCATTCATGATTCCTATTGATTACCTCACCGGTAAATCTGCCGCCCGCAATGGTTCCGCCGTAGTTTTCAACGTTTCCGCTGAAGGTCGTGCCCGGCATGTTTTCAGGCATTGTCTGGATCGTCCCCTCGATGAATACGCTGCCCTTCACTGTCCCTCCTTCGGCATTCATCTGGGTCACCTGGATATACAGGTCGTCTTCGATGATACCGTCGGTCATCGTAAAAACATTTCCAGATGTGAGACATGCGCCGCCGCCTTTTTGAGCTGTACAGCCGCTGATCCTGCCGCCGTTCATGGTAAACGTTCCTGTGTCGTTATTAAACACGCCGCCGCCACACTCGCCAGCCTTGCAGTTGTTGATTTTTGCGTCACCGCTCATCGTGAAAGCAGCGTCACTATACATAAACACGCCGCCCCCGTACACTCCGGATGTGCAGTGGTCGATGCTGCCGCCGGACATGTTGAACGTACCATCGCCGATATACACACCGCCGCCAAGCGGCGTTATGCCAATGTCTCTCGCTTGTGCCTCACATCCGGCAATTCTGCCGCCGGTCATGGTAAACTCGGTGGATTCTCCCGTTCCGTCTCCAACACCAACCGCTACACCGCCGCCCCAGGACGTTGACCTGCCCGTTATCAAACAGCCGATAATATTGCCGCCGGTGATTGCAAGCTTTGTGCCTTTTTCCGTATAGATGCCGCCGCCATATGCCGCAAAATCATCCACCACAGTTCCTGTGCCGCCCGCGATCACGCCGCCATAGACGGTTTCCGTTTTCTCTGCCGTTTCGTTTTCGCCCAGCAGTTTCCACAGGTCATTGGTCGTGTCAAACGTGTGCGGATTGCTGCTGTTTTTGTCCGTAATCGTCAGCGCGCCGCCCTTTACCACCTTGATGACGCTGCCCTGTTCGCCCGTAAATTTCAGCACATGGCCGTTCAGGTCAAGCGTGACTGTTTTGTCAATAACCAGTGTGCGGTTAATCTCAATGTCGTTGGAAAGCTGAACATAGTTGTGAACATCGTCGTCAACATAGTTGTTCACATAGACGGCCGCTTCCAGTTCTCCCTGAGATTTCACCTCGCAGGGATTCTCCTCTGTGTAGGAAGGCTTCTTTACCAGATGCAGTGTGCTTTCTTTCTGGATGCCGTAATCCTGTAATGTCTTATCATCTTCCAGCTGCTTTCCGTCAAAAGTAAGCCGCTGTTGTGCAGGCGGAATCCCCTCTTTTTCCTGAATCTTTGTTTTAACCGTCAGAATCGGGTCTGTCGGCTCCACCTCCAGCGTGATCGTCTTTCCGGTCAGCGTTTTGACAAAAATCTGCATGGCGCACGCGCTGACGCACAGCGCCAGCATCACGCCCAGAACCATCAAAAGCCGCAGAATTCTCTTTTTCATGTCGCCCCTGTTCCTTTCTTCTTTCCGTTTCATTTTTTGCCCGTTCCGCCGGACAGATGGTATTGCCTGTGGATGAAATCCACAGGCAAGGGCGTACGCCCTTGCGAATTTTCTGCTTCCGGCGAAGCTCTCGGCCCTGCGCGAAGCGCATCCAAAAGCCGCCTTTATTCTTATAGGTACAAAAAACGCGAAAACTACGCATCTGAAAAAGAAAATTTTCAAAAATTTTTTATTCTGCGCACAAAAAAGCGCCCTGTCCGCGCAAAAAGCCTCGGACAGAGCGCAATTTCATTTACCATTTGATCTGACTGGCCCGTGTTTTGCCCGCGCAGACGGGGCATTCGGTGCCGCGCGCGCCGGTGCGGGAATAGATGACCGCCTTCCACCGGTGACCCATCGAGCACCGCCACCACACCTTGTTGTGACAGCCCGCCGTCACCATCTGCGGCGTCAGTGCGCCGTTCAGCTCCTTGTCCCACTGCGCGGCAATCAACGGCTTTGTCGTCGCCAGATCGTTGAAGCCCGCCAGCACCTTGCGGTTTGTGCAATACGGACAGCCGGAGCCTGCGCGGACGCGGGACGCGACGGATGCGTGATAGGAGTGTCCCCGCTCACACCGCCACCAGACGCGCCGGTTGGAATACGGCGTCACCTGCTCCGGTCCCGAACCGGCGTTTTTCTCCGCGTCCCACTGCGCCGCCAGCTCCGGATACAGTGTTTTCAGATCGTTGTCGCCCGCGCAGACCGCCTTTCCCGCGCAGTAGGGGCAGCCCGCTCCGGCCGAGCTTCTGCTTGAAACGCTGGTGCGCCAGCTGTGGCCGTTTGCGCATTTCCACCAGACACGGCGCGTCGTCCCTGGCAGAACCTGCTCCGGCGTGAGCGGCGCATTTTTTTCATAGTCCCACTCCGCACACAGCTGCGGAAACCGGTCCACCAGCGTGTTTTCTCCCGTCACCGCCACACGGTTTTTGCAGACGGGACAGCCGGAGCCCTCGACTCTGGACTTGATGCCGGCACGCCATTCGTGCCCCTTTTCACAGCGCCACCAGACGCTCCTGTGGCTGTGCGGAACCACGTCCGACGGCGTGAGCGGCGCGTTTTTGACCATATCCCACTGTGCCGCCAGCTCCGGATAGCGCGCGGCCAGATCATTTTCTCCGGTCATGACCGCCTTTCCCGCGCAGAACGGGCAGCCTGCTCCGGCCGAGCGCGTATACACCGCCGCCTGCCAGCTGTGCCCCGCCTCGCAGTGCCACCACAGCTTCCGCTTGCTGCCATAGCTGACCGTCCGCGGCGTCAGCGGCGCGTTCCGCTCGTCCCACTGCGCCAGAAGCCGCGCATTTTCCGTCCGGATACACCGGTCATACAGCGATTCCCGCATTCCGCCCACGCTCCTTTCCAGAATTCTCACAGACAGCGCGTGCGGGGATGCTGCATACGCAGTATCCCCGCCACGGCTTATCTGTTCAACTGCCGTCTCAGCGGCCTGCCTCAGTCCAGTCCTCCGACGGACGGCTTCCGGTATAATAGTGGTTGTTTGTCGCCTCGATCACCTCATAGTAGTACCATGCGCTGCGGTGGTTGTCCGGCCAATCGACGTAGCTGCCCAGCCAGCTGGTTTCATCGACGCCGCGGTTCAGCGCGCGGTTGATGATCGCCATGGCCTCGGCGCGGGTAATCGGCCGCTCGGGGCGGAAGCTTCCGTCAGGATAGCCGGTAATCCAGCCGTTTGCAGAAGCTGCCGCGATGGAATCGTATGCCCAGTGTGCGGCGGACATATCGGTGAAGCCGCAGCTGCCGCAGGCGCGCGCACCCATGAAGCGTGTCAGCATCGCCACAAACTCGGCACGTGTGATGGCGTTTTCACCGCGGAACGTGCCGTCGGAATAGCCGTTGATGTAGCCGCCGTTCGTCATGACGGAGACAGCGCTGTAGTACCACTTATCCGTGGTCACATCGCGGAAGCTGTACAGTCCGGAGGACGCCGTGCGCCCAGGCAGAAGCCGGTACAGCATCGCCGCGACCTCGGCGCGGGTGATGTTGCTTTCGGGTCTCACCGTACCGTCAGGATAGCCGCTGACATAAGCCTCATGCTCCTCGCCCAGCAGGAACGCGGGAATAAAGGGCACTGTCGGATCAACGATCGGTTCCTCGCCGCTCTTGCCGATCATCTTCGTGCGGCAGACGTTGGCGGGAATCATCACAGTCATCGCCCCCGCGCCTGCGGGTACCGTACCCTCAATATGTCCGGTCGTGTTCAGATAATCGCCGGCCTTGAAATCATCTGCCGCCAGCAAACTGGTGCCGTTCAGCGTCATAACGACCGAAGTTTTATCCCTGAGGGCGTTTACCCAATCGTCCACAGGTGTGCAGACGACCGTGATTGTATGTCCGTCGGCGCTGACAGTAATCTGACTCTCATCAACATTGAGCACGCCGTCGCCGTCAAACGTGTAAAGGAACCTGCCGTCAGCATCCGTCTTTGCCGTCAGTCGGCTGTCAAGCTCCACAACGAAGGTCATCGGCACACCGCGCGGTGCCAGCTTCAGCTGGTTAAGCAAGTTATCCGACATGGTATACGTTGCCGTATAGGGAACCTCATAAACGTTGCCGGTCAGATTCTTATCTTCATTCAGCTCCGGTTTCGTCGTGGTGATGACCACCCTGCCAAGATCCGCTTTCGGCTGCACCAGCGCGACCGCATAGCCATTTTCCGTGCCGTTCGGAAGCGTCACACAGATGCCCTCGGCGGTAATCTGCGTGTTATATGCCTTTACCTCCGCTCCACTCAGCGGCTTTCCGTCCTCACCGGTTTCCTGAACCAGCGCATAGACGATCTGCGGCAGGCTTTCTCCAAGTGTCAGACCGCCGACGGTCATCACAGCCGCGCTGTCGCGCTGTACCCAGAACGTCGCAAACGGCGTGTTCCAGCCCTTCTCGTTTGCCGCGCGTGTCAGTGCATGATTGCTCTCTGTGCTGGCATTTCCCAGCTTGATATTGAGACTGTCAACAGCTGGTGTGATGGTTTTGGAATTCTGTTCAAACGAAAGGACTCTACCAGCATCGTCAATTTTGACATTGCTTGCAATCCCGCCGAAACCATTGGTCTTATCCAAATGTGCATATCCGTTACGTTTAACTGCAAGGCTGTTGTTCGTCAGTTCTCCGCCGTTCAATTGGAAATAGCCGCTGGCATTCGGCATGTTATTTGCATCAAGGCAGATCGCACTGCCATATCCATTTGCAGTGTTGTCAGAGATTATTCCACCGTTCATTACAAACGTAGCATCTCTGCGAACCGAAATACCACCACCATCACCATTGGCGTGATTACCAGAAATTGTGCCGCCGTTCATAATAAGGCGTCCACCCTGATTTACCATAATTCCGCCGCCGGTTTCCGAGCATGTGTTATTGGAAATGATCGCCCCATCTTCCAGATAAGCATACGCCTCTCCATCAGTTCCGCGAATCAGATACAAGCCGCCGCCGCGTTCGTTTGTGGTAGCGTTTCCGCTGATTTCGCCATAAATACGAATCGTAGAGCCTTGGCGGACGTAAATACCTCCAATAAATGTACAGGTGTTATTGATAACTTTTCCGTCTTTTCCAAGCACAACTTCTCCGGAAATTGCCTGTCTAACAGATGGTGTATTTCCAAGATTGTTTTGAATTCCGGAGATTACTCCATTGATCACAATCTCACCGTTTTTTGAGACCGTCCCATCAATGTTTAACGCACTGGCATTTCGCAGATCACAGATTTTGGAGCCTGCCTGCATATCCAGCCTCGCTCCCCGACCGCAGAGATGAATAGCAGACAAAGATTGTTCAGTTCGCCTAATCTGACCATCTGCGGGTGTGCTAATGGTAAAGAGCCTTGTATCATCGCAGATTAAACTGCCGTTTTCCATGATGACGGTGCCGGCACCGGCATCATAAATTGCGGTCATACCGCCGAAATTTTTAAGGGTTGTCCCTTTACCGAGAATAATTGTACCGACACCATTATAGGTGGAAATAATGGCATCCTGAACGATTTCCGTATTTGACGTTCCGCTGGTCTGCCCTGTGCCATTAGACGATGCATACATGAACTTCGATCCCGCATGGATACCGTTATCATCCAACGTAATGTTCTCTAGCCTCAGGGATGCCTTGTGAAGTTCTCCTGTTGGTTCGCCGTCATCACCTAAAATCGCAGAACCCACGACCTCAATCATCGCAGGGTTGTACCAGCTGCGCGCCGGATCGCTCTGCGTACTAAAGCCTACACCGCGCGTGACAACCGGCGCAGTTTCGCCGTCGCCGACGATGGTCACGTCGTGATTATAGAACCTCGCGCATGCCGTCGCGGTCAGATCGTCCACAACGTGAATGACAAACGCTGTCCCGTTCTCGTCCTTGTTTACGATATCCGCCGCCTTTGCCAACGACGCCAGCGGCGCGTCCTGCGTACCGGCCGCCTCGTCGCTGCCTGCCGCGGAAACATACAGCTCCCGCACCGCCCCCTCGGCAGAAACTGCCATAGAGAAAAGCACACAGCACATGACAAGCGCCAGAATCAGTGAAAGCGCCCGTTTCACCTTCAACATTTCAACATCCTCCCAATACATTTCAATTGGGAGTGTCAAAAGGTAAACCTTTTGATACTGCTGTGTTTTTCCAGTTTCCTGTGCCGCTGCCGCAAAATTTTCATACATTTTCCCAAAAAGATATTGAATTATCCGTCAGGTTGCGATATGATTCATATAAATGGTGAGGTGTCAAAAGGTTTACCTTTTGACACCTCATTCCTTTTCCTGTAAGCATCTGCATTTCCGCAGTCGGCGGAAAAAGGTCGATCTGCTCAGCCCCCAGCGGCGCAGGATACTCTCAAGATTGATCTCTCCCGCCTCCCATGCGCGTACCATCGCGCCGAAATTCTCAGGAACCGGACACTCCGGCCGCCCCATATGGACGCCGCGCGCCTTTGCGGCGGCAATGCCCTCCGCCTGCCGCCGGCGGATGCTCTCGCGTTCGCTCTGCGCCACAAACGACAGAATTTGCAGCACCAGATCCGCAATAAACGTCCCCAGCAGATCCTTGTCGCGCGCCGTATCCAGAAGCGGCATGTCAATCACGCAGATATCCACGCCCTTCTCCTTGGTCAGAATGCGCCACTGCGTCTGAATCTCCTCATAATTCCGGCCCAGCCGGTCAATGCTTGGAATATAGAGCAGATCGCCCTGCTTCAGCCGCCGTACCAGCCGCCGGTAGTTTGGCCGGTCAAAGTCCTTTCCGGACTGCTTGTCCATGTAGATGGCCTCCTCTGTCAGCCCCCTTTTGCGCAGCGCCGCGACCTGCCGGTCCTCGTTCTGATCCGTGCTGGAAACACGGATATAGCCGTAATCTGTACTCAATCGTTCACCCTCCAACTGAAAAACAAAAAGGCACGGCTTCTGAAAAGCCGTGCCTCCCGCCGGAATGTCCGGCGCATGTCCGTATTTTCCGACGCATTTCGCGCGGATAAGGTGATTATATCAGCGGCGGTCGGTCCGGTCAATCGTGCGGATGTGATTGACGCGCCCTGACGATACAAAAACGACCTCCGGACGCGCATCCGGAGGCCGCTTCTGTCATCTTATTTTACCTTTTCGATCAGCGTCGCCGCCGGCATGATTTTGCTCAGATCGACGCGCTCCATTTCGCCCGCGTCAAAATGTGCTGCCGTTTCGGGATCGATGGGCAGACGCGCCAGCACCGGCAGCGAATGCGCCAGCGCAACCTCGTCAAGCCGGCTCTTTCCAAACACCTCGATGCGCTTTCCGCAGTCGGGACATTCCAGATAGCTGTAGTTTTCCACAAAGCCATAGACCGGCACGTTCATCATCTGCGCCATGTTCAGCGCCTTTTCCACAATCATCGACACCAGCGCCTGCGGCGAGGTGACGACGATCACACCATTGACCGGCAGCGACTGGAACACGGTCAGCGGTACATCGCCCGTTCCTGGCGGCAGATCAACAAACAGATAGTCCACATCGCCCCAGCACACATCGGTCCAGAACTGCTTGACCGCGCCCGCAATGACCGGCCCGCGCCAGACGACGGGGTCTGTCTCGTTCGGCAGAAGCAGATTGATCGACATGACCTTGATGCCGTCCTTTGTCACGGACGGCTGAATGCCGTCATCGGTTCCGACGGCCGGCTCATGCAGGGAAAACGCCTGTGGAATGGACGGGCCAGTGATGTCGGCGTCCAGAATGCCCACCGTGTGGCCAAGCTTCCGCATGGCGGCGGCCATCATGGCCGTGACGGTGGATTTGCCCACGCCGCCCTTGCCGGATACAACGGCAATGACATGTTTGATGTTGGATTTCGCATTCGGCTCGACAAGCAGACTCTCCTGCCTGCGGTCACCGCAGCTTTCGCCGCAGCTGGAACAGTTTCCGCTGCAACCACTCATAAAAAGCACTCCTTTGCTTGTTCATTCCTGCTTATCATACCCGCAGCAGCCGGAAAAGTCAAATTTTCCGCACTGCCGCGCTGCGCCGCGTTGCGGCAAAAGATCCATCTGCTGCTTTCGGCGCGAGATTTTGCCGCAAGGCAAGTTTCGGGAGGCGACGGCATACTTTGTGTATTCCAAGCCTTCCGAACCGCCGCATTGCGGCAAAAGATCCGCTGAAAGCCTATCGTGCGGTCCACCATGCCTTTACAAAGGCAAACACTTCGCGCAGCGTATAATTCGCTTTCAGGATCCACGGCCAGGTATCGCTTGCAAGACCATACGGTTCCATGGAAAGCGTCCGCGCAATATATTTTGCCCGCGCCATGTGAAAATCACTCGTCACGATGAGCACGCGCGAGGTATCCATGCCGCGCGCCTGTGCAAGCTCTGCGGAGAACATCAGATTTTCGCGTGTGTTTGAGGCTCTGCTTTCCTCGATTACGCGCTCGGGCGCGATGCCGGCCGCCGTCAGATATGACTTCATGACGGACGCTTCGGTCGTGACCTCGTCCGCACCCTGTCCGCCGGAGACAAAGGCGACGGTCTGCGGATTCGCGCTGAGATATTCGACCGTCCTGTCCAGCCGCTTTTTCAGCGTCAGCGACGGCTGCTCTCCCTGAATCTGCGCGCCCAGCACCACAACAAATTCCGGCATGTCCTGCGTCATCCCGTCGTCTCTCCCCTGTATCGCAATCGCACCCATGGCTGTGAACACCGCCGCCATGGAAAGCGCAGTCAGAACAATCAGAATTCCACTCCACACACGCGGCGCGTTTTTCCGTTTCAGCACATACAGCGCCGCAAGGACCGCCGCAAGCAGCAGAAGGCACAGGCCCGTCATGCCGATGTGCAGCGGAAGCAGCACGCACACAATTCCCAACAGCGCACACAGCGCGGCCGCAAGCAACAGTCCTCTGTGTCTCATTGCGTCTCCTCCAGCTCAATGGAAAGCGCTTCCCAGCGCTCCATCATTTCCGCATAGCGCTCGTCCTCGGCCGTCTTTTCCTCCATCAGGCGCGCAAGCTCCTGATAATCGGCAGCCGCCGCGTCAATTTTCCGGTCGTAATCCGCCAGAAGCTGCTCCTGCTTTTCAATTTCGCGCTCTACGGCGCGCAGCTGCTTTTCCAGATTCCTGTCGCCGCCGCTGCGCGGCTTTTCCTTTTTCTCTTTGCGCTCTTTCGGGGCGCTCTGCTGCTGAAGCTGTTCAAATGCCTTGATCGAACGGTACTTTTCATAGCCGCACAGATGATCGCGGATCGTTCCGTTTTCCAGTTCCCAGATTCGCGTGGCAAATTTATCGACGAAATACCGGTCATGCGATACGAAGATCAGCGCGCCCTCGTATTCCTCCAGCGCATCCTCCACCCATTCGCGCGAGGCAATGTCCAGATGATTCGTCGGCTCGTCCAGAATCAGCAGGTTGATGCTCTCGTCCATCAGCATGCACAGCCGCAGGCGGCTTTGCTCGCCGCCCGAGAGCGATGCAACGGTTTTGAACACGTCCTCACCCTCGAACAAAAACGCCCCCAGACGGTCGCGCGCCGTTTGCACGGAGCAGTTCTTCTCGTACAGCATCGTATCCAGAAGTGTCCGCTCGGGATGTGCAAAGTGAATCACCTGCGGCAGATATGCCCACTTGACCGTGGGGCCGAACCGGATTTTGCCCGCGTCCGGTGCCTCCTCGCCCAGCAGGACGCGCAGAAATGTCGTTTTCCCCGTTCCGTTGTCGCCCAGCAGCGCAATGCGCTCGCCGCCCGCCACCGTCAGCTCCACATCGGAAAACAGCGTCCTGCCATCATAGCTTTTCGTCAGGTTCTTGACGGAAAGCACCTCGTCGCCAAAGAAATCGCGCTGGTTGAAGCGCGCGCGCATTGTCTTTTCCTTATGCGGCCTGTCTGTTTTTTCGATGCGCTCCATGCGGTGCTGGATGGACATGGCGCGGCGGTAGAGCGTACGGTTGTTGATGCCCCAGCCCTTCATGCGCTCAAGTGTAAAGCCGAGCTGGCCGAGCTTTGCCTGCTCCTTTTCGTACTGTTTGAGCTGAAGCTCAAACCGCGCCTGCTTTTCCTGCACATAAAATGAGTAATTGCCGCTGTAGAATTCCGCCCTGCCGTCGTGAATCTCAATAATCCGGCTGACAACGCGGTCGAGAAAATAGCGGTCGTGCGAAATGGTCAGGACGGTGCCCTTAAAGCGTTCGATATAGCCCTCAAGCCATTCGACGCTGTTCATATCCAGATGGTTCGTCGGCTCATCCAGCAGCAGGATGTCCGTCTTTTCCAGCAGCAGCCGTGCCAGATTGACGCGCGTTTTTTCGCCGCCGGAGAGACTGGCGAACAGCTGCCCGCGCATTGCCGGCGAAATGGCAAGACCGTTGCAGATTTTGTCCGTCTCGGTATTCATCTCATAGCCGCCGCCGACGGAAAAGCGGTTGGACAGCTCATCATAGCGCCGCAGCAGCTCCTGCGGCGTATGCTCGGTCATCTGACGCTCAAGCTGCTCCATCTTCCGGCGCAGCGCCTCCAGTTCGGAAAACGCCGCGTGCAGCACGTCCGCAACCGTATATTCTGCCGGATAATTCGGGATCTGTGAGATCAGGCCGATCTTTTTCCCGCCGGCAAACGCGATTTCACCGGAGTTATAGTCCAGTTCGCCGGTGAGAATGCGGAACAGCGTCGTCTTGCCCGCGCCGTTTCGGCCCAGCAGGCCGACACGCTCACCGGATTGAATGTCAAAGCTGATCCCGTCCAGCACGCGGCGTTCGGAATCAAAGCTCTTGACCAGATTTTTGACAGATATGTCGATCATATTGACTTCCTCAGCATCATGGGCGGCCGTCTCCGCCGTGCGGAGCCTCCGCCCTATCCGTAATTTGCATATTGCTCCAGAAACTCACTTCTGGTAAACAGCAGATTCAGCGCCTGCAAAAGCGCGTTCGCGCTCATATGCTCCGGCAGGCCCAGCTGCCGCTGCAATGCTTTTCTGCGCGCGGCGCTGTCCGCGCCGCCGCTCAGGCCCAGTGCATAGAGGTCGGCCTTTGTGACCGGCTCGCTGCACGCCCTGCGCGCCGTACCGTCAATTTCCGCGCCAGCGTCGCGCAGCGCCTGCACAAGCACCTCCGGCCGCATACCCTCCACGCCAAGCTTTCCCTCTTTTCCGGCCTGCGCCTTGCGCTTCTCCTTGCCGTAGATATCAGGGATATAGGCATGCAGAATATTCTCGCCCGCCAGCGCGCCTTTCAGGTAGTTTCGGATGACAAAGCCCGCGCCGTCCGAGTCCGTCAGGACAACCAGTCCCCTGCGGCGCGCAGCCGTCCGCAGAAGTGCAAGCTGCTCGCGGTCGGAGAAAATGCCGAAGCCGCGCGTCTCAAAAACCGGCGCGTTGATAATCTGCCGCAGCGCGTTGACGTCATAGCGTCCCTCTACCACCACGGCCTGTCTGAGCTTATACACGGCGCGCCTCCTGCGCCAGCTGCGCAATCAGCAGTTCCAGCAGCCGTTCGGGATCGCCGCCGCCGGATTTCATGGCAATATCGGTCCGCATGCAAAGCTCCACACCCTGTACGCAGAAGCGCTCGGACACACGCCGTGCCGACTGCATGGCGATTCCGGCGGCGTAGCTGCTTTTGATGTCCGCCAGCTCCATCAGCGTCTGCTGGCTCTTTCCCGCGCCGGAAACGACTCTGGCATAGTATAGTCTGCGCATCTGTGAGCTGATCGCGCCCAGAATTCTGACCGGCTCCTCCTGAAGCGCGAACAGATCCTGAAGCTTCCGCAGCGCCGTGTCATAATCGCCCGACGCGATGGCGTTGGAGATGTCAAAGCTCTGCGCGCTGAGTGTGGGCGTCACCACGGCGTCAATATCGCTTCTGGCAATTGCCGGCGTGGTGCAGTAGTGTGCAATTTTGCCGATCTCGCTTCCCAGCGCCGTCATTCCGCCGCCGGTCAGAAAAATCAGATACCGGCACAGCTCGTCGGAGATATCCTTGCCAAGCGCCTTAAAGTGCCGGAAAACCCATCCGGCAAGCTCGCGCTCGGACTGCTTTTTGAAGTCCACTACGAAGGCCTTTTTCTTCAAAACCTCGCGCAGACGGCTTTTTTCAGGTCCTGGCTTATACGTAACCGTATCATAAACCAGCACCACACAGCAGTATTCCGGAATGTCCTCCAGCACGGCGGCATACTGCTCGCACTGCGACGCGGCCATCCGGTAAAAATCCACGTCGTCCACGCGGACAAACGTCCGTTCGGCCATCATCGGCATGGCCTCCACCGCGTCGGCCAGCGCCTCGGGCGTCAGGTTCTCGGCGGAAAAGCGGTGCTCGTTGAACGCGCCTGCCGGTCCGCCGGTCATTTTTCCCGAAAGCAGCCGCAGATAATGCTCCCGCAGGAATGCCTCTTCCCCGCAGAAAATGTAGAGGTTCTGATATTCACCGTTTTTGATATCCGCCTTCAGCCGCGTCAGCGCGTCGTCGCGCTCGGGCGTGCGGGCTGCCTTTGCCATGCCGTTACCCTCGAATCATAATCGTGCCGCATTCGTCGGTCCGCCAGACCGCCGCGGCAAATTTCTCAATCCGCTCCAGCGTCTCGTCCGCCGGATGTCCATAGCTGTTTTCTCCCACCGAAATTACAACTGTCAGCGGCTGTATCCGGTTCAAAAGCGCATAGCCAGTCGAAGTGCGCGAGCCGTGATGCCCTGCCACCAGAAGCTCCGCCCTGCCAAGTTCCGGATGCGTCTGTAAAAGTGCGTACTCCGCCTCCACAGGCAGATCGCCGGTTACTAGAATATCATAATCCGTCGCCGATGCCAAGACGCAGATTCCCGCCTCGTTGGAGCCGCCGTCCAGAACCGGCGCAAAAACCGTCATGTTCCCGCCGTCAAACGGCAGCAGGCAGTCCTCGCTGACCAGCTGAACCGCGGTTCCGCGCGCTTCAGCCGCCTGAATCAGCTCACGCCGCAGCACCGGATCGTTTTCCGTGTCCGGAATCAGAAGCGTATCCACCTGCACACGCCGCAGAAGCTGCGCTGCGCCTCCGGCGTGATCCGCATCATAGTGCGTCAGAATCAGCGCGTCAATGCGCCCCTCACCCGCGCTCAGCAAAAAGCGCGCGGCGTCCTCGCCCGCCTGTTGGGGATTGCTGCCGCCGCAGTCGACCACCGCCGTCCAGTTCCCGCAGCCATAGATCAGGCACTGCCCCTGTCCCACGTCCAGCGCCGTAAAGGTAAAGCGCGGCAGATGAAAATCCGCCCAGGACAGCAGCATGGCTGCAAGCAGCCCCGCTGCGGTGCACGCCAGCGACGGCAGGAGCTTCGGCTTTTCCGGCGCGAACAGCCAGAACAAAAGCGCCGCCCACAGTATCACGCTCCACACCGTCAGATAGGCGTTTTCCAGATACACCGCCGCGAACGGCAGCTTTGCAAACAGCCGCGCCGTCCAAAGCACATAATCCGCCAGACGGCTGAGCAGCCATCCGAGGCCAAGCGCCGGCGGAGCCCAGATCAGCGCTGTCAGCAGGACCGGTACGCCGGCGCTGAAGCAGAGCGTGACCGCCCAGAGCGTCAGCACATTGACCAGCGGGGAAACCAGCGAAACCGTCCCGAAATACGCCGCCGACAGTGGCAGTGAAAACGCCATCGATGCAAGCGAGCACGCAAACGAGGTGAGCATCGTCTCCGGCAGCCACCGCAGCCATTTTGCCCGCACGCAGATCTTCTGATACCAGCCGCTTTTCGCAACCGGCTCACGAATACGCTGTGCAAACAGCATAACACCGCCCGCTGCTGCAAACGAAAGCTGCAGCCCGACGTTGTACACCGACCACGGATCAGCCGCCAGAAGCAGCATCAGCGCAACGGAAAGTGAGGTCGGCGGGTCATTTTCCCGCCGGACCAGCGGCGCCAGGAGCAACAGCAGATGCATGCACCCCGCACGGCTGGCCGAAGCAGAGCCGCCGGTCATCAGCACGAAAAACAGAATCAGCGGAATGCCGATTCCTGCGGCAAGCCTTCGCCGCGGGCCGCAGATCGCCGTCAGCATACCCAGAAGGATCGACACATGCATACCGGAAACCGCAACCGTATGATAGATTCCCGCCAGTGACAGCGCGTTGCGCGTGGAAAAGTCCAATCCGGCGCGGTCGCCCGTCATCAGCGCCGTCAGAAAGCCCGCCGCGCCGCTGCCGTCAAAGACCTCCGCGATTTTTCTCTGCAATCGCAGCGCAAACAGCGCCGGCCAGTGCCGGAGCGTGCGGACCGCCGGACAGCGGATCTGATACGCGCCGCGCACCGCAGCCGTAAACCACACGCCGCGTGAGCGGAAATAGAGATTCTCATCCTCCGACGGACGCTGCGGCGTCAGCTTCAGTTCCGCCGTGGTGTGAATGTGATCGCCAGGCAGAATACCGGCAGCCGTATTGTCCAGATACAGCATCACGCGGTAGCGCCGGCTGCCCAGCCGGACCTGTGCCAGCACACCGACGCCATGCTTTGTCTGCGCGGGCGCGTCCAGCGCCAGCGCGTCGAGCTGGACAGTCCTGCCATCGAACGACTCGGCATTGACGCAAAACAGCAAACGGTATCCGGCCGACCACAAAAGCCCCGCGCAAAGCCCCAGCGCACAGATCAGCGCCCGTCCCGCACGCTTTCCCATAAGCCGCACAGCCAGCACGCCCGACAGCACGGTGCCTGCGGCAAGTCCCGCCGCCGGCAGCGGTGCAACTGCGCACAGGACCCCGAGTGCGCACGCGGCGCAGAACGCCAGCGAAAAGATCATCAGTCTGCGCACGCAAGCACCTCCAAACGCCGGATTTGTTCGCTTCTTTTCTGGTATCATACCATAAACTGCCGAAAAACGGAAGCTGTTTGTCGACAATGAACGCAAAAAGCACCTCCCGCTTTCGGCAGGAGGCGCTTCAACATTGGAAAATCAGAGTGCCGCCACGGCCTCGATCTCGACAAGACCGCCCGCGGGGAGCGCCGCAACCTGCACGCAGGAGCGCGCTGGCCACTCGCTTGTAAAGAATTCGCCGTAAATCCGGTTGACCACCGCAAAATTGGCAAGATCTGTTACAAACACTGTCGTCTTGACCACGTCGGAAAGCGCCGCGCCGGATGCCTCCAGAACCGTGCGGAGATTGCTCAGCGCAAAGCGCGTCTGCGCCTCAATGCCCTCGGCCAGCGTGCCGGTCGCGGGGTCAAAGCCAAGCTGTCCGGAGGTGTAGACGAAACCGCCTGCCTTGCAGGCGTGGGAATACGGACCGATTGCGGCAGGCGCCGCGATATTGATCGTTTGCTTCATAGCTGTTTTCCTTTCGTATCCTTAGATTTCGTATTCATCCGATGCCGCCGGCCGTCAGGCTGCCCAGCACCAGTACCAGAATTGTCAACCCGCAGAACAGATACCTGCCCAGTCCCGCAAACAGGCCGGCCGCGCGGCTTCCGCTGCCCTTTTCAATTTCGGACACCGCATACTCCCTGCCACAGACCCAGAAGAACATCACCGCCGCCAGCAGTGCGCCGATCGGGCAGATATAGATCGAGCAGACGTCCATCCAGTCTGAGACAATGCCGGAAATCAATACGGCAATAACCGTACCGACGCCAAGCACCAGCACAACCGCCGGAAAACGTTTCATGCCCAGCCGGTTTTGCAGCGCCTCGATGGGCGACTCAAAGAGATTGATCAGCGAACTGAGGCCGGCAAACAGCGCCGCAATAAAGAATACAACCGCAATCACCGCGCCATATGGCATTTCGCGGAAAATCAGCGGCAGATAGACAAACATCAGGCCAGGGCCGCTGGTGATCTCAGCGTTGAAATCGATGCCTGCCGAATAAACCGCCGGAATGATGGCCAGCGCCGCAACAAACGCAGCCAGCGTGTCAAACACAGCAACGGCGATTGCACTTCTGGGAATGTTCACATCATCATCAATGTACGAGCCGTAGACCAGCGTTCCGCTTCCGGCCAGCGACAGGGAGAAAAACGCCTGTCCCAGCGCATACTTCCACATATTCCCCGACAACAGCTGACTCCAGTCGGAGATTTGGAACATGTAGCGGTACCCGTCTGCCGCACCACTGAGCGTAGATACATAAATTGCAATCGCGATAAACAGCGCGAAAAACACGGGCATAAAAATCTTGTTGGAATTTTCAATTCCCTTTGACACGCCGAATACCAGAATCAAAAATGAAATGATCAGCGCCGCCAGATGGAAGCCCAGATTGTTCGTGCCGGTCGCCGCCGTCCCGAACGCGCCCCAGAAGCCGTCCACGGTCTCCGGCGCAAGCGTCGCACCGGTAAACGTGCCGACCGTATAGCGGATAATCCAGCCGACAACCACGCTGTAGCCAATGGCCATAGCAAAGCTGCCCAGCACCGGCACCATGGACAGTACCGTTCCCGCCCCGCGGCAGCCGCGGCGCTCCATCGCGCCCTCAAACGCGCCCATCGGACCGGCACGCATCGCACGGCCGAAGGCCATCTCGCCGATAACGCCGGAAAAGCCGATCACTACAACACAAATCAGATATGCAATCAGAAATGGTGCGCCGAATGCGGCAACGCGGCGCGGGAAAAGCCAGATGTTGCCCATCCCCACGGCCGATCCGATGCACGCCAGCACAAAGCCGAAGCTGTTTTTAAAGCCATCGCGTTTTTTCATTTCTTCTCTCTCCTTTTCCGTGCCCGCGGCGCGCGGGCGCTGCGCCCCAACGGCACAGTTTCACCTTGCTGGTACCTGCCCTTTCGAGTGCATCAATGGGTAAAACACAGATGATAACACACAAAATCCCGCACACCTTTGTATGTGGGATTCATTGTGTTGCATGAACACGACGGACCAACCGCCAAATCTGGAGCACAAACCCGCAATCCAGCGAAGCGATTGCGGGTTTGAACGAAGAAAGACCTTTGTTGTCGAGATGAACGCGCTTGCGCGGTCATCTGACATCCAAAGGTCATTTCTGAGTGGTGCCGGTGGTGGGACTCGAACCCACACGCCATCGCTGGCAACGGATTTTGAGTCCGCCTCGTCTACCATTCCAACACACCGGCAGGTGACCGGCAATTATTATAATACATCCGCCGGAGCGAGTCAAGAAGTTTTCCCCGCGGACGGCATGTTTGCGCACGTTACTCCTGATTTTTCATCCGGTCGCTCAGATGCTTGCTCAAAAGTGCCAGCGAGGCCGCCATGTTCTCATTCTGCACCAGAATGTCGTCCGGCACGTCCAGATGCTTCGGCGCAAAGTTCCAGATGGCGCGGATGCCGTTTTCAATCAGCAGGTCGCAGACCTTCTGCGCATGCTCGGCAGGAACGGTGATGATGCCGATGCGGATCTGGTGTTTGACACACACGTCGTGCAGGCGCGAAAGGTGCATGATGGGTTTGCCGCTGTTGGTCGTACCGATCAGCGCGTCGTTCGCATCAAATGCCGCGACGATGTTCAGCCCGTACTCGGCAAAGCCACCGTAGCCCAGAAGCGCACGGCCAAGCTTGCCCGCGCCGATGAGCACCGCATCGTTCGTGTTGCCGTAGCCGAGGAAGCCCTCGATGTCGCGGATCAGGCTTTCGCGGCGATAGCCGATCTTCGGGCGGCCGCCGTCGCTGACCATGGCAAGATCCTTGCGGACCTGAACCTCGCCCATATGCAGCGCCGCGGCCAGCGCAGTCGCGGAGATATTGGCCGGACTGTCAGCCGGCATGGATTTGAGATAGGAGAGATAGGTTGGCAGACGTTTAAGCGTCGCACGGGAGATTTCTTTATCCGCCATTGCATTGGCTCCTTTTATCGATATGAAATACTGATAAAATTATATCATACCTGTCATCTGAATGCAATCCGTCAGATTGCCGAATCGACGCGGCAGTCTCTAGGAAATCTGACGCGTGATCTCCCGCTTCAGCCGCACCATGATCCGCTTTTCCAGACGGGAGATATACGACTGTGAGATTCCCATCAGCTCCGCAACCTCCTTCTGCGTGCGCTCCTTGCGCCCGCCCAGACCGAAGCGCATGGATACAATCTGCATCTCCCGCTCGGGAAGCCGCGCAAGCGCCTGCCGCAGCAGCTGGTGGTCGACGTCGTCCTCCATCGGGCGCATGACCGTGTCTCCGTCCGTCCCCAGCACATCGGACAAAAGCAGCTCGTTGCCGTCCCAGTCGGTGTTGATCGGCTCGTCCAGCGACACCTCTGCCTTCTGCCCAGATATTTTCCGGATGTACATCAGAATTTCGTTTTCAATGCAGCGCGAGGAATATGTTGCCAGCTTGATATTCCGGTCCGGCTTGAACGTCCCCACCGCCTTGATCAGTCCAATGGTCCCGATGGATATCAGGTCCTCAATATTGATGCCCGTGTTTTCAAACCGCCGCGCGATATACACCACCAGCCGCAGATTGTGCTCGATGAGCACGCGCTTCGCGCTTTCGTCGCCCTGCGCCAGCGCAGCGAGCATCCGCTGCTCCTCCGCAGGTGCAAGCGGCGGCGGCAGCACATCGCTACCTCCGATGTACATGATTTTTGCCGGCCGCATCAGTCCCAGCCACGCCAGCAGCTTTCTCAGTTCCAGCTTCATAGCACACCTCCTGTCAGTGCATCATAATTTCCCCCGTCTGAGACGGGCGTCGGCGAAAGCGCGGCCAGCGTCTGACCGCTCCTCCCGCCCTTTTCCTGTGCCGTGCAGCGGATCGCCGCCAGCAATCCCGCCTGCGTCCCGACCGCACGATACGGAATCAGCCGCGGCCGCGCCGCCGGACAACACGCCGCAAGACGCGTCACCACCGCGTCCGGCGGAAGTGCACGCATCCGCTCCAGCCCCGCCTCCGGCATCAGGCGCTCGGCTGCCTCCCATGAGATGACGAGCACCCGCTCGTTTGTAATCGGGTCTCGAAGCGTATTTCCGGTATCGCGCAGCGCATTGAGCTCCACGCTCCGGCCGCCAAGCGTCAGCGTCAGCGGTATGATCTCCCCGCCGCCATGCTCCGCCAGACGGGAGAAAGCCAGCTCACTGACCAGATACGCCAGCGCCGCCAGAAGCAGCAGCGCCGGAAGGCTGACCGGATAGTACGCGCCGCTCCCCATCAGCAGAAGTCCGCCGCCGAACACCTGCGCGCTGAGCAGCACCAGTCCCGCAAACGCGAATGACAGCGCCAGAAACAGGACTCCCAACCGGAGCGTCCGCCTTCGTGCGCCGAACGCACACAGCAGCATCAGCGCCAGCACCGTCAGCTTCATGCCCGCCGTCCGCAGAAATGCCAGCTGCCGCACCAGCGCCGCAACGCCGTAGACGCCGCCCGCACAGCCCGCGGCAAGCAGCCGTCCGCGCCTGAGCTGACCGCCGCCCAGGCGCGCACTGGCCGCCAGCAGCAGATAATTGACCGCCGCGTTCACCACAAACAGCACGTCTGCGTAGACCGTCACCGCCTCACCCCCGTTTCCGGACTCCATGGACAAAGTATACGCCCGCAGAGCGAAAAAACAGGTCGCAATTCCCGTTGGGACTGCGGCCTGTCGCTCGTCCGGTTTCGTTGCTGCGCGCCGGAACCGGACAAAATATCAGTTTGTTTCGCGCTGTTTCAGCGGCACCTCCGCGCCGTCGCGGAGAATGCGGCGAATACTTTTTTCCGCTCGGCTGCGCGGAAGCATGACCTCATGTCCGCAGCCGCAGCAGCGCAGGCGGAAGTCCATTCCCGTGCGCAGAACCTCCCACTGCCCGCTTCCGCAGGGGTGGGGCTTTTTCATGACCAGAATATCCTTTAAGCGTACATCCATTGCGCACCGCTCCTTTCGTACAGTCAGGCCAGCCTCATTTTGTGCTCCCTTTGATCTCGTCCCAGTAGCGCTTCGCGGCCTGCTCGGTCTTGTTTTCGCCGTACTGATAATACTTCCGATCCTTGATGGCATCGGGCAGATACTGCTGCTTCACCCAGTGGTTCTGGAAATTATGCGGATACAGATAGCCCTGCTCGCGTTCAAAGCCCGCGCCGTCGGCGTGGACGTTTTGCAGCTCACGCGGCACAGGGCCGGTTTTTCCGGCCTTGACGTCGGCCATCGCCGCATCGATGGCCATGCAGCCGGAATTGGACTTCGGCGCAGTGGCCAGCAGAATCACTGCATCCGCCAGCGGCAGACGCGCCTCGGGCATCCCCAGCTGAAGCGCGCTGTCGACGCACGCCTTGACAATGGGCAGCGCCTGCGGGTATGCAAGGCCGACGTCCTCGGCAACCGAACAGAGAATGCGGCGACAGGCCGCGGGCAGATCCCCCGCCTCCAGAAAGCGCGCCAGATAGTGCACCGCCGCGTCGGGGTCCGACCCGCGGATGGATTTCATCAGCGCCGACAGATCGTCATAATGCTCGTCGCCCGCTCGGTCATAGCGCATGGCCGCGCGCTGGGACAGCGCCTTCGCATCCGCCAGTGTCAGATGAATCTGTGTTTCATCGCGCCGGCCGGCGGAAAACAGCAGTTCCACCGCGTTCATGGCCTTGCGGATATCGCCGCCGCAGGCAGAGGCGATGTACTCATACGCGCCGGCCTCCACGTCCGCCGTCAGTCCGGTCTGCTTTTCCAGATACGCTGACGCGCGCCGGATGGCCTTCATCGCACCATCGGGGGAAATGGGCTTGAACTCAAAAACGGTGCTTCGGGACAAAATTGCGTTGTATACATAGAAATACGGATTCTCCGTTGTGGACGCGATCAGCGTGATTTTTCCGTTTTCGATGTATTCCAGCAGGGTCTGCTGCTGCTTTTTATTGAAATACTGAATCTCATCCAGATACAGCAGAACGCCGTCCGGCGCAAGAAACGTATCCAGCTGCGCATAGATTTCGCGGATATCGGCGGAGGACGCCGTCGTCGCGTTGAGTTTGCACAATTTCCGATGTGTCTGTGCGGCGATAATATTCGCGACTGTCGTTTTTCCGGTGCCGGACGGGCCGTAGAAGATCATATTCGGCACGTTTCCGGATGACAGAATCCGCCGCAGAAGGCCGTCGGGCGCAAGAATATGCTCCTGTCCGCAGACCTCGTCCAGCGTTTTCGGCCGCAGAACGTCCGCAAGCGGCTGATACATCGCGCTCTCCCCTTTCACTTCCATTGATTTTCTGTATTATAAGCAATTTCACACGCAAATACAAGCTTCCATGCGTTCCTTTTCCGTCTCCGGTGTGTTATACTGTAGAAAAAATGAAAAAGGAGGCAGCGTCATGGAAACTGCCGAACGCGTCAGCGGCATTCTCGCCGCGCTGAAGGAAGCCTATCCAGACGCGCTGTGCGCGCTGCAATACAAAAAGGACTATGAGCTGATGATTGCCGTGCGGCTTTCCGCGCAGTGTACGGATGAGCGCGTCAATCAGGTCACGCCCGCACTTTTCGCGCGTTTTCCAACGCTGGACGCGCTGGCCGACGCCGATATCGCCGAGGTGGAGGAATATGTCCGCTCCTGCGGCTTCTACCACCACAAGGCGCGCGATATCGTGCTGGCCTGCCGGATGCTGCGCGAAAAATTTGACCGCCGCGTACCGGATACAATGGAGCAGCTGCTCACCCTCCCAGGCGTGGGCCGCAAGACGGCGAACCTCCTGCTTGGCGATATTTATCACAGAGACGGCGCAGTCGTATGTGACACGCACTGCATCCGCATCTCCAACAAGCTCGGTCTGGCCGAGGGCAGAGAGCCGGAAAAGGTGGAACGGCAGCTGCGCGCAATCCTGCCGCCCGAGGAATCGTCTGATTTCTGCCATCGCATCGTGCTGCACGGCCGCGCCGTGTGCACCGCACGCCGGCCGGCGTGTGAGCGCTGCACGTTGCGCCCGTACTGCAAGAGCTATTGCGGAGACTAGGAGGCATATATGCAGAGTCTTTGCAACGGCTGGGAATTTACCGAACAATGGAGTGACGAATTCCTGCAAGGCGGAGGCAGCGCCGTTCCGGTCCGCCTGCCGCACAATCCGCGGCCGCTCCCGCTGCACTACGCCTCGCCCGCAGATTATGAAACGGTCTGCGGCTATCGCCGGACGCTCTTTGTGCCGCAGACACTGCGCGGCAGGCGGCTGTTTCTCCAGTTCGACGGCGCGGCGCATATTGCAGATGTTTATGTAAACCAGAAGCATGCTGCTACTCATCGATGCGGTTATACCGCGTTCCGCGTCGAGATGTCGGATTATGTCAACTACGGAACAGAGAATCAGATTGCCGTCCGGCTGGACTGCACAGAAAATCCGGAAATCCCGCCATTCGGCTTTGTGATCGACTATCTGACATACGGCGGTCTGTACCGTGAAGCGTGGCTGGACGTGCGGCTGTGGCGGTATATTGAGGACATATTCATTACAACGCCCTCCCTGACGCGTGCGCACATCCGCGTCACGCAGCGCGGCGGCAGCGGAGCATACCGTGTGCGGCTTCTGGACGAAGCGGACGCATGTCTTGCGGAGACACGGTCCGCCGAGCCGGCGCTTGAACTGGACGCGCCGCAGGCGCAGCCATGGACGCCGGACAGCCCTGTGCTTTATACCTGCGAGGTGACGCTTCTGGATGAGAACGGGCAATACACAGACACGCAGTGTATCCGCTTCGGCTTCCGGACGGCGGAATTCCGCGCCGACGGCTTCTACCTCAACGGCGAGAAAACATTCCTGCGCGGCCTCAACCGGCACCAGAGCTATCCGTGGATCGGCTATGCCGCGCCGGAACGGCTTCAGCGGCAGGACGCACAGATTCTGAAATATGAGCTGTCATGCAATGCCGTGCGCACGTCGCACTATCCGCAGAGCCGCCACTTCATTGACGAATGTGACCGCATCGGTCTGATGGTCTTTACCGAAATCCCAGGCTGGCAGCACATCGGCGGCGCGGAGTGGAAGCGGCAGGCCGTTGAAAACACACGTGAAATGGTCATGCAGTACCGCAATCATCCCAGCGTTATTCTCTGGGGCGTTCGCATCAACGAAAGCCTTGACGACGACGCGCTATACCGTGAAACGAACGCAGCTGCGCACGAGCTTGACCCGTCGCGCGCAACGTCCGGCGTGCGGTATCTGGAAAAGAGCCATCTGCTGGAGGACGTCTACGCCTACAACGATTTTTCACACAGCGGAAACAACGCCGGCGCAAAGAAAAAGCGCAGCATCATGCGTGAAAAGGACCATGCGCTGCTGATTTCCGAGCATAACGGCCACATGTTCCCCACCAAATCCTTTGACCCGTGGCAGAAGCGGCAGGAACACGCGCTGCGGCACGCGCGCGTGCTGGAGGCAGCAATGGCTTCCGGTGCGCACGCGGGCTGCTTTGGCTGGTGCATGTTTGACTATCCGACGCACAAAGACTTCGGCTCTGGCGACCGCGTGTGCTATCATGGCGTGATGGATGCGTTTCGCAATCCGAAGCCCGCCGCCGCATTCTACGCGTCGCAGGGTGATGGAGCACCGGTTCTGGAGGTCGGCTCGTCAATGGATATCGGCGACTATCCGGCCGGACAGCTCGGCGAGGTCTGCGTTTTTACAAACGCCGATTCGGTAGAGCTTTACAAAAACGACCAATATATCACAACACTTCTGCCGGACAGGAGTTCTGCCCTTCCCCATCCGCCGCTGTGCGTCCGCGACACTATCGGCTGTCTGCTCCAAACACAGGAGGGCTTTGACGAAAAAAAGGCCGCCATTCTGCGAAAGTGTCTGCTTTCCGCCGGAAAATATGGCCTTGCGGGCATGCCGCTGGGCGACAAGCTGCAAATGGGACTTGCCATGCTGCGCTATCATATGACGTTTGACGACGGCGTGGCGCTGTACGGCAAATACGTCGGCAACTGGGGCGGCGCGGCAACGCGCTGGCGCTTTGACGCAAAGCGCGGCGGAAAAACCGTTGCCTCGGTCACACGCACGCCGTCCAGCTGCCTGCATCTGGAGGCGCAGCCGAGTCATACTGCGCTGTGCGAGGACGCAGGCTATGACATGGCATCGGTCCGTATCCGCATTCTGGATGAATTCGGCAATCCCGCGCCGTATGCACAGCTTCCGGTGCGTCTGACGCTTACAGGCGCGGCGGAGCTGGCCTGTCCGTCTGTCGTCACCGCCGAGGGCGGCATGTGCGGCGCGTATGTCCGCACCGCCGGTACAGCGGGAACGGCACAGCTGACCATCGAAACCGGTCAGACCGAACCGGTCACACTGGAATTCACCGTCACCCTGAGGGAGGAGCAGTCATGAATCTGACATTTTCCATCACGGTTTCCGGCACGGACGGGCCGTATTCTCTGCGTGGAAGGCACACGCTCACGCAGGGGGAAAACCGCATCGTGCCGGAGCTTCCGGCAGGAACGCTGCAATCCGTCACAGCCGAACTTCCGCTGATTGTCTCACAGGACGAAAAGGTCTTCATGAACGGCTATCAGACGTGGACGTATTGCCCCGAATACCGCGCCGACAGCCGCATCCGTGGTCTGCACGGTCTGCCGAAGGCCATCATCCGCCGCTATTCCCTCGACCGCTACGGTGACTATAACTTTACGGATTATCCGAACCGCCGCGGCGTGACGCATGGCGTGAGCTACTGCTATTTCCGCCTCGGCGGCCGCTATCGGCTGCTTGCGTCGCTGGACGAGACGGCAGGCTATACGCAGCTCCGCTATGACGCAAATCTTGGCGTTCTGACCATCACGCGCGACTGCGCCGGCCTGCGCTGCGGCGGTACATTTCACGCGTTTGACCTCTTCTACGCCGAGGGCAGTGAGGACGAGGTATTTGACGCTTGGTTCCACGCAATGAAGCTTCAGCCGCGCACGCGGAAGAAGCTGGCCGGCTATTCCAGTTGGTATAACCGCTATGAAAAGATTGATCAGGCAGCGATCCTGTCCGATCTGTCGGGATGCAGAACGCTTCTGCAGGCGGGCGATCTGTTCCAGATTGATGACGGCTGGGAGCAGGCGGTCGGCGACTGGGAGCCGGACGGCCGGAAATTTCCCGACGGCATGAAGGCGCTTGCCGATCAGGCGCACGAGGCCGGCTTCCTTGCCGGACTGTGGCTTGCGCCGTTCGGCTGTCAGGAAAGCTCCCGCATCTTCCGCGAGCATCCGGACTGGATGGTGCAGAAGGACGGTCAGCCGTACCGGAGCGGCTGCAACTGGGGCGGGTTCTACTCGCTGGATATCGACAATCCGGAGGCGGTGCGCTATCTGGAATCGGTCTTTGACCGTGTGCTGAACGAGTGGGGCTTTGACCTTGTAAAGCTGGATTTTCTCTATGGCGCGGCGCCGTTCGGCTCGGAAAGCGAATCGCGCGCGGCGCGCATGCGGCGCGCAATGGAGCTTCTGCGGCGCTTATGCGGCGAAAAGCTGATTCTCGGCTGCGGCGTACCGCTGATGCCGTCGTTCGGGCTGGTGGACTACTGCCGCATCGGCTGCGACGTGTCGCTGGACTGGGACGATAAATTCTACATGCGCTGGATTCATCGCGAGCGCGTTTCCACGCGGCAGGCCATCGGCAATACGATTTTCCGCCGTCAGCTGAACGGCCGTGCCTTTGGCAGCGATCCGGACGTATTTTTCCTGCGAACGGAAAACTGCAAGCTTACGCAGGAACAGAAAACAGCACTGGGGACGGTAAACGCGCTGTTTTCCGGCATTCTGCTGACCTCGGACGATCCGGCGGCATACACGCCGGCGCAGCGTGAACAGTATCAGGCGCTGATGCGCCTGCGCAACGCCGGAAACATCCGCGTGGAATCTGGCGGCCTGCGCGTGCACTATACGCTGGACGGGCAGGACCATACCGTTATGATACCGGAATAAGCAGAAGCGGGACGCCCAACGGGCGTCCCGCCTTTTCTTTTTATTGCTCCGGCAGCTCCCAGCCGACCAGCAGGAGCCCCTCGCGCACGGTGATTTCCGCCGTGTCCGCAGCGAAATGGTTGCTCACACCGATGGGAAAATCACAGCGTATCTCTGCGTCTGTCAACGGGTACTGAAGCCCGCACAGCGTTACGCCGCGCGCCGTTCCGGACAGACTGAACAGCGACACAATCCCCCACTCCACCTCGCGCCGGAGCGTGAGCGTTTCATTTTCAATGACCGTGTAGACAAAATTCCGGTCATAGAGCCAGCCGCGTGCACCGCGGCGGCGCAGAAACACAAGCGCCTGTAGATTTGCCAGCGTGTGATCCAGCCGCGCGCCGCCCGTCGCACCGTAGAGGTAAAACTCCGTACAGCCGCGTCGAAGCCCCTCGCGCACGGCAAACATGCTGTCGGTGTCGTCCTTTTCCACTGGCAGACGAATACTGTCAGCAGGCGCCTGCGACGCGTCCAGCGAATCAAAATCGCCGATGACCAGATCGGGCCGGATGCCCGCTTCGCGGCACAGCCACAGTCCCGCGTCTGCCGCAATCTGCAAATCCCCCGCGCGCGGACGCTCACGCATACCGTAGAACGTCCCTGCCGCGTAAATGAAACAGCGCTTCATTCCGTATTCCTCCGTACGCATATCCACATATACCCGCGGCAGCCAAGCTCCGACAGCTCCCGAAAGCCCGCCGACCGGTAAAACGCCGCCGTCTGCGCGGTGTCGTCCGCCGCAAGCTCAATCTGCCGCACATGCGCATAGTGCGCAAGCACCGCGCGCAGAAGCGCGCTTCCCACACCCTGTCGCCGATACGCCGGCAGGACCAGCAGATCCTGTACAAAAACAATCGTCTCTCCGTCGCCCACCGCACGGCAGATTCCAATCAGCTCCCCGTCCTGATACGCCGCCAGCGTCAGAAGCGAATTTGCAAAGCCCTTTCTCAGCGCTTCTGGGTTGTCTGTATATGCTGTCCAGCCAACCGCCGCGTAGAGCCGCAGGACATCCGCCTCGTCATACTGTGTATATTCTCTGATTTCCAAGTTTATTCCCTCCGGTTTTCTCTGTATCTGGATACTACCGGCCGATACGAAGTCTCATATGCTTCCTCCATCGGATTTTTAAGGCAACACCGCACAATTTGGCAAATAAATTCGACGAGAGTTTTTTCGTCAGGTCAAGGTTTGAAACGTGAAGGATTACTGTACGTATTTCGAGCTTTTCAAACCGCAGAATTGGCGCAAAAGATCCGTCGCTGCGAGCCGACGCAATTGCGCGGTGCCGCCTTAATATTGTAGCGCATCTGCGCACCGTTTGCAAGAAAGACGCGCGCAGGTCTTGACAGCGTGTGCACTGGGCGCTATAATAAGCGCGACAATTCCAAGGGGCGCTGGCGCAAGCCGGCTGAGATCGCAGCGTATTGCCGCTGCAGTCCCTCGAACCTGATCCGGATAATGCCGGCGTAGGAATGCGAAGTATATGGACCGTGTACATTGTACAGTCGTACCGCATTGCAAGCGCTGCAATGCGGTATTTTTTCTGCTGATCCGCTGCCGCAGCAAACGGGCAAGAGCCTGGGATTGATCCAAATGAAAGAGGGTTTTCTCAAATGACGCAGTCAAAAACCAACCACACCGCCGTCCGCGCGCTCTGCGAGGGCGCAATCATGGTCGCGCTGGCCACGATTCTCAGTCTTTTCCGCCTGTTCCAGCTGCCGCAGGGCGGAAGCGTCAACCTCGGCATGCTGCCGATCTTTATCTACTGCTGCCGCTGGGGCTGGAAGCCGAGCGTGCTGACCGCGCTGGCCTACGGTCTGCTGCAAATCGTCGTCGACGGCGCGTCGGGCTGGGGGCTGGTGTGCATCCTGTTCGACTATATTCTGGCCTTTACCGTGCTGAGCACTGCTTCGCTCTTTAACCGCATGAAGGGCGGCATCTACATCGGCGTCACCGTCGCGTGCGTGCTGCGCTTTATCTGCCACTTCATCAGCGGCGTAACCGCGTTCCGCATTCTCGCCCCGACCGAGCTGTTCAACACCACCTTTACCAATCCGTACATCTACGCCGCCGCCTATAACGGCAGCTTCCTCGCAATCGATCTGGCCCTGTGTCTGGTGATTCTCGCGCTGCTGCGCGTACCGCTGAAAAAGCAGCTCACCGTACAGGGCTGAGCACAGCTTTCCATCCGATCCGAACCGTCCGGCCGCGTGTTTCCTCACTTTCACGTCACCGCTCGGCGTCCATGCGCCCGCCGCGCTTCCCAGCGCGGCGGGTGTTTTTCTCGCTTTTTATTCACCATAATAAATTATGGTAAATAAAAAGCAAAAAATAAGGAATCCGGACGAGCCGCGGCAGAATAGAGTGTACCATATTGGAGGTGGCACATCATGTTTTCTGCCGCGGTATGGCTGGCACTCAGCAGTATGCTCTGTTCCCTGCGTCTGAGCGCCAGCGGCAATTCATTTCCAAAGCCGCTGTCCGCCGCCGAGGAGCGGCACTATCTGGAACTGGCCGCTCAGGGCGATCTGGAGGCGCGGAACATCCTGATCGAACGCAATCTGCGCTTGGTGGCGCACATCATGAAAAAATACTACACACAAACTGCCGATCAGGAGGATCTGATCTCCATCGGCACCATCGGCCTGATCAAGGGCATTTCCACCTTTGACGCCGGCAAGGGTGCCCGCCTTGCAACTTATGCAGCAAGATGTGTAGAAAATGAAATCCTGATGCACTTTCGGGCGCAGCGAAAGACCGCATCGGACGTTTCACTCTCCGACTGCATTGAAACCGGCAAGGACGGCAACGCGCTTTCGCTGATCGACACAATCTGCTCGGAGGAGGACCTGTTTGAAAATCTGAGCACGAAGGAGCTGTACGGACGCCTTTACCGCGTTATGGACGAGGTTCTTACACCGCGCGAAAAGGCTGTTGTCTCCCTTCGCTACGGTCTCGGCGGCCACGCGCCGCAGACGCAGCGCGAAATCGCCCAGCGCTGCGGCATCAGCCGCAGCTATGTCTCACGAATCGAGAAGAAAGCCCTGTCGGCGCTTCAGCGGGCACTGGGGGAGTAAATGTCAATGTCGAACACCGCTTGGAAAGCTTAGCGGCAAGTCCTTCGCAGACAATGCAGTGAAATTTCTTTGGCGGCCTGTGCCTGCAATTTACAGTTCAACTCTGATGACAAGTCAAAACCGCCGGCTGAACCGGCGGTTCTGACACTGTTATTTCTGATTCTGCAAGTATCTGAATACCATGTTTTGCTTTACGCTGTCGAGTATCCGGATTGCGCTGCCATTTTTATGGCGTGAGATGATAAAATTCAGAAATCATCCATATCCGGCAAAAGCCATTCGGACACTGTCGTATACCTTGATTTCAGACTGTTTTCACGTTATAATGAATCCAGAATCAGTCCGGAGGCTCGTTAATGAATCATTTAATCATGTGTGGAGATACACTTCAGCTGGTCAAAAACATTGCGCCAAATTCCATCGACCTGCTTGTTACATCGCCTCCCTATTGGGCAAAGCGTGTCTATAACGGCGATGGCGAAATTGGCTCGGAAGCGACGCCAGAAGCGTATGTCTCCCGTTTAGCCGACATTTTTGATGCGCTTAAGTCGTATCTGAAACCATCTGCAAATGTGTTTATCAATATGGGCGACACGTATTTTGGCTCCGGTGCAGGTGCCTGGAAAAAATACCTTGATGAGGACGGAAACATTACCCAGACGCAAAAGGACCGCAAAGAAAAGTATTTTACCACCAAACCGCTCCAGCCAAAAATCAAGCAGAATGGAAGGCTGTACCAAAACAAGCAGCTCCTTCTAATTCCCTCACGCTTTGCGATTGAAATGCAGGAGCGCGGCTGGCTTCTCCGCGACGATATCATCTGGCAGAAACCAAACAGAATTCCCGCCAGTGTGACTGATCGTTTCAACAATACCTACGAGCACGTTTTTCATTTTGTCCTGCAAAAAAAGTATTTCTTTGACCTTAACGCGGTGAAAGTGATTGGCGCAAACGGTCAGCCAAAAAACCCCGGCGATGTCTGGGCAATCAATACGCAGCCGCTGTCGGGCACGCATACCGCAACCTTTCCCGAAAAGCTGATTGAAGAAATTGTCCTGTGCGGAAGCCCTGCCGGCGGCACTGTTTTCGATCCGTTTATGGGGACAGGCACTACCTGGGTTGTCTGTGAGCGGCTTGGGCGAACGTGTATTGGATTTGAAATCAATCCGGAGTTTTTTGATTTCGCCCAGAAACGATTCAAGGAGTATTTGAAAAGCAGCAAATGAGCGACTATGTAAACATATGCAATCATCGCTTATGTGATTGTCCAAATGGATATCTCTCCTGCATTGAAGCAAAGGATTGGATGAAAAACCAGATCGGTGTCTGGCAATTCACGTATGAGCCGCGCGATATCCGAGATAAGAACGTACATCCTGCCGTTTTTCCTATTGCAATGGCAAAACGAGTGATCGAACAGTTTACCCACAAGGGCGAGTTGGTCATTGACCCATTTGTGGGTTCCGGCACAACGTTAGTGGCCGCACAGGATCTGGAGCGTAATGCTGTCGGCTTTGATTTAAAGCAGGAATATGTCGATCTGGCGAACAGCAGAATCGCTCCGCAGACGAGTACCTCACCATGTGCACAATTCGCAGTCTGCGACGACGCCAGAAATGTCTCGAAGCGAATCGCCCCCAGTACTGTGAAATTCGTATTCACCTCCCCTCCATATGCGAATATTTTAAATAGAGCGCGAAAGAATAAAAGCCGCCGCGGAGATTTGCGCAAAAATGAGCAATTTGGTAAAGTGGAGCAATACAGCCAGGATTCGCGGGACTTGGGAACATTGGACGCACCGGCATTTGAGAAAGCAATTTCAGAAATATTCAGAGATATGCGGCCTGTTTTCACTGAAAAGGCACACGTTTTGATCAATATTACAGACACATGGATCAACGGAAAACGCGTACCGCTCCACATCAACATTGTCAATGCAATGCGAGCCGCGGGTTACGAATTCAGAAACACCATTATCTGGGACCGACGCAATCTCGTCAACAGGATTGGTATATTCGGCTGGCCAAGCAGCTACATTACCATGGGAACAACATTTGAATATATCCTCGATTTCACGCTGTCTGATGAAAATGAATAGGAACAGGGCACGATGCGTAATCATCGTGCCCTGCTTTTTATGCTATGATATGCCGTTCATAAAGGGCTGTTTTATATTTTGGACGGATGCGGAACTTTGTTCCATGATTATGACCTGTTCTCGCATCAAAGTCAACATATATGACGCCCTCCTCAACGAGTGCCAAAAACCTGTCAATTGAGGGATCTACATACGCTTCGATCTCATTATACCGGAAATACTCATCACCATTCAAAACTTTGGTTTCCGCACGAACGTACATGAGATTCTTCAGCTTTGTTCTCAATTTCACATCTATCTCCCTGAACGTCCAGTACGGCTTCGGCGCGATATCACCGGTTCCCACGCCGTCTGCAACAAACTGCCGCCACGCGCCATGCCTGTCGTCAATATCGTCGAAATTGAAATCAATGAAAATACACTGCCGTTCCCAGTCGATGTTCACCTTAAAGCCGCGATCACTGTAGCCGCTCACATTGATCGTCTGTCGAAAACTTCTTTCGTCAGCCGGATAACGCACACCCGCATCCTGATGTGCCCAACCATATTTCCGCAGAAGAATTTGCGGAACGATGTGCGCATTGCGCGGCTCCGGCTCCAAATGAAACAGCGTTAATAGCGAACCGGTAGCCGCTCGCTGGCTTTTCAACTCCCATTCTCCAAAATCAGGGAGCTGCAAATTATTTTCCGCAACATCAAGCAAGTCCTCCAGCGTGTTGCCAACCCCACCTGCATTTCCAGGACGTCTATTTGCAATCCAACCCATATTCTTGATTTCACACAATCGATTTCTCAATAATATAAGATCTTTTTCTCTCACAAGACATCCTCCTGATATCAAAGAATCTGCTCTACTGAGTCAAAAAGCAGCTGCAATTTCTTGACGGAGATTCTGATGTGCGGACCACGATCATGCGGGGCTTTTTTCCCGAAATCGGACGCTGGTTGATCGATACACAGGTCCATAACCACGCCACGTTTGGATATCGCCTCATAAATGTTCTTAGGGTCACTGAGAATGTACGCCTTTACAAAGTGAAATTTTTCATCTTTTGAATTGACGGTACCAGTTGTTTCTGCCATAGCCAGCAAGACCTGATTTATCTTTCCAGTGCTGTTGGAAAGATCCCAAGTGGCAAGGTATTCATCATTATAGTATAAGGATACGGTTGATTCCCCGCCTGCATTAAGGGTAAGCCCCAAATTGTTTTTCTTATTGCCTTTGATAGTTGTAAAAAGCTTTCGCTTCAGCGAGCCATCACGCTTTGACGGGCCTTCATAACTAAAACGTTCAAATATTTCCCTTGGACTCATTCCGGAAGTTGATGTCTGATGAAAAAGTGTTAAATTATTGGACTTGTTCTTTTTCAGCCGCATCCCTTTCAGCTCGTATGTGCCAAGATCTGCAAGGTGAATGTTATTTTCAGGGACACCGAATTCTCTTTCAAGCACCTGACCAACAATGCCATCGTCTTTTCTATATGTCCCCTCAGGGATGGATATAAATCCTTTCTCACTGATTTCCTTAATTTTGGCAGCAACTCTTTCTTTTGTCCACTCCATAACTCCACCTCATCTTATACCTGAAACAATCAACTACCACCAGTCTGTACATCCACACGCCGTATTATATAATTCATTATAATTTAAATACCAGCGATTTGCAATGCTGTTTACATCATCTCATTCAAAAGGCTTTCGTCCGATATAAGCCACATTATGTCTCTGTTGGCCGCTCGAAAACTATGAATCGTTGAGTAAAGCATATAGAAAACCAGAGGTTCAAAACCTAGCTCGAACCCCATCGCAATCCAGCACCAACGATTTGGATTCTAAAAGATGAAGCGGCGAAACGGGTTGATGATAAAGATTTTTGCGTGAAAGATAAAAAGCCGTCGCGAACTTGCGCAGTCCGCGACGACTTGTGTGATCGCTACACTAAAGATGAAACCCTTTGTGCCTGTTTTCAGTTGAGCGCATACTCTCTATTTAGCAAATTTGGTATCTCATTTCGTTTTGAAAGGCTAAACTCCTTTACTGCAGCCTCTAAGGGATCATCCAATGGAAACGGCGTATGAGATCGAAAATCCGTACTTTTTCGGCACATATCCATGAACGAGTCATTTTTCTTGAGTTCCTTATGCGTTGTCGGATTCATGAACACATTTTCTGTGTAGCTAAATACTAAGTAGTTGATTGCAGCAAGTTGATCGTCTTTCGGTAGCTTTCGTAAGCTGCGATAAAATTTGCGGTAGCGTTTTTCTCCATCTTCAATAAATAGTAATATTGCGCTCGTTGACTTAAGCGAAAATACAGAAATATGGATAGTTTTAATCCGATATTTTGGATTTTGAGAATATATATTGTTTACAATATTATCCTCAAAATCGCTGATTAACGTTATACTCGACTGTGCTGCATAAGGAACCACATAATCCAAGATAGTATAAAAGCACAAATAATACGGATTTGATTTCCGGTTTTCCAGCGAGCTTTTAGCATACTCCAAATCTTCTCCATAGTCGCGCAAATCGAAATCGCCCCAATAGATTTTTTCGTCAGCAAAATCTTTCAGAAATTCGGCTTGCTCTCCGACTAGTTTATATTGCTCCCGCTCTTGATTCCTTTTGCTTATCATAAGCAAAACATCTTTAAGCGCGATCTGCGCGAGCATTTGATCTGTTGGCTTTGAATTATAAGCATTCGGATCTTCATACAGTTGGAATGTTCTACTATCACAGTCCCTGCATATTATGTGAAAAGTTCCTGCTTTGTTTACACCTGTATCTTTTCCAATTGTAAGTATTTCATCTTGCAATGGAAGCATCACTTTCCCATTTTCTGCAATTCGTTTCAGTGCAAACTGCGGAATAGAATGTGAATTACAAAAACTAGAACACGGTCTACTACACAGAATGCAACATTCTAGTTTAGCATTCTTTGTAGCTTCCGCAATCAAAGACGAGACTTTTTTGTTAATCTCAATTTTATTTTTTTCATACCGTTTCCGTTCTTCCGACGTCATTCCTCCGAGTTTTACCATTTCAATGTCATTTGCCTTAATCATGGCAGCCCTCCGGCACTCCGATTCGTTCATTGCAAATCTCACGAAATAGCAGCCCGCAAGTCAGCGCATCGCTTTCTGCGTTATGCAGTGCTGGCGTAAATTTGAAGGTGTTTCGGCATACATTTTCAAGTGAGTAGCTTTCCAGCTGCCAGATCCGCTTGGACAACTCCAGCGTGTCATAAAGCGGCCGCTTCTTTACAATATTTTCGCTTCCATTGGCAGCCAAGAACTTATACTCGAACTGGAGGTTATGCGCAACGATCGGTGCTCTCTCGCCGATGAATGCATCCACGGATTGCATGATCTGCTCGATATAAGGCGCATCAGCAACCATGTCTTCCGTGATGTGGTTAATTGCTGCCGCTTCAGGCTTTAACCCTCTCCGTGGTTTCACATAGCTGGACAGGATTTCGACCGGTTGAAGTTGATGGAACCTGATAATTGCAATTTGGATGATTTCGCCCCACCCCACATTCAGCCCAGTCGTTTCCAGATCGATCACATAGACGTCATCGAACTTTGCGAGCGGCGTCCGGCTCGTAACATTACTTGTCTTTGCCGGTTCAATACCCGTCCTTCTTTTCAACTGTTCTGCATTCTTATTGACAATCAAGTCAAACGGTCGGAGCGCTGGGATTAAATCCTCAAACCATTTCTGTGCTTCCCAGAAGTTCTGGAGCCCCTTCTGCTTTCCCTGAATCTTTTTTACAATTGCATTCGTAAGACCATCCGGAACAGTCGATTCGCTGCTGTCTATTTGGATCATTCTATATGCGCCAGTTTGCGGGAGATAGAAGTGGTGCAGCGCCGAGTTGTATTTTGCATATGTGTGAAGCAGCAAAACAAATTCTTTGTTCCCAAGAGCGGTCATCCAGTTTTCAAGAAATGCTGTACATTGCTGCATTTTCGTTTCGATCTGTGCCAGTGTTCCAAAGCAATCGGCATTTACGATTTGGCTGTATTGGCCTATAAGCCGTTGGTAAATTTCTGCGGTTTCCGGGCTAGATGGCGCCCCCTGTTTTTCGCTCTGTTCTACTTCTGAGCGCCTTACTAACGGGTCACTTTTCTCGTTTACTTGTACCTTCTTGGATTCAACACTCTGTGTAGAAACTGGGTGCAATGCACATTGCAGATTTTCTATTTCCCCATGCCTCTGCTCCGGAAGAACCTTCGTCTCCGAGTCTTCCCGCTTGAGATTACCCGCCGCATAAAGAATCATCATGACGATCCCAGCCACGCCTGCAAATATGGAAAGCAGTAAGCTGTGCTCAGAAAGCCCAATGCCAAGGAGCAGCAATAAGAAACCAATGACGAGATTTTTCTTCGACCGCATCGTACAACCCCTCTTTTTCTTTTCGCCACGCAACGCAGTGGTGACTCGAATTGTGCTTGATCGGCTCCG
>CAKUJN010000012.1 GCA_934661735.1 uncultured Oscillospiraceae bacterium
CCGATGGCGAGCGCAGCCGTCAGCGACGAAGGAGCGCTACGGATGCGGCCTACCCCTTGCGGGTGCACATCGGCCCGCGCAGTGCACGCCGGTTTCACGGGAATCTGCGGCGAATTCGTCGGTTCCCAACGGGCCGATGTGGGCATCGGCCCCTATAGACCTGTAAGCAGTATCGGAAGTAAAAGCTATCGGGAGAGTTACGGCCTTGTGCCCGTCAGGGCGTTCAGGCCGCGGAGCGGCCAAAAAAACCGCGCGCGTGAGCGCGCAATATAACGCGTCTCCGGCACCCCTTTTTGCCCACTTTTTCTGGCAAGCCAGAAAAAGTGGGTCTGCGAAGCAACGGTTGCGGTCTCACCGCATTCAACAGTAGTTTCGGTGAATACCGGACAAGCGGGCCGATGTGGGCATCGGCCCCACGGTCTGCCGTGTAAGCGCTGCCGGAGGCGCGGCGTCAGCCTTCCTGCGCCAGAAGCGCCGCGGCCTTGCGTGCAACGACAATTTCCTCGTCGGTATCCAGCACGAAAACGCGGACAGGGGAGCCGTCCATGGAGATATCCCGCCCGCCGAAGGCGTGGCGGTTTTTCTCTCCATCCAGACGGACGCCGAGAAAGCCGAGTCCCGCCAGCGAAAGTGCGCGCACCGCGGCGCTGTTGCGGCCGATGCCCCCGCCGAACACAATCGCGTCCAGTCCGCCCATCGCGGCAGCATACGCGCCGATGTATTTCCGAATGCTGTAGGTATAGGCGGCGATGGCGTTTGCGGCGTCGTCGTTTCCGTCCTCGGCGGCCTGCTCGATGTCGCGCAGATCGTTGGAAATGCCGCCGGACATGCCGTAAAAGCCGCTCTTTGTCTGAAGCATATCCTTGATTTCGGCCAGCGTCATACCGGCCTCCTCGGCCAGATAGAAGATGATGTACGGGTCGATATCGCCGCAGCGATTGTTGTTCATAATGCCGCACTGAAGCGAAAGACCCATGCTGGTGTCAACGCTTTTTCCGTTTTTCACGGCGCAGATGCTGCCGCTTCCGCCGAGATGACAGGAGACAAGCTTCAGATCGGTGCGCTCCATCGCCTCGGCAACCCATGTGGACATGAACTCGTGCGACGCGCCGTGGAAGCCATAGCGATGAATGTCATATTTGCGGGAAATTTCAATCGGGATGGAGTAGAGGGCCGCCTCCGGCGGTATGGTCTGATGGAAGCCCGTCTCAAACGAGCCGATCAGCGGCGTATCCGGAAGCAGCGCGCGGAACTGGCGGATGGCGGCGATATACGGCGGATTGTGCGCCGGCGCAACGGAATTGAACGCCGCCATCTTCTCCAGCACATCCTCGGTCAGGTACTGCACGCCGCTGACACCGCGCGCATGGACGACCTTGAACGCCACACAGGAAAGCTCGTCAAGGCTGTGCAGAATACCCCGTTGCAGCTCCGGCAGCATCCGCTCGATGGCCTCGCGGTGCGATGCGAACGCGGCCTGCTCGGAAATTTCCTCGCCGGTCAGGCGGTTGCGCGCGTAGAAGCGGCCCTCCGCCGCGCCGACGCGCTCGGCGCCGCCGGAGGCCAGCACACGAATCGTGCCGTCCATGTCAAACAGCTGGTATTTCAGGGATGTGCTTCCAACATTGCAGATCAGAATTTTCATATGAAACGCTCCTCATTGATACTTTTCAATGAGTATACCAGCTTTTGCGTCAAATCACAACGGCAAAGTTCCGTCGCTGGCGCTCAGGCGGTAAAGCCCCGTCAGATACAGCCAGTCGGTCTGCGTCAGCGTGCCGCTGTCAGGCAGGCCGCTTTTGCGCTGGAACCACTTGACAGCCTCGACCGACGGCGCGTCGTGAACGCCGGTCACGGCAAGCTTCGGTACGCGCGCGAAAATATCGCCCAGTGCAAGGAGCATCGACTGAATCGGGTAGAGATTGGCGTTTCGCTCACCGGCGCGGATGACCTGCAGCGGCTGCCAGAGAATTTGCAGCGGCGCGGCGGGCAGAACGCTGGGGCTCAGACGCACATATACGTCGACGATGCGGTTCCATGTGACGTTGTCGGTCTGGCCGGTCTGGGGCAGGGAATAGCGCTTCTGAAATTCCCAGACGGCCGCGGCCGTCTCATCCGCGTAGATTCCGTCGGCGGCGACGGGCGGAAAATCCTCAAGCGCCGCGCCGATGACGCCCAGCATGGTTTGCAGACTGAGAATGGGCGCGCCGGTATAATCGCGTGGAATCTGCATGCCTACACCTCCTCGTCGCGCATGCCGGTTGTCAGCGTCTGCCCGGGGAACTGCGCAAAGCGCGTGGAGGACTGATACGGCGTCTGCGCCGCGGGCGCTTCTGCCGCGCCGCTTTGTGCGCCGCCCTGCGCGGAAAATACCTCCACCGCGTCCGTGTTCCGGTTATCCGGAAACAGTGCGCTGCTGCGGAATACCGTCGCATCGATGGAGGTATACTGCCGCAGCAGAGCGTCCCATGTATCCTCGCCGACAGTTCCGGTTTCGTCCAGTCCCTCATAGGCCTGCAGCGCCAGCACCGCCGTGCGCGTATCGGCGTCAAAAACGCCCGTCTGCGGCGGCTGGGGAAGCTCCTGCAAAAATTCGCCCGCGACGTTCAGCATGTATTGCAGCAGCCGCACGCTGATGCCGGTGTCGCCCTCCTGCAAAAGCCTGGGGAACTGATACGACGAGCGCGCGTACAGCTGTCCCTCCGAGCGCAGCTCGGTCAGCCGGAGTGTGGCAAAATAGACCTGAACCAGCTGATACCATGTCGCGCGGCCGACGATTCCGTCCGCCGCAAGTGAGAAGATGGTCTGAAAGGCGATGACGGCCCGTTCCGTGTCGGCGGTGAAGATGCTGTCCTCTTCGACTTTGGGAATGGCCGGATAATTCTGCGACACGCGGTTGAGCGCGACCTGCACCAGCAGGACATACGGCCCGACCGACCCGAGCAGCAGCGGCGTGCCTGGGTAGGTTTCACGCAGATCCTCAATCGGTGCGTCCACAACAAGCTCAATGTCGTTTCCATAGTACGAGCGCAGAATTTCCACGCTGTTCGCGCCCTTCAGCGCCTGATACTGGCTGCCCCACTGGCTCAGACCGTCGCAGGTGGAGGTGGTGCCGTTGCAGTATTTCGCGGCCAGCGGCTCGACAAAGCCCTGCCGGCGGATGTAGTCGTTGAAGATATTGTCCACCAGCTCGGAGACGTTTTCATAGATGTTCCGGCCATAGATGAATTTCTGATCAACGGCTGTGGAATTGGTGATGTCAAAGGCATAGCCGCGGCTGCGGTAATATTCGGTATAGACGCGGTTGAGCGCGTAGGAGATGATCGCCAGCGCGTTTGCGCGCAGCGCAGAAGTCTCCCACGTGGGATAGACCTCGCTGGAAACGACGTTTTTGATATAGTCGGAGAACGGAACGGTTACGTTCTGCGCGTCCGCGTTCGGCGAGCCGAGGTGGACAGTGATGGTTTCCGGTATGTATGGCACGATCGGCGGCAAGGTATCGGGCATACGGCACCTCCTAAAGCGTCTGCTCCGGTACGACGTAGGTTTCCGTCCGGCTGTAGCTGTCCGGCAGCTGCGGCGTCGGGACCAGCATGAACTGCTGAAGCGTCTGGATACCGGTAAATACCTGTGCGTTTTCCACGATGATGCGGTCATAGCCCGGCTGATCGACAATCATGCTGAGCGTGGCGTAGGGGTGCTGGCCGGACGAGGCCAGCGTCTGGCCGTCCTGCTCGGGCGTTTCAATTTCCAGTGCGTCCGTGTAGCCGTCATAATTTGTGATGCGGAAGGCCAGAAGCTCAACCGTGCCGTCGGCGGCGCGTTTGCAGAACGCCACGGCCGCGCCTCTGACGGGCAGCTGGGCGTTGGACGTATACACCCGCGCGACAATTGTTCCGTAACCTGACAAGCGGATTCCTCCTTTTCTGCACACGTTTTTCCATACTATGCGGCAGAGGAGGGAAATGTGCAAAGCGCGCTCCGGCAACTGCCGGAGCGCGCCTGTGATTTAAGCTGCGCTATTCGATGGATTTGAGGGCCTGCGCCATGTCGATGCGGCGGATTTTACCGCGTAGCGCCAGATTGACGATCATGCCGAATACCAGCGTCAGCGCCGCGGAGATCAGGAAGCTCAGCGCCGTGATGCGCACGTCAAAGTGAATCATGTCGATGTGAATCTGCGCCATGACATACGCGTGCAGGGCGATGCCCATTGGAATGCCGACAATCACGCCAAGCACGGTCAGGATGATGTTTTCACGGAAAACATACGAATTTGTTTCCTGATCGTAAAAGCCCAGCACCTTGACCGTCGCGATTTCGCGCACGCGCTCGGTGATGTTGATGTTTGTCAGGTTGTACAGCACGATAAATGCCAGCGCGCCCGCACAGACAACGACAAGCAGGACGATATAGTCCAGACTCTTCATCATGTTTTCCACGCGCGTGTGCAGATCGACGTTCAGCGCGACGTTTGTCGTCAGACTGTCGCCCGTCAGCTCGGCAGCCGCCGCATACGGGTCGGAGTCCGGATTCAGATTCAGCCACGCGGTTTTCATTTCGCACGGCAGGCCCATCTGTTCGGTATAGGTCTGCGGCGTGAGATAGACGTAGTTAAAGACATAGTTGACAAATACGCCGCTGATTTTCAGATTCATCTCCCGCATCTGGCTGTCGCGGATGCGGAGCGTATCTCCGGCGGAAACGCCGAGCGACTGGGACAGGCCGACGGAAATGATACATTCGCCGTCCTGCGGACAGGCGACCGGCTCGCCGCGCTCGGTGTGCAGGTCAATAACGCCATCCAGCGAGCCGCCCTGCACCGCGACCACATGCGCCTGCTTGACGCGTGAGCCTGTCGAGCAGTCCAGCGTATGATCGGACACAAAGACCGCCGAGTCCAGCACGCCGCTGTGCGCGTCCAGAAATTCCGCCTGCGCGGAGGCGTCCATGTCCTGTGTGAAGTCCGCCGTCGCGTCGTAAAGCGTGATTTCCTCGTACTGATACTGCACCACGTTCTGGATGGAATCGCGGATGCCAAAGCCGGTAATCAGAAGCGCCGTGCAGCCGCCGATGCCGATGGCCATCATGACCATGCGCTTTTTATAGCGAAGCGTGTTGCGGATGGAGACCTTGTGCAGAAATGCGATGCGCTTCCACAGCCACGGAATGCGTTCCAGCAGAATCCGGCGGCCCGCCTTCGGCGCTTTGGGCCGGATCAGCTCGGCCGCGGGACGCGTCAGTTCATGCACACAGGCGTACCATGTGGCCGCCATGGCGCACAGCAGATAGGAAAGCGACGAGATCACAGCCAGCGGCCAGTCGAACGCCCACAGGATGGCGGTAAAGCCGTACATGATGTTATATGCCTGCCAGATCATCCGCGGGAGGAAGTACGCGCCCGCCAGAATGCCGCAGATACAGCCCAGAATCGAGGCACTCGCTGCGTAGAACAGGAAACGGCTCATAATTGCGCCGTCGGAATATCCAAGCGCCTTGAGCACGCCGGTCTGCGTGCGCTGCTCGTCGACCATGCGCGTCATGGTGGTGATGCACACCAGCGCCGCTACCATGAAGAAGAACAGAGGAAATACGCGCGATACGCCGCTGACGATATCCGAATCGCTCTCGAAACAGGCGTAGCCGACATTTTCATCGCGCGTGAGCACATAGCAGTCCGGATATTCCAGCTCGGAGAGCTGGTCCTCGCCGTCGGCGTATTCCGCCTCCGCGTCGGCAAGCTTCTGTTCACCGTCGGTGATTTCCTGCTCGGCATCGGCGATTTTCTGTCTGCCGTCCGCCAGCTCCTGCCGCGCGTCATCCAGCTCCTGCTTCGCGTCGGCAAGCGCCTGTTCGGATTCGTCCAGCTGTTCGACCACATCCGCGCGGTTGAGGAAATAGCTGTTCCATCCGGCCTTTGTCTCGGCCTTTGCCTGCTCCAGCTGCGCCTCGCCCGCTGCCAGCTGCGCATATGCGGCCTGAAGCTGCTCATACTGCGGCTGGATGGTCTGCCAAACAGATTCAGGGACGCTGTCCTTATCCGGAAGCTGCGCCGCCTGCGCGTCCAGCTGCGCGCGCGTATCCTTGAGCGTCTGCTCCTGCTCGGCGATCTGCGCATCGGCTGCGTCCAGCTTGTCCTCAGCCTGTGCGAAGCCGTCGTATGCCTTTTTCTTTGCCTTTTCAAACTCGGCAAGACCGTCGTCGTATTCCTGCTGTCCGTCGGCAAGCTTCTGTTCGCCGTCGGCAACGTCCTGCTGCGCATCGGCAAGCTTCTGCTTTGCGTCGGCCAGCTCCTGCTGCTTTTCATCCAGCGTCCTGCGCGCGTCATCCAGCGTTTCGCGCGCGTCGCTGTAGAGAGAATTGTAGCGTCCGTCCGCGCGCTGCTCGCACAGCTGCGTCATCCGGTCCTCCTCGCCGTCGATGAAGCTGTCGTACTGCTCGGAGTAGACCTGTCCGTCCGCACCGGAGAGCGTCAGATAGATATCCGTGTAATACTCCATGTCAAATGCGCCGGACGGCAGATAGATAAAGCCGGTCACTGCGCCGCTCCCGACCGAGGTGGTGCCGCGCTCGTAGTTGATGTACAGCGGAGATTTTGCCACACCGACGACGGTGAAGCTGTCGCCGCGGAACGCGTCGAGCGTATCGGCGTCGTTCTCTGCGCTGAGCGTGATGGTCTGACCGATGATATCCTCGCCGTAAATCCACGCGTCGGCGACGCATTCCGTGTCGTTTTCCGGCAGGCGACCGGCCTTGAGATCCAGAGTATTGATATTCTGCGGGGTGCTCATGGCGTGCAGCACGACGCCGGTTTTGCCGTTCACGTCGCACAGAACGTCCTGCCACACGGCGCCCTCGGCGGCAGAGACGCCGTCCTGCGCACGGAAGAACGATACGTCGTCGTCTGTAAAGCCGAGCGTGGAAATCAGCCGGAAGTCGTACATTCCGTGCTCGCGCAGGTAGACGTCCAGCGTATGTATCATGGCCGTTTTTGTCAGGCGGAGGCCGCAGAAAAAGCCTACGCCAAGTGCAACAATGGCAAAAATCGCAAGCCAGCGGCCAAAGCTCGCTCGGATTTCCCGAAATGTCAGCTTCAGCATCGTCTCACCACTCAATCTGCTCGACCGGCGTCGGCGCTTCGTTCAGTGCAACCGAACGGATCTCACCGCTGGCGACGCGGATGACGCGGTCAGCCATGGCGGTCAGCGCCGAATTGTGCGTGATAATGACGACCGTCATGCCGCTCTGGCGGCTCTGGTCCTGCAAAAGCTTGAGAATCTGCTTGCCGGTGTTGTAGTCCAGCGCGCCGGTCGGCTCATCGCACAAAAGCAGCTTCGGATTCTTCGCCAGCGCCCGCGCGATGGCCACGCGCTGCTGCTCGCCGCCGGAGAGCTGTGCCGGAAAGTTCTGCATCCGGCCGGAAAGACCAACGGCCTCCAGCACCTGTTCCGCCGGAAGCGGTGCGGTGCACAGCTGGCTTGCGATCTGCACGTTTTCCAGCGCCGTCATATTCGGCAGAAGATTATAAAACTGAAACACAAAGCCGACCTCATGCCGCCGGTAGGCGGTAAGCTGGCGCTTGTTATAGCCGGAGATTTCCTCGCCGTCCAGCCGGATACAGCCGGACGACAGGCGGTCCATGCCGCCCAGAATGTTCAGAAGCGTTGTCTTGCCCGCGCCAGACGCGCCGACGATCACGCAGATTTCGCCGCGGTCGATCGTGAACGACGCGTCCTTCAGCGCGTCGATGCGCACCTCGCCCATCTGATAGGTTTTGCAGACATGCTCAAATTTTACAAACGGTTCCATGCCGTCCCCTCCATTTACCATGCAATCTATAGAAGTATAGCATTTTCCGCCAGAAAGGCGGTGAACAAGTTGTGAATTCTTTCTTTTTTCGCAAAAAAGCAGTTCTCTGGCGTTTTTTTAACAGAAATGTCAACGAGAGTTGATTTTTGTGCAGTTTCCTGATACGATAATAGCTGAAACGTGCGTTTTCGGCAAAATCGACGATTTTCCGGTCCGCACGCGGAAAGAGAAGAGAAAAAGAGAGAAAAGAGGCGGCGTATGAGAGATCTGAAGCATTTGATCTGGTTTGAAACGCTCCTGCGGCAGGCGAACAACGAGCTGGTGCAGCGTGCCGTAGAGGAGGGAAGCGTGGCGCTGGGCTATAACTGCTATTACATTCCGGAGGTTCTGATGAACCTGCGGGGCTGCTTTTCCTCGCGCCTGCGCGCGCCGGGATGCAGCTCGCCGGATATGGCGTCGTATTACATGACGAACCGGAACTGTCCCTATGTGCGGTGCATTCTGGAGCGCGCGATTGAGGGCGGCTACAACTATCTGGGGGCGCTGTTCGGCGCAGAATGCTGCGCTGCGATGGAGCGGATGCAGGAGCACTTTTTCCTGCTCAATCCGGTGAAAAACGAGAAATTTTTTGTAACCATTATTGACCCGCCCATGAAGGGGGATAAAACCTCGCTGGAATATTACAGGGCACAGCTGAAGCTCAAGGTTGTGGACAAACTGCATGAGGTCTATGGAATCGACACCAGCGAGGAGGCCATGCGTGAGGCGATTGCACGTCACAACGAGCTCTGCCGCGTTGTGACGGAAATCGGCGATTTCCGCAGGCTTGAAAATCCGCCGATTACCGGCTATGAGTTCCATGTCATCCAGCTGGTCAGTCAGGTCTGTCCGCACGATCTGATTCTGCCGTATCTGAAAGAAACGCTTGAGGAGCTGAAAACGCGCGAGCCGGAGCCGGCATTTCCGTTCCGCTGCCGCGTGGCGCTGGCCGGCTCGGAGATCGACGATCCCGAGTTTACAAAGCTGATTGAAATGTGCGGCGCGATGGTCGTGGCCGACCGGTACTGCTTCGGCTCGCTGCCTGGCCGCGAGGAAATTGAAATCCGCGAGGGTGAAAGCGCCTTTGACGCAATCTGCCGGCATTATCATTACTGGAACCAGTGCGCGCGGTTCATGTCCGGCGACAAGATCGACCAGCGGCATGATGAGCTGGAGCGCCTTGCGCGCGAATACAGGGCCGACGGCATCATCTATGAGAGCATGAAGTTCTGTGAGTTCTGGAGCTATGAAAAGGTTCTGGCCTCGCATATTCTGTCAGGTGAGCGCGGAATTCCGTGCTGTACGATTGAAAAGGAATATGCGCTCGGCTCCGCCGGACAGCTGCGCACGCGCTTTCAGGCGTTTGTGGAGAGTCTGGAAATCAAAAGGCTGTCGGCAGGAAAGGAGGTCCCCGTATGAAGCTGAATCTGAATACGCAGAAGCTGAAGCAGCGGCTGCAGGGGCCGGTTGACGCGCTGTGCGGCGCGATTGACAGACGGCTTGCGCGCTTTGACCCGATCCGGCAGGCAGAGCTCGGCACCGGCGGCCAGCGCAGCCGCTATGAGGACAAGACCGGCATTGCGCGCCACCGCGAATGGCGCGGCGTAAAGGACACGCTGTGTGATTACGGCGCGTGGCTGAACAATCTGCTTGCCATGGGCAAAATGGTTGCCTCCGCGCCGGTTCCGTGCCTCAAGGGCTTCTGGGAATACCGCTGGATGGGCTCGTATCTGGGCACGTTCGCGTTCATCGACCGGCTGTTTGAGGGCTTCCGCGGCGAGGAGCTACGCGTGGCGCATATGAACATGCACTGCATCGTCGTGAGTCTGACGAAAAAAATCGCGCTGGTGCTGTCAAACGACAGACGCTTCGGCGGCGGGCCGCTCTCCGACCGCATCGTCCCCATGGACGAGGTCATGCCGCCGCTTTTCATGGCAGGCTTCCCGACGCTGATTCCGATTCCGCTGCAAACACTGCCGGAGTTTATCATCTGCGACATTGACCAGAAGCTTGAGCCGCATTATATCGATGTCGCCGAGTCGTTCGGCCTGCCGGCCGACGTGTGTTCGCGCTGCTCGGCGGAGACGGGCGTGGCCATCGACGACGATTTCCCGATTTTCGGCAAAGCCATGCTTTCAACCAACATGCCCTGCAACGCCAGCGAGGCGACCTCGATGTTCCAGCGCCGCCGGATCGGCCTGCCGGATTTCCCTGTGACCATGGCGATGATCCACAACGAACCCGGCGCGCATCCGTACTCCGAGCAGGTGCTGCGCGGCGCAATCGCGTTTATCGAAAAGGAATACGGCGTGCGCTATGACTGGCAGGCGCTGTTTGACCGCGCGGCACACATGAACGAGCAGAACCGGATTGAGCTTGAAAAATGGGAAATCTTCAAGACGCCGCACTCTGCGCTGTGCGGCATCGCGGAGACGCTCTACCGGCTGTACGCGTGGGCAAGCGTCAACGGACAGGAGGACCAGTTCACCGAAAACGACAGAAAGGTCCTGAAAATCATGGAGCGCTGCTATCGTGAGCGCTATGAGCCGTTTGGCGGCCGGACGCGCCACCGCGCGTTTCTGTGGGGACCGTCGGCAGTGTACTATACGGATCTGCCGACGTGGACGCAGAACTGCTGGGGCATCAATATCGTTTTGAACATGGACTCGACGATGGGCCACAATATGATTTCCACGACCGATCCCGACAGGGCTATGAACGATCTTGCGCTGTTTTCGGAGAAGGGCGTCATGCGCCATCACGCCGTCGGCGGCTGGGAGAACGTCAATGCCCTGTGGGACTGGGCCGAGCGCTTCAACTGCGATATGATCCTGTTCAACGACAACGTCGCCTGCAAGGGCATGAACGGCGTGCACGCGATGATGGAGGAACAGGCGCGCGAACGCGGCATGAAATTCTGCTTCATCGAGCACGATCTTGAGGACTGCCGCACCATTTCGCGCCGTGACATGCGCAGCCAGATCAACAAGTATATGTCCGTTGTTCTGGGAGAGCAGCCGCTTGATGCGACGCTGGTCGATTTTGACGATTCCGAGGCGTGGTGAGGAGGAGACGCATGAAGAAACAGAAAAAGACGTGCCCTGTCTGGCGCGTCATCCGGACGCTTATGATCATCGCGGCGGCGCTTTTTGCCGGAACGTTTACCATTTACTATTTCAATCTGGAAAACAAGCTGATCTACCGCGTGATTTATCCGCTTTTGCAGAAGCATTACGATTCGCAGAAGCGTGACCGCAGAGTATAAAATGTGCGCGCCGCCCGTTCAGACGGCGCGCACTTGTCAGGAAACGCGCTGGGCTTTCCTGCGGGGAGCTGGGCGGCAGCAAAGCGCAAAAAAGAAAAGCCCTGAAAAATCAAGGCTTTTGGCACCCGCGAGAGGATTCGAACCTCCGACCTATCGCTTAGGAGGCGATCGCTGCTATCCAGCTGAGCTACGCGGGCAGATATTCAGGCGGCACGTCTGCTGCCTGAATATTGTACAGTGGTTTGTGTGCGTTGTCAAGCGGAAGCGCGGCGGACAGGCTTGCGGGAAAGCCGGTCTGATGCTATAATCGGGCTGTAAACTCATACCAGAGTGTAAATTTGAGAAGGAGATATACGCGATGCAATATGATTTTACCACAATTCTTGACCGGCACGGAAAGGACGCGATGGCGGTTGACGGCGTAGGCAAGGCGCCTGGCATGTCGCCAGAACCGCCGAAGGAGGGCTTTGATCTGCTCCCGATGTGGGTGGCGGATATGAACTTTGCCACGGTGCCGACCATTCCAAAGGCGCTGGCCGAGCGCGCAGCGCATCCGCTTTACGGCTACTTCCGTCCGACGGACGCCTATTTTGACGCGATTATCAACTGGCACCGCACGCAGAACGGCGTTGAGAACCTGACGCGCGCGGACATCGGATATGAAAACGGCGTGCTGGGCGGCGTTGTTTCGGCGCTGAATGTGTTCTGCTCGCGTGGGGACAACGTGCTGCTGCTTTCGCCGACGTATATCGGCTTTACAATCAGTCTGGAAAACAACGGCTATCACATCGTGCTCAGCCCCATGACGCTGGATGCGAACGGCATCTGGCGGATGAACTTCGCGGATATGGAGCAGAAACTGGCCTCGAAGAAAATTCATGCGGCGGTCGTCTGTTCGCCGCACAACCCGACGGGCCGTGTCTGGGAGCGTTGGGAGCTGGAGCAGATGATGGAGCTGTTCCGCAAATACGACGTCATGGTCGTCAGCGATGAGATCTGGTCCGATCTGACCATGCCGGAGTATCAGCACATTCCCACGCAGTCGGTGAGCGCCGATGCCCGCGAGCGGACAGTCGCGCTCTATGCGCCGTCCAAGACCTTTAATCTGGCGGGGCTGATCGGCAGCTATCATATCATTTATAATCCCACGCTGCGCGACCGCGTGCGCAAGGAGTCCTCAACCTCGCACTATAACGGCATGAATGTGCTGTCAATGCACGCGCTCATCGGCGCGTACACGGACGAGGGCAGAGAATGGCTGGTTCAGCTGCGTGAGGTTCTGAAGAAGAATATCGACACCGTTGCCGCTTTCCTGCACGAAAACGTGCCGGACGTGCATTTCGCCGTGCCGCAGGGGACTTATATGATGTTCCTGGACTGCACGGATTACTGTGCGCGGCACGGTCTGACGATTGATACCATTCTCCGGCGCGGCTGGGATGTGGGCGTTGCGTGGCAGACCGGCCGGCCGTTCCACGGCCCATGCCACATCCGCGCAAATCTTGCGCTGCTGCATTCGCAGGTGCTGAAGGCCTGCGAGCGGATGAAGCGGTACGTTTTCTGTGATTGAACGGAAAAAATCGGGCATGAAACGCATCTCCGCGCATAAGATAAATGGTAACGCTTTTATCTTGTGAGGAGGAAGTCATGCAGGAAATACATCTGACGCTGCCGCAGGGCACGTCCGGCGACGTCGACGACCTGATTTTTGCCGACGTTGAATATCTGATCAGTCAAAGATGAGCAGAGGCGGGCCTATTCCCGCCTTTGCCTCTTTACATGCGCGGCTTTTTCCGGTATAATATTCCGGTAAATTTCCGGAAGTGTGGTAACAGTATGATTGAATTTGATGAATACAAGGTAAAACTCAACGCCATGCGGCCAAAGCTGGACGAGCTTGCCGCGTCGCTGAATATCGAGGGCTGCCGCGAGGAACTGGAGCGTCTGCACGCGCAGATCGAGTCCGACGGCTTCTGGGACAATCAGGAGGTTTCCCAGAAGGTCATGAAGCGCGCGCGGCAGCTGGAAAGCAAGATCAGCCGCTTTGAAAAGATGTGCACCTCGCGCGACGATCTGACGGAGATCTGTGAAATGGCGATCGAGGAGAACGACGACTCGATGCTGGAGGAAGTGACCGCGGGTGTGCATCTGCTGGAGGAGCAGATGGAATCGGCGCGGCTGGAAACGCTTCTGACAGGGGAGTACGACGGGCTGAACGCCATTGTTTCGTTTCAGGCGGGCGCGGGCGGCACCGAGGCGCAGGACTGGGCGCAGATGCTCTACCGCATGTACACCCACTGGGCCGAGGCGCACGGCTTTACCTATAAGATCCTGGATTATCTGGACGGCGACGAGGCCGGTATCAAGTCGGCCAGCATTCTGGTCGAGGGTACGAATGCATACGGCTTTATGAAGAGCGAAAATGGCGTGCACCGCCTTGTCCGCGTTTCGCCGTTTGACGCAAATGCGCGCCGGCAGACGTCGTTTGCCGCGGTTGAGGTCATCCCCGAGATCACCGACGACTCCAAGGACGTCGACATCCGTCCGGAGGACATTGAGATGCAGGTCTACCGCTCCAGCGGCGCGGGCGGCCAGCACATCAACAAGACCTCGTCCGCCGTGCGTCTGATTCACAAGCCAACGGGCATTGTCGTCTCGTGTCAGACGCAGCGCGACCAGTTCCAGAACCGCGAGACGTGCATGCGCATGCTGCGCTCAAAGCTGATCGAAATCAAGGAGCGCGAGCATCTGGACAAAATCTCCGACATCAAGGGCGCGCAGCTCAAGATTGAGTGGGGCAGCCAGATCCGCAACTATGTCTTTATGCCCTATACGCTGGTCAAGGACACGCGCACCGGCTTTGAAACATCCAACATCAACGCTGTCATGGACGGCGACCTCGACGGCTTCATCAACGCCTATCTGACCTGTGCGGCCACCGGCAGCTGGGTCACAAAATCGTAAGCCGAAGCGCATATTTTGTACAAATATCGGAAATTTTGCTTGCATCGCGGCAGATTCTGTGTTATGATTACTTCCGCTGTTTCAGCAGGCACAGCTTTTGACATGATCTCGGCCGGCCGTTTGCCGATAAGAACGGCGTCTATGTGATTTGGAGGAATTATGGAAGTTCTGCACACTATTTTGACTATCGTTCAGGTAATTCTGGCTGTCGGCCTTGTTGTGATCGTTACGGTTCAGTCCGGTAAGAGCGCCGGCCTGTCGTCCACCATTACCGGCGGCGAGGGCTTCGCGGCAAAGAACGGCTCGAAGGCGCTTGACGCCAAGCTGGCGAAGGCCACCAAGTGGATCGGCGGCGTATTTCTGGTTCTCACGCTGGTTCTGAATCTGTTCTGATTTCTTTTGACAGCTCCAAAGGCCGCGCAGAAAGCGTGCGGCGTTCATAAAGCGAATGACAGCCACGGCAGTTTCTCTGCCGTGGCTGTTTTATGTGTGCCGCTTGGGGGCTTTATGACCGCGGCTGCGTTTCAAGCGTGACGCCGCGATAATAGTATTCCAGAATCCGGCGATAGCTCCAGCCCTGCTGCGCCATGAAATTCGCGCCGTACTGGCTCATGCCGACGCGGTGGCCGAAGCCCAGCACATCAAAGACAAATACCCCGCCGTCGTAGCGGACGGTAAACTGTGTGGAATTGAGAGACAGAATGCGGCGCAGCTGTACACCGCTGAAGCGGGCGCTTCCGATCTGACAGGTATCCACACCGCCGCCGGCGGTACAGGAGGCTTCGCCGAACCACTCCGCCGGATTTTCCGGCAGCGTCAGAGTGCTGTCTGCGGCAGTCAGAAGCGCGGAAAGCTCGTCCGGTGTGAGGCGGACCGTGCTTTCGTAACGCGGCGCGGCCTCCTCGCCGAAGCTCTCCACCGAGCGGAGATACGGCACGTCCGTGCCCCAGACGGCCAGCGCGTCCTCTGTCCGTCCGCCGGAGCAGGAAAAATACGTCGCATCGATCAGCGCGCCGTCATAGGTCAGAACCTCGTCCTGCGTCCGTTCAACGGCACACAGGGCTTTTTGCATATATGCGTCGTATTCCGCGCCGAAGCGCTCACGCAGCGCGGATTCGCTGCACCACGCCTGACAGCAGGCACTATCCATACACACGTCGGCATTTTCATGTTTGCCGCCCTGCATCTGGCGGCGCAGAAATGTGCGCGCGGCGACGGCCTGCGCGGCCAGCGCCTCCGGCTCAAAGGACGCGGGCATTTCACACAGCAGAACGCAGCACAGGTATTCCTGCTCGTCCTGTTCAATGACGGTATCGCCGCACAGAAGCCGGACGGGTGCGGAACTGGCGGCGGGTGATTCCTGTGCGTCCGTGGATTCAATGATACACAGCACACGGTCACGCGGCGCCGCCTCCGCCTCCGGCACGGCCTGTCCGGACGGTATGAGTAAAATCGCCAGCAGGGACAGAATGCCGCTGATTATAATCTGCTTCAAGCCATCACCTCCATGTCCGAGCGTATGCGCGCGCGGCGGGGAATATGACGCGCCGGCGCGGCGCTTTTTGCGGCATATGCGCGGCGGACAGGCATAGACTGTACGGGAAGTGATGACATGGAAAACTTGCAGCCGGTGCTGCGCCTTCTGCCTGAGCGCTGCCGCGCGGCGCTGACGGGACAGGCGCTCGGGCGGGTGGAGGAGCTTCGTCTGCGGTGCGGGCGTGCGCCGGCGGTCCTTATGGACGGGCGTGAACGGCCGGTTGCCGCGCAGCCTGTCACGCGCGGCGAACTGGAGCGGCTGGTGAGCGCGGCGATGGAGCATTCCTGCTATGCCGTGAGCGAGCGGCTGCGCGAGGGCTTTTTGACCATCGCGGGCGGGCACCGCGTCGGCGTATGCGGCACGGCGGCGGTGCAGAATGGAAGCGTTGTCAGCATTCGTGACATTTCGTCCGTCTGCATCCGCATTGCAAGAGAGATTGCGTGCGCGCCGGACGGAATTGAAAAATGGCTGGATCGTTCGGCGCTGGTGATCGGGCCGCCTGGAAGCGGGAAAACGACGCTCCTGCGCGACTGCGTGCGCAGACTGTCGGATGGCGGACGCCGCGTGAGCGTTGCGGACGAGCGCGGCGAGATTGCTGCCTGCGCAGACGGCGCGCCGCAGTTGGACGTCGGGCGGTGCACGGACGTGCTGTCCGGCTGCCGTAAGAGCGAGGCGGTCATGATGCTTCTGCGGACGATGAATCCGGAGTGGATTGCCGTGGATGAGATCACCGCGCCCGCCGATCTGGACGCAATTGCGCAGTGCAGCTACTGCGGCGTGCGGCTGCTGGCGACGGCGCACGCCTCAGGCGTGGAGGAGCTGCACAGCCGGCCGCTGTACCGGCGGCTGTGCGAGCTGGGCGTATTTGAAAAGCTGCTGATTCTGGACGCGGCGAAGCGCGTCCGGCTGGAAAGGATGGATTAGATGCTGAGAATACTCGGCGCGCTGTGCATTCTCATCGGCGCGGGTGCGGCAGGGTTCGGCTTTGCCGCGTCGGTCCGGCGGCAGGCGCGGCAGCTGGGCGAACTGTGCGCGGCGCTGGAGGCGATGCGCTGTGAAATTGAATACCGCATGACGCCGCTGCCGCAGCTGCTGGAGCAGCTGGCACAGACATGTGCGACGCCGGTTGGAGAGCTGCTTCTGCACTGGTCGCGGATGCTGAGCGATGGGGACGGCGCGACGGTGAGCTACGCGCTGCGCCGCGCAATGGAATCGGTGCGCGGGCTGGAGCTGCCGCCGCAGGCAGTGCAGGAGCTGACGTCGCTTTCTGTGTGCATGGGGCGCTTCGACGCGGCGGGTCAGGCACGCTCGGTCGCGCTGGCGGCCGATCGGCTGCGGCTGATGCTGGCGGAGCTGGAGGCGGGGAAGCGCGCGCGGTGCAGGAGCTATCGGACCATCGGCATCTGCGCGGGACTCGCGCTGGCCGTGATTTTATTGTAGCCATGGAAATTGACCTGATTTTCAAAATTGCCGCCGTCGGCATTATCGTCTCCATCCTCAATCAGGTGCTGGTGCGCTCGGGCCGCGAGGAGCAGGCGACCATGACCTCGCTTGCGGGGCTGGTGGTAGTGCTGATGATCGTGGTGCAGCGCATTGCCGACCTGTTTGATCTGGTGAAGAACCTGTTTCATTTCTGAGATGACGACATTCATGCAGATTGCGGCGCTGTGCGCCGTCAGCGCGGTGCTGTCGCTGCTTCTGCGGCGCAGAAGTCCGGAATTCTCCTATCTGCTGGCGCTCGGGTGCTGCGCAGCGGCGCTGATGGGGGTAAAGGCGCTGATCGAGCCGGTGCTGCGCTTTTTTGAGCAGCTTGCCGAGCTGGCGGGACTGGAGGGCGCTCTGCTTGCGCCAGTGATCAAGACAGTTGCCATCGGGCTTTTGAGCCAGATTACGGGCGCATTCTGTCTGGACGCAGGGGAAAAGTCGCTGGCAAAGGTTGTGGAGATCAGCGGCACGTTTCTGGCGCTTTATACGGCGCTGCCGCTGGCGGAGCTGCTTTTACAGAACGTCCGGACGCTGATTGGAGGATAAATGAGACGATTTCTGCTGCTTCTGGCGCTGGCGCTGCTGCTGAGCGTGCCGGTCTGCGCAGGTGATGTGATGCAGCGCGAACGGGAAATTTTGCAGACGGACACGCTGTATGACGCGCTGGACGGTGAGGCGCGTGAGCTTCTGGACGGCGCGTCGCCGGAGCGCACGCCGGATTTCGGTGAAAAGCTGATTTCCATGCTCTATGACGTGCTTTCCGACTCCGGCCCCGGGCTTCGACAGGCGGCAAAGACCGCAGGAATGCTCCTGTGCGTGACGCTTTTGTGCGCGGTGTGCCGCGGTGCGGAGCTTCCGGTTTCGGACGCGGCGGGCAGGCTCGGCGGCGCGCTGGGAATCACCATGATCTGCACGGGCAGCCTTTCGACGATGGTCGCGCTGGCCGACGAGACCATTTCGCGCATCGGGAGCTTTACGACGCTCCTGCTGCCGGTGCTTTCGTCGGTTCTGACGGCGTCGGGCGGATTTACGGCAGGAGCGGCGCTGTATGTCGGATCATGCATGTTTTTTGATGTACTGATCCGCGTGATCCGGACGCTTCTCATGCCGCTTGTCTATGCGTATCTGGCGATTGCGGCGGCAGAGTGCGCGGCGGACGAGGGAAGGCTTGTGCGCGTGCGGGAGCTGACGGGGTGGGTGATCCAGACGCTTTTGAAAGGAATTATGTATCTGTTTACGGCATATCTGACCATAACGGGGCTGATCAGCGGGAGCGCTGACGCCGCGGCGCTGAAGGCGGCAAAGGCGACGCTTTCGGGCGCGGTGCCGGTGGTAGGCGGAATCATATCCGACGCGTCAGAGTCGGTGCTGGCGGCGGCGGGTGTGCTGAAAAGCTCGGCAGGTGTATTTGGAATGCTGGCGGTCATTGCAATCGCGCTTGCGCCGTTTGTGCGCATTGCGGTGGAATATCTGGCTATGCGGCTGACCGCCGCCGTGGGCGGTGCGTTCGGGAGTCCTGCGCATACGCAGCTGCTTTCGGCCGTGTCCACGGCGATGGGGTATCTGCTGGCGATGACGGGCAGCTGCGCGCTGATGGCGCTGATCAGCAGCTGCTGCTTTATGAAGGCGGTGAGCGGATGATACAGGCGGTACGGGAATATCTGCTGAGTCTGGTGTGCGTGTCGCTTCTGACGGCGCTGGTGTTGACGCTGGTCCCGAAGGGCGGCGTGCGCCGCAGCGCGGCAATTGCCTGCGCGCTGCTTCTGGCGATCACGGCGCTGCGGCCCCTGGGCGGCTTTGACACGGAGTCGATCGCGTCCGCGCTCAGCCGCGCGCGCATGGAGGCGGAAAGTGCGCGGACGGGCGTTGAGGTCCGGAACCGCGAATTGGTCAGCGCCATCATAAAGCAGAACAGCGAGGCATATATATTGGACAAAGCCTCGCAGCTGGGGCTGGACGTGGAAGCGGAGGTCGAGGTGACGGCGGATGGGAGCTATCCGTATCCGTCGGCCGTGACGCTGACCGGCAGCGCGCCGGACGCGCTCCGGCGGGAGTTGACGCGGTATATTGAGGACAATCTGGCAATTGCGGAGGAACGGCAGACATGGAGGCAGAGGTAAGGCGCGAGCCGCTTATGCAGCGGCTGAAGGCGCTTGGCGGGCGGCTGGGAAAATACCGGTATGCGTGGATTGTGGTGCTTGCCGGCGTGCTGATGATGCTGATGCCGCGTGGATGTGCACAGCAGAGCGTGCAGGCCTCGGCGGAGCCGGTGCGGACGTCGGGCGAGGAGGAGATGCTTGCGGATATGGAGCGGCGGCTTGCGTCGCTGATTGCAAAGATGGACGGGGCGGGGCGGTGCGAGGTGATGCTGAGCCTTGAGACCGGCAGCGAGCGCACCTATCAGACCGATGTGAGGAGCACCACGTCCGACAGCGGCGGAAGCCGCGAGAGCAGCGTTGTGTTTGCGCAGACCGGCTCGGAAAAGCAGCCGGTTGTGCAGAAAACAAGCTGGCCGGTCTATCGCGGCGCCGTCGTCGTGTGTCAGGGCGCGGACCGCGCATCGGTCCGGCTGATGATTGTTGAAGCTGTATCCAGTCTGACCGGACTGGGAAGCGATAAAATCCGTGTTGTAAAATTAAAGGGTCAATAGGAGGTTGCAGAATGAAAATCTGGAAACGAAATGCCGTGATCGCGGCGGTGCTGCTGCTGGTGTGCGCGGGGATCTATCTGAACTGGTCGTTCAATCAGAAGGCGCAGCCGGCGGATCTGACGGAAACGCTGGATGCCGAGCAGGTGATGGGAGACGATACGCTGATTCTCTCCGAGCCGCAGCAGGTGCTGGCCGAGGCGCAGAGCGACGCGGCGCAGACGTCGGCGGACTATTTCGCACAGGTGCGCCTGAGCCGTCAGGAATCGCGAGACAGTGCTGTGGAGCTTCTGGAGCAGACGATTGCCTATGACGAGGGCACGCAGGTCGGCGACAGCGCGACGCAGACGCTCAACGCGCTGGTTTCAACGGCGCTGAATGAAGCGCAGATCGAAAGCCTTGTCATTGCGAAGGGCTTCACAGACTGTGTGACGTACATGCAGGACGATGTCATCAGCGTTGCCGTCAGCGCGCCGGCAGAGGGATTGAGTCAGGCGGATGTGGCGCTGATCTCCGATCTGGTTACGGCACAGACGGACTATCCGCTTTCGCAGGTACGGATCATCGAGGTGAAATCCTAGTCCTGCGGCGGGGGCGGCAGGTATGGGCGGAGTTTCCGCGGCAGTTTGCGAAAAACAGTTGAAATTCCAGCTCATTGTGGTAGAATGTAAATTACGAAATTATGGACAGGCGATTCCGCGCCGTCCGGCACGGCCGCCGGCGCGCATCGTCATTCGCACCCAATCGATACGGAGGAAGCATCATGGCAGACAGCAAAGAATATTACACCCAGACATTGGAGCAGGGTTCGATTCAGATTTCCGAGGACGTCGTCGCGTCTGTCGCGGCCTGCGCCGTGCTTGAGGTTGAGGGCGTCTGCGGCCTGAGCGGCAACATCGGCACTGATATCGCCGAAATGCTGGGCGCAAAGAAAAATCTGGGCAAGGGCATCCGCCTGACCTCGGACAAGGACGGCACGCTTCAGGTTGACTGCGACGTTGTCGCGCGCTTCGGCCACTCGGTATTCGAGTTGGCGAAAAGCGTGCAGGATGCCGTCAAGTCCAGTCTGGAATCGGTGACGGGCCTGAGCATCGGTAAGGTCAACGTCAACATCTGCGGCATTGCGCTGCCGCGTGAAGCCAGAAAATAAGCCGGCGGCCCCTTTGTTCTGCAAAGGGGTTGTTTCCGCGTTTAAGACGCGTTTATTGAAGAGAGAAAAGTCAAGGAGAAGCATATGACCAGAACGAACGCCAGAGAAATCGCAGCACAGCTTGTCTATGAGATGAACTTCCATTCCGGCGACGATGCGGCCGCCGTTGTGGACGCGCATCTTGAGCCGGACTATTACGCCACGCTCCGCACGGAGGATGAGGCCTACGCCGAAAGCGTCGGCGCAAAGCAGCTGTCCTACATCGAGGATACGGTTCGCGGCGTGTGGGAAAAGCGGGAGGAGCTGGACGGCTACATTTCAAAGTATGCCATCGGCTGGAACATCAACCGGATTTCCAGAATCGCGCGCGCGATCATGCAGCTTGCCATGTATGAGTGCCTCTACGTCCATGACGTACCTGTCAGCGCCGCCATCAACGAGGCGGTTGAGCTGACGCGCAAATATGAGGACGAGGACGTGGTATCGTTTGTCAACGGCATTCTCGGCGCGTTCGCGCGCGAGGTTGAGGGCAGATGAGAGCGCTCGGCTTTGATACCAGTAACTATACCACCTCGGTGGCGGCATTTGACGGCGTGGGCGGACACAACTGCTCACGCCTGCTTGATGTGCGCCCAGGGGAGCTTGGCCTGCGGCAGAGCGACGCGCTGTTCGCGCATGTCAGGCGACTGCCGGAGCTTTCCGCGCGGCTGTTTGATGAAACGGCGCGCGATGCGGTCTGCGCCGTCGGCGCGAGCACGCGCCCGCGCGCGGTGGACGGCTCATATATGCCGTGCTTTCTGGCCGGTCAGTCGCAGGCAAAGACGCTGGCAAAGGCGCTGGACGTGCCGTTTTACGCGTTCTCGCACCAGCAGGGGCATATCGCCGCGGCGCTGTGGTCGGCCGGCCGCATGGAGCTTCTGCACGCGCCGGCGCTGGCGTGGCATCTTTCGGGCGGAACGACTGAGCTTCTGCTGGTCGAGTCCGACGGAACGGACATCCGTGCGGAAAAGATCGGCGGGACGAGCGATATTTCCGCCGGTCAGGTCATCGACCGGACGGGAAAGCTGCTTTCGCTGCAATTTCCGGCGGGCAGGGCGCTCGACGCGCTGGCCGCGTCGTCCGACTGCCGCGAAAGCTTCCGTGTGCGGCTGGACGGAATGTCATTCTCGTTTTCCGGACTGGAAAACAAGATTGCGCAGTTCCGCGCCTCCGGCGCTTCCGCGGAGGATACGGCGCGGTACGCGCTTTTGTCGGTCTGCCGCGCGGTGTGCGGCGCGACGCGCGAGGCGCTGAAGCGCTATCCGGCGCTTCCGGTCATTTTTTCCGGCGGCGTGGCGTCAAATTCGATGCTTCGTGCGCGCTGCGGCGAGTTTGACGCGGTGTTCGCTGCACCGGAGTTTTCCACAGACAATGCGCTCGGCATTGCCGTTCTGACATGGCTACAGGAGAATTCAGATGGAACAGCAGATCTTTGAGGTCTCCCAGATCAACGAATACATCAAATCGCGGCTGGATGCGGACGAGCTGCTCAGCGGCCTGTGCATCCGCGGCGAGCTGAGCAACTATAAAATCTACCCCTCGGGACACCACTATTTCACCATGAAGGACGCGGGCGGTTCGCTGCGCTGCGTCATGTTCCGCTACAGCGCGATGCGGCTGCGCTTCCGGCCGGAAAACGGCATGAAGGTCATCGCCATGGGCCGCATCAGTGTTTTTCCGCGCGACGGCGCGTATCAGCTGTACTGTGAGGACCTGATGCCGGACGGCGCGGGCGACCTGCACGTGGCGTTTGAGCAGTTGAAGGCGCGGCTGGAGGCCGAGGGCCTTTTCGCGCGCGAGCACAAAAAGGCGCTTCCGGCCTACCCGCACCGCATCGCCGTTATTACCTCCGGCGCGGGCGCGGCGGTGATGGACATGCTGCGCATTCTGGCGCGGCGCTATCCGCTGAGCAAGGTGAAAATCCTGCCCGTGCGCGTACAGGGCGCGGAGGCGCCTGCCGAAATCGCTGGTGCAATCCGCTATGCGAACCGGTATCAGATCGCCGACGTGATCATCACGGGGCGCGGCGGCGGCTCGCTGGAGGATTTATGGGCGTTCAACGATGAGCGCGTTGCACGCGCGATCTATGCCTCGGAAATTCCGGTTGTCTCCGCCGTGGGACACGAGCCGGATGTGACGATCAGCGACTATGTCGCCGATGTGCGGGCGGCAACGCCGTCAAACGGCGCAGAGCTGGTCGCGCCCGATCAGGCCGAGCTTCGCCGGCGCATGGCGCAGCTTTCGGCGCGGATGTCGGCGGCTGTGGAAAAGAAAATCAGTCTGTCGCGGCGGCAGCTGGACGCGCTGGCGAAAAAGCGCGTGCTGCAAAGCCCAAGATTCTATATTGAGGATAAGCGTCTGACACTGGACTACGCGCAGCGGCGGCTGCTCGCCGCGTCGCAGCAGCTGCTGGCGGGGAAGAAGCAGCGCTTCATCTCGCTGACGGCGAAGCTGGACGCGATGAGCCCGCTGAAGGTGCTGGCGCGCGGCTACAGCGTCACGCGCAGGGCGGACGGAAGCGTCGTGCGCGGCGCGGAGGACGTTTCGGTCGGAGAAACCATTGATGTGCGGCTGCTGCGCGGCGCGCTGCGCGCACAGGTGACGGAAGTCGGGGAGGAAAACGGATGAACGAGGAAAAATCGCAGAGCTTTGAGCGCTCGATCGAGCGGCTGGAGGCCATTGTCAAGCGGATGGAGCAGGGCGATGTTCCGCTGGAGGAGGCGCTGGGCCTGTTCCGCGAGGGCACCGAGCTTGTCCGCGCATGCACGACGGCACTGGACAAGGCCGAGCTTGAGGTGGTAAAGCTTTCAAAAAGCGCCGACGGAACGCCGGCAGAAACGGAGTATGTGCGCGATGAATGAGCTGGAATACAAAAACAGACTGGACGAATACCGCAAGGCGGTAGAGGAATTCCTGCACGGCTGTTTTGCGGACGAGTCCGCGGCGCAGCGGGAGCTGTACCGTGCGATGCGCTACAGCCTGCTGGCGGGCGGCAAACGCATCCGGCCGGTGCTGACGCTGGAATTCTGCCGGATGTGCGGGGGAGACTGGCGCGCGGCGCTGCCGTTTGCGGCGGCAATCGAGATGGTGCACACCTACAGTCTGATTCACGACGATCTGCCGTGCATGGACAACGACGACTACCGCCGCGGACGGCTGACGAACCACAAGGTGTTCGGCGAGGCGGGCGCGGTGCTGGCGGGCGATGCGCTTCTGACGGCGGCGTTTGACACGGCCTCGCACGCCGAGGCCGAGCCTGCCCGCGCGTTAAAGGTCGTTCAGATTTTGTCTGACGCCGCGGGCGAAAAGGGCATGGTCGGCGGGCAGCAGCTGGATCTGGAGGGCGAACATCAGCGTCTGGACGAGGCGGGCATCCGCCGGATTCACCGGCTGAAAACCGGCGCGCTGATTTCCGCCGCGTGCCGGATGGGCGTGGCCGCCGCGGGCGGCAGCGACGCGCAGCTGAAGGCGGCGGACGAGTACGCCGAGGCGCTGGGATTGGCGTTCCAGCTGCGCGACGATCTGCTGGACGTGCTGGGCGATGCGGAGAAGATGGGCAAGGCCACCGGCATGGACACGAACAAAAACACGCTGGTCGCGCTGTACGGCGTGGGCGCGTGCTCGCAGCTGATCGAGCGGTATACGGCGGAGGCGGTTTCGGCGCTGAAAATGTTCGGAGAACACGATTTTTCCGAGATGCTGGCACGGCGGCTGGCCGACCGCGAATTCTGACAGAAAATACCGCATAGCGGGCCGCAGACGGAATTTGCACACGATATGTTGCGAAGATAGTGATTAAAGGAAACTTAAGACTTTGTTTCCAAAATGTAATTGTATTTTCCGGAAGTCTGTGCTATGCTCTAGATGAATGAAAGCATCAAATGAGGCGGTTCGCTTTCACGATCAAAAAGGAGGAATCGTTATGAAAAAGAGAATCGTTAGTTTAATTCTTGCGGTACTTGTTGTGGCCGGTCTGGCTACGGCGGTATTTGCGACAGAACCTGCTTCCAGCACTGTTGCAATATCGACGAGTAATGCAGTGTGCCCAAATGATAATGGAGCGCATGAATTACAGGCGTATCCAAACGACAAATATAAGAAGGACACGGATACTTGCACCGGACACATTGAGTACTATTACTCCTGCAAAAAGTGTCAAGCTAAAATTACCGACAAAACATTTTTCGGTAAAGCGACGCATGAGGCTGCGAAGCGTACATATCCGAACGATAAGTATTTGATGTCTGAAAAGACCTGTTTCAGCTATGCTGTCTACTATATGTCCTGCGAAACCTGTGGCGGCAAACTCGCTGATACGTTTGTGGACGAGAGAGGCGGCCTTGCTGCACATAAGCTCGCTGAAGTAGTTGATGATAAATACCTGAAGTCGGCAGCTACCTGCACCGAGCCGGCTGTTTATTACAAGTCTTGCAGCGTATGCCAGGAAAAGCTTGAGAACGAGCCGACTTTTAAATCCGGTGCCGCACTGGGCCATGATTACGACATCGAATGGACGTTTGCGTCGGATTATAAGACCGCGAGTGCTGTTCTGACCTGTAAGCGGGATAAGACGCACACCGCCACCATTACGGATGCGCCTGTCACCAGTGTAGTTACCAAAACAGCAACCTGCAAGGATGAAGGCGAAGTTACCTATACCGCAAAGGGCACCGTTGACGGCGTCCAGTATACCGGTACGTTGAAAGTGATTACCCCCAAGACAAACACGCATAATCTTGTTAAGGTTCCCTATGTTGCGCCGACGTATAAAACCGCCGGTACGAAAGAGCATTACAAGTGCTCTGTCTGCGGTGCTTTGTTCTGGGATAAGGACGGCAAGAAGCCCGTCGCAAAGGCAGACGATGTAGTTATCCCTGCGAAGAAGGATGACTATTACTACGGCGCGACGCTGTACTTTGAAACCAACGGCGGCAGCAAGATCGACGCGGTGACCGTCTACAAGGACACCACCATCGACCTGACCCTTGCCAAGTACACCCCGACCCGCCGCGGCTATACCTTTGCGGGCTGGTACTCCGACAAGAACCTGCGCTGCCCGATCAGCGAGATCACGCTGAAAACCGGCTGGTTCCTGAACAAGTACAACACCTATACCGTCTATGCCGGCTGGTATGACGGCGACTATGACTACAACTGCTCCGCGTGCGCGTTCCGCGACGTTGACGTCAACGACTGGTTCCACGACTATGTCCGCTATGTCGTCGACAACGGCATCCTCAACGGCATCAGCGCCCGCTGGTTCGAGCCGCAGCAGGCCATGACCCGTGAGCAGCTGGTCTGCGCGATGTACCGCATCGCCGGCAGCCCCAGCGTCCGCTATAACGGCGTGTTCACCGACGTCAAGTCCACCGACAGCTTCGCAAAGGCTGTGGAATGGGCCGCCAACTACGGCATTGTCAACGGCATCGGCAACAAGCTGTTCGATCCGTACTCTCCGGTTACCCGCGAGCAGATGGCTGCGATCTTCTATCGCTTTGCCAAGTACGTTGAGAAGTATGGCTATACGCCGTACCGCACGACCGGCTTCTACTGGAACTACAGCTCCACGCTGACGTTCAAGGACGCCGACAAGATCAGCAACTACGCCAAGGACCCCGTCGCATGGTGCGTCAAGAACGGCATCTTCTACGGCGACAACAGCAACCGCTTCAATCCGACGAACTCCACCACCCGTGCGGAGGGCGCCGCGATCCTGACCCGTTTCTGCAAGTAATCTGAGGTGTCAAAAGCAGGAGACGAAAGTCTCCTGCTTTTTCTGCCCTCTGGCAGTTTCGGCAAAGCCGGAAAAATCGCCGCAGGCAAGTTCTTAACAAATAATTCATGAATATCTGCTTGTATATTCATGAAATATGTGATATGGTATTAAAACAATGGCGCAGTATTCTAGTCGGCTTTGCCGTCCTTGAGGAAGGGCCTAAAAATCCTTACAAGGGCACATCTATGAATCCCGTGGTGTCTGCTTCTTACGCCCAGTCTGGGGTGGATGCTGGGGGGAGGCGTTTTTCGCCTGCGGATACAGGGCGGCCTCCAATGGCATGGAGAATTCGAACCCTGTTTCTGTGGAGACCGGATATTGTGCAGAGGCGTACTCCCTTTGTGGTCAGCGACTTCTGTACGGTACCGGCTTGAACCTGCAATGCGGTGCTATGCGGCGTATGTCGTGAACGCTGTGTGCAGTGTAGCCTGCCTTGCGTGAACAGGTCGGGAAAAAGGAGCGAAGCGTCCGAGCTCATGGCCTTGAGGTCTGGACGATATCTTTTTGAAAGACTGTTTGCAAAAGAGGATAGAGGACGGATAAAGCCGTTGTGGAAAGCACCTAGACTGTCTCTGCGGGCAGATATGGGATTGCGGTACGGACTAAGTGGCAATCGGGTACCGGTTTTGGAGACAGACCGGCTTACGCATGAAAGGGAAACCACCCGCTTCGGCGACGACGGGATGCGTTCGGGGAAAACAAACCCGACCTAAGCCGTAAGATTAACCATATCTGCCGCCATTGTGTTTTATTTCGTCAAAACTGAACCATTCCGGCACAGCGTATGCTTGCCGCTTTTCCGCCATACTGCGTAAAAATCCTCGCAAATCCGACAGGATTTGCTGCGGCTTTTGCTTGTCTGGCGAAAAACCTCCGGCGCATCCGTTGCACCGGCCTGTTTCGGATTTGACATCTGGTTAGGAATTGTCCGGACGAAGAATCTGTTGCTGACGATCTTTGCAGATCAATTCGATCCTTTCATTTTTGGAATTTTGTCCTGCATTTTTTCCGGTACGCGCAAGGCGTACCTTTTATTTGCCTTTCATGGTTGCGGAGGGAACCGTTTTGAGTCAGAATAAGAAGAAAAAGAATACAAAAATGCCGCGGCCGGACTATAAATGGATTGTGATGATCTTCTTTGTCACCATGCTCATTTCCGGCCTTATGTCGTTTGTCTCATCTGAGCTGCTCAACGGCGCGACGATGCTGGTTTCCTTTCTGATTCTGGTCTGCATCATTCTGATCGGCATTATTTTTGATATTATCGGCGTTGCCGTCACCTCGGCGGAGGAGACGCCGTTTCACTCGATGGCTTCGAAAAAGGTGCCGGAGGCTGCGGAGGCGCTGAAGCTCATCCGCAACGCCAACCGCGTCTCGTCATTCTGCAACGACGTGATCGGCGATATCTGCGGCGTTATCTCCGGTTCGGCTTCGGCGGTCATCGCGGCGCGTGTTTTTGCCGGAAAATCCAACAGCGTGCTGCTGGATCTGCTGCTGTCGGCCACTGTCGCGGCGCTGACGGTTGGCGGCAAGGCGTTCGGCAAGACGTTTGCCATCCATCTGAGTACGCCAATCGTACAGCTGACGGCGCGTGTTATCACGTTCTTCAAGCAGCTGTTCAAAAAGCGCCCCCAGCAGAAAAAGCACGGCTGAGCGGCGGAGGAAAGGCAATGATTCTTGAGCATATCGAATCGCGCGACGATCTGCCCCGGCTGACGCCGGAGGAAGATCAGCAGCTGTGCCGCGAAATCCGCGCGTTTCTGATCGAGCATGTTTCCAAAACCGGCGGGCATCTGGCGTCCAATCTCGGAATTGTGGAGACGACGCTTGCCATACACAAGGTGTTTGACACCAGCCGCGACCGGCTCGTGTTTGACGTCGGGCATCAGTGCTATGTGCACAAGCTCCTGACCGGACGGCGCGACGCGTTTGACACGCTGCGGCAGTTCGGCGGTCTTTCCGGCTTTCCAAAGCCGTGCGAAAGCGTCCACGACGCATTTATTGCCGGCCATGCCTCGAATGCGGTATCTGTTGCGCTGGGCATGGCACGGGCGCGCACGCTCCAAAGGGAGAAGTATCAGGTTGTCGCCGTTCTGGGCGACGGTGCGCTGACAGGCGGGCTTGCGTATGAGGGCCTGAACAACGCGGGCGCAAGCGGCGAGCCGCTGATTGTCATTCTCAACGACAACGGCATGTCTATCACGCCGAATGTCGGCGCGATTTCACGCTATCTCGCGCGCGTGCGCACGAAGCCGGCGTATCTGGATCTCAAGCTGTGGTATCGAAGCTTTACCTCGCGCATTCCCGGCGGCAAAAAGCTGTACAGCTTTACACACCGGCTCAAGGCGCGTGTGCGCCGGAGGCTGATCGGCCGGACGCTGTTTGAGGATATGGGCTTTACCTATCTTGGACCGGTCGACGGACATGATGTGGAGAAGATTACCGAGCTTTTGCGCTCCTGCGCGCAGCTCAACGAGCCGGTTTTGCTGCATCTGACTACGAAAAAGGGCAAGGGCTTTGCTCCGGCGGAAAAAACACCACAGAATTTCCACGGCGTCGGCCGCTTTGACCCCGTCAGCGGCCGTCCGGTCGTATCCCGCGCGCCTACGTTTTCCGCCGCGTTCGGCGCGGAGCTGACGGCTATGGCGCGCGAGCAGGACCACATCTGCGCCATTACGGCCGCCATGCAGCATGGCGTCGGACTGGACGCCTTTGCGAAGGCGTTTCCAAAGCGCTACTTTGATGTCGGCATTGCCGAGGGCCACGCTGTCAGCATGGCGGCGGGCATGGCGAAGCAGGGGCTGCTTCCGGTTGTCTGCATTTACTCCACGTTTTTACAGCGGTCGTTTGACATGCTGCTGCACGACGTGGCCATCAGCCGTCTGCACGTCGTATTTGCCGTGGATCACTGCGGCCTGGTCGGAAACGACGGCGAAACGCACCATGGCGCGTTTGACGTCGGCTATCTCCGGCAGGTACCGAATATGAAAATTTATGCTCCGGCCAGTCTGGACGAGCTTCGCCGCATGCTGCGCATCGCGGCGCTCGAGACAAAAGGACCGGCAGCCATCCGCTATCCGGCTGGCGCGGAGGGTGCATATACGGGCTGCTGCACCGGCACGCTGATTGAGGATGGCGGCGACTGTACGCTTGTAACCTACGGCACGCTGTACAACTGTGCGCGCGAGGCCGCGGAAATCTGCGGCGCAAAGGGCGTCGGCGTGGAAACACTGAAGCTTGGGACCGTTGCGCCGGTTGATCTGGACAGCATCTGCGATTCCGTGCGTAAGACGGGGCGCATTGTGGTCGTTGAGGAAACCGCCGATCACGGGTGCCTCGCGGATGTGATTTTTGCGGAGCTGCTTACGCGCGGCATTGCGGCGAAATGCGCGCGGCGCAATTTGGGCGAACGCTTTCACTCGCACGGCAGCATTCCACAGCTGCGCGAGGCCGCAGGGCTGGATGCGGCGGGTATCGCGAATCTGATTACGGAGGTCATGGACCGTGAAGCATAAGGAGCGTCTGGATGTCCTGCTGGTCGAACGGGGACTGGCCGAATCGCGCAGCAAGGCGCAGGCTGTTATCATGAGCGGCGAGGTATACGTCGACGGCCGCAAGGCCGACAAGGCCGGAATGGAAATCCCGCTGGAAGCGCAGATTGAGGTCCGCGGGAGCGTCTGTCCGTATGTCAGCCGCGGCGGCTGGAAGCTGGAAAAAGCGCTTCGTGATTTCGGCGTCAACCCGACGGGCTATGTGTGCAGCGACTCCGGCGCGTCTACCGGCGGCTTTACCGACTGCCTCCTGCAGCAGGGCGCAAAAAAAGTGTTTGCCATCGATGTGGGCTATGGCCAGCTGGCGTGGAAAATCCGCTCGGACCCGCGTGTGGTCGTCATGGAGCGCACCAATATCCGCTATGTCACACCGGAGGATCTGGGTGAGCCGCTGGATCTTTCTGTGATTGACGTGTCGTTCATTTCGCTGAAAATCGTACTTCCGGCGATTCAGAGGCTTCTCAAGCCGGACGGACAGGTGTTGTGCCTGATCAAGCCGCAGTTTGAGGCCGGAAAGGAAAAGGTCGGCAAAAAGGGCGTTGTACGCGATCCCGAGGTGCATGCTGGGGTGTTGGAGGACTTTCTGGCACTTGCCGGTTCGCTCGGCTTTACCGTCCGCAATCTCACATTTTCGCCGGTCAAGGGACCGGAGGGAAATATTGAATTTCTTGCGCATCTGTCCATGCAGGACGGCCAGAGCATCCGGCCGGACGTCCGAGAGCTGGTCGCACAGGCGCACGCTGCGCTGAAAGGAACCGTATGAAGATTGTCATGACGCCGAATCCCTATCGGGACAAGCAGTTCAAATATGTGCAGGAGGCGCGCCGGATTCTGGAGCAGGCGGGCTGCACCGTTCGCATCTGCCTGCCGTTTGATGTGGATAAGAGCTATGTTTTTCCACCGGAGCTGAAGCTCCACGATCTGCGCGCGGAGATTAAAACGGCACAGATGCTGATCTGCTTCGGCGGCGACGGTACCATCCTGCACGCGTCCAAATTTGCCACGCAGAACCACATACCGGTCCTCGGCGTCAACATCGGAACGATGGGCTTCATCGCGGAGCTGGAGGCGGGGGAGCTTGAGCTGCTGAAAAAAATTCCGGCGGGGGACTACAAGCTTGAGCCGCGTACGATGCTGGATGTGACCGTCCGCAATGAGCGGCAGGAGCTGTTTCATGAGACGGCACTGAACGACGCGGTAGTGACCAAGGGCGCGATTGCGCGCGTGGTCAACATCGGCATTTTCTGCGACGGCGTGGAGGCGACAAGCTTTTCCGGCGACGGCGTTGTGGTTTGTACGCCGACCGGCTCAACGGCCTATTCTATGTCGGCGGGCGGTCCGATTGTCGAGCCGGCGTCAAAAAATCTGCTGATCACGCCCATCTGCGCGCACGCCATGCTTTCGCGCAGCATCGTTACCTCGCCGTACCGCGTGATCGATATCAAAATCGGGAAAACCGGACGGCACAACGCGTTCTTGTCCGTTGACGGCGGACGGGCGTTCCGCCTGAATACAGGCGACGTCGTCACTGTAAAGTCCTCAGACCAGTTCACGCAGCTGGTCCGGCTGAAGGAAACCAGCTACTTTGAAATTCTCAACCGGAAATTCATCGACCGCCAACAGAGGTATTGATTATGAAAACAAAACGTCAGGAGAAAATCCTGCAATTGATCTCTGCGCATGAAATAGAGACGCAGGAGCAGCTGCTGGAGGAGCTGAAGGCCGAGGGCTTCCAGACCACGCAGGCGACCATTTCCCGCGATATCAAGCAGCTGCGCATCATCAAGGAGCTTGGCCCGTCCGGCACGTACCGCTACAGCGTGTCGACCAGACCCGCCGAGCATACCTTTTCCGCGAAGCTGGACATGATCTTCCGTCAGTGCGTCACCAGCGCCGAGCACGCGCAGAACATGATCGTCATCAAGACCATGCCTGGGCTTGCATCCGCCGCATGTTCGGCCATTGACAAGATGGAACTGAACGAAATCCTCGGCACGCTGGCTGGAGACGACACGGCGTTTATCGTCATGCGCGATACCGCGTCCGCCTCCGAGCTGTGTGATGAAATCTGTGAGCAGATTGCACGCTGAATCTGCGGGAGGCTGACATGCTGAACACGCTGCATATTGAAAATATCGCCGTGATCGAGCAGGCCGATATTTCGTTTGATCGCGGCTTCAATGTCCTGACGGGCGAAACCGGCGCGGGCAAATCCATCGTGATTGACGCGATTTCCGCCATTCTCGGCGAGCGCACTTCGCGCGACGTCATCCGCACGGGCGCGCCGCGCGCATTTGTCAGCGCCGTATTCACCGGCGTGCCGCAGAGCGCCTGGTTCTCTGACAATCAGATCGACTACGACCCGCAGGAGCTGCTGGTCCAGCGCGAAATTTTCCCAGACGGGCGCAACAACTGCCGTGTCAATGGACGGCCTGTCACCGTCAGCATTCTGCGGCGGCTGGGCGTGCAGCTGATCAGCATCCACGGCCAGCACGACTCGCAGCAGCTGTTTGACGAGGCGGCACATCTGAATTATCTGGACCTGTTTGCGCGCGACGAAGCGCTTCTGGCTCGGTATGCCGAGTCGTATCAGCGCGTGCAGCAGACGCGGCAGGAAATTCAACGGCTGAGTCTGAATGAGAGCGAAAAGCTTCGACTGATGGAGTCGCTGCAATTCCAGATCGACGAAATTGAGCGCGCCGGCGTGCACGCGGGAGAGGACGAGGAGCTTGAGCAGCGCAGAAAGCTTCTGCAAAACGCGGAAAAGCTGACGCTTGCGCTTCAGGGCGCGGTGCAGGCGCTCTACGGCGACGAGGACGCACAAGGTGCGGCCGGACTTCTCTCCGCGGCTGAGCATTCGCTTTCGCGTGTGGCGCGGATGGACGAGCGCATCGGCGGCGTCTATCAGAAAATTACCGATCTCGGCTACGCCGTACAGGACGCCGCGGAGGAGCTGCGTGACCTTGCCGACAGTCTGACATATTCTGAGCAGGAACTGGAGGAAATTGAGTCGCGTCTGGATACGCTCTACCGCCTCAAGCGCAAATACGGCGCAAGCTGTGCGGAAATTCTGGCGTTTCTGGAAAGGGCGCGCACACAGCTGGATGAAATCGAATTCGCGTCCGACCGTGTCGAGCGTCTACAAAAGGCGCTGGCGGAGTACGAGCAGGAGGCCGAGCGCGATGCACTTTTGCTGCGCGCGGCGCGGCACGCCGCCGCAGATGAGCTTCAGGCGCGCATTCAGTCGGAGCTGGCGCAGCTGGATATGCCAAAGATTCAATTTGTCTGTCAGTTTGACGAGCTTCCGCTTTCGCCGAACGGTATGGACGCAGTACGTTTTCTGATGTCGGCCAATGTCGGCGAGGCGCTCAAGCCCATGAGCAAGGTCGCTTCCGGCGGCGAGCTGGCGCGCATCATGCTGGCAATGAAAAACGTCCTTGCCGAGCAGGACGCGGTTGGAACGCTGGTTTTTGACGAGGTTGATGCCGGCGTCAGCGGCCGCGCGGCGCAGAAGGTGGCAGAAAAGCTTTCACGCGCGGCACGCGGCAAGCAGGTCCTCAGCGTCACGC
>CAKUJN010000013.1 GCA_934661735.1 uncultured Oscillospiraceae bacterium
GCGCCGCCTGCGACGAGGTCATCTCCGGCCAGCTCAACGATCATTTTCCGCTGGTCGTGTGGCAGACCGGCTCCGGTACGCAGTCGAACATGAACGCCAACGAGGTCATAGCCAATCGCGGCAACGAAATCGCGGGCAGGAAGCTTCTGCACCCGAACGATGATATCAACATGTCGCAGTCGTCCAACGACACGTTCCCCACGGCGATGCACATCGCCGCCGTGGAAGCGATTGAGGACCGCGTGCTGCCGGCAATCGACCTGCTGACGGCGACATTCCGCCGTCTGGAGGAGGAAAACCGCGGCGTGGTCAAATCCGGCCGCACGCATCTTCAGGATGCGACGCCGATTGAGTTTTCACAGGAAATCTCCGGATGGAGAAGCTCGCTGGAAAAGGACCGCAGAATGCTGGAGCTGGCGCTTCCGTGCCTGCATGAGCTGGCGCTGGGCGGCACGGCCGTTGGCACGGGCCTGAACGCGCTGAAGGGCTTTGACAGGCTGGTTGCGGAGAAGATTTCCGCGCTGACGGGCAGACAGTTTGTGACGGCGGAAAACAAATTCCACGCGCTGACCAGCAAGGACGAGCTTGTCTTTGCGCACGGTGCGCTCAAGGCGCTGGCTGCCGATATGATGAAGATTGCGAACGATGTGCGCTGGCTGGCCTCCGGCCCGCGCGACGGCCTCGGCGAGATTTTCATTCCCGAAAACGAGCCGGGCTCGTCCATCATGCCGGGCAAGGTCAACCCCACCCAGTGCGAGGCTGTCACGATGGTCGCCGTGCAGGTCATGGGCAACGACGTCGCCGTGGGCATGGCCGCGTCGCAGGGCAATTTTGAGCTGAACGTGTTCATGCCGGTGTGCATCTATAATTTCCTGCAGTCTGCGCGTCTGCTGGCCGAGGCGATCACGTCGTTCAACAACAACTGTGCCGTCGGTATCCGCGCAAACCGCGAAAAGATGCATCACAATCTGCACAATTCTCTGATGCTGGTCACGGCGCTTAATCCCTACATCGGCTATGAGAACGCGGCAAAAACCGCGAAAAAGGCGTTCAGAGAGAACATATCGCTGAAGGAAGCGTGCGTGCAGCTGGGCTTTTTGACGGCGGAAAAATTCGACGAAGTATTCCATCCCGAGCAGATGGTCTGACGATTGCGAGGAACAACACATGACATTCTCTTATTTCCCAGGGTGCACGCTCAAAACCCGCGGCAAAGATCTGGATACATACGGCCGCCGCGCGTTCGCGGCGCTGGGAATCGAGCTTGCGGAACTGCCCGAGTGGCAGTGCTGCGGCGCGGTGTATCCCATGGCGCAGGATGAGATTGCGACCCGACTTTCCTCCGTGCGCGCGCTGGTTTCGGCAAGAGATCTTGGAAACGAACTGGTCACGCTGTGCTCGGCGTGCCATCACGTCATCAAGCGCGTCAACGGCGACATGAAAAACAACGAGACAATTGCCTCGCGTGTGCAGAATTATCTGAAGCTGGACGTTCCGTATACGGGCGAGACGACGGTGCTGCACTATCTTGAGGTGCTGCGCGACCGCGTCGGCTTTGACGAGCTGGCGAAAAGGGTTGTAAATCCACTGACGGGGCGCAGAATCGGCGCGTACTACGGCTGCCTGCTGCTGCGGCCAAGCCGCAAGCTGGGCTTTGACGATCCGGAAAATCCGACGATCATCGAGGACTTTATCCGCGCCATCGGCGCAGAGCCGGTCTATTACGCGCTGCGCAACGAGTGCTGCGGCGGCTATACGACTGTTGAGGGCAGGGGCTTTGCGCAGAAGCAGGTCAAAAAGGTCATGGACAACGCCCGCGCGTGCGGCGCGGAGGAGCTGATCACGGCCTGTCCGCTGTGCATGTACAATCTGAAGGAAAACGCGGAAAACGGCCTTCCGGTGTACTATTTCACCGAGCTTCTGGCAGAGGCTCTCGGCGTAAAGGAGGCGGCGGAATGAACAGGCAGAATCTGATGGATGAAGTTGCCCGCATTTCCGGCGTCAATCCCAGAAAGTGCATGAAGTGCGGCAAATGCTCGGGCGCGTGTCCGGCATACGACGAGATGGAATACCATCCGCATCAGTTTGTCGACATGGTCGACAGCGGGCGCATCGAGGAGCTGATGGGTTCGAAGGGGATTTATCGGTGCCTGAGCTGCTTTGCGTGCGTCGAGCGCTGCCCGCGCAGCGTGGAGCCGGCGAAGCTTATTGAGGCCGTGCGGCTGGCGGTCGTCCGCCAGCAGGGCATGGACCACCTGAAGCCCGAGCAGATTGCGCAGAAGCTGGACGAGGACCTGCCGCAGCAGGCCGTTACCAGCGCGTTCCGCAAATATAAAAAGTAAGGAGGCAGGACAATGCAGAGAATCGGCGTATTCGTATGCCACTGCGGCACCAATATTGCCGCGACGGTGGATGTGGAAGCGGTTGCGAAGGCTCTTGCAAACGAGCCTGGCGTTGTCGTTGCCACCGATTATCCCTATATGTGCTCGCAGAGCGGGCAGGACATGATCAAAAACGCCATCCATGTGCATCAGCTCACGGGCGTGGTCATCTGCTCGTGCTCGCCGAGAATGCACGAGGCGACGTTCCGCAAGACCTGTCAGGCGGCAGGTCTGAACCCCTATATGCTGGAAATCGCCAATGTCCGCGAGCAGTGCTCGTGGATTCACAAGGACAGGGCCGAGGCGACGGAAAAGGCCATTATCCTCGGCCGCGCCGCAATCGCAAAGGTGCATCTCAACGCGCCGCTTACGGCCGGAAGCAGCCCCGTGACCAAGCGCGCGCTGGTCATCGGCGGCGGTATCGCCGGCATTCAGACGGCACTGGACATCGCCGACGCCGGCTTTGAGGTCGACATTGTCGAGAAAAAGCCGACCATCGGCGGCAAAATGACCCAGATTGACAAGACGTTCCCGACGCTGGACTGCGCGGCGTGCATTCTGACGCCGAAGATGGTTGAGGCGGCGCAGAACGAAAAAATCAGAATCTATTCCTATTCCGAGGTTGACGCCGTCAAAGGCTTCGTCGGCAGCTTCCATGTTACCATCCGCAGAAAGGCGCGTTATGTCAAAGAGGACGTATGCACCGGCTGTGGTCTGTGCACCGAGAAGTGTCCGCAGAAAAAGGTCCCCAACGACTTTAACCTTGGACTTGACAACCGCCGCGCGATCTATATTCCGTTTGCGCAGGCGGTGCCGAAGGTTGCGACCATCGATCCGGACTACTGCAACATGCTGAAAAACGGCAAATGCGGCGTTTGCGCAAAGGTCTGCACCGCGGGCGCGATCGACTATAAGCAGAAGGACGAGCTGGTCGAGCGCGAATACGGCGCGATTGTCGTGGCCACGGGCTTCAATCCCATCAAGCTGGATAAATTTGACGAGTTTGCGTATTCGAAGAGTCCGGACGTCGTTTCCAGTCTGGAATTCGAGCGGCTGATGAACGCGGCCGGCCCGACGGGCGGCACGCTGCTGCGCCCGTCCGACGGTACGCATCCCAAGACGATTGTTTTTGTGCAGTGCGTCGGCTCGCGCTGCGACGGCGGGGAGAAGGGAAAGCCCTACTGCTCGAAGATCTGCTGCATGTACACGGCCAAGCATGCGATGCTCTGCCGTGAAAAATACCCCGATACCGACGTGTATGTGTTCTACATCGACGTGCGCACGCCGGGCAAGAACTTTGACGAGTTCTACCGCCGTGCGGTTGAGGAATACGGCGTGCACTATGTCAAGGGCATGGTCGGAAAGGTCGTCCCCGAGGGCGGAAAGCTCAAGGTGCAGGCGTCCGATCTGATCGGAAACCGGCAGCTGCATATCGACGCGGACATGGTGGTTCTTGCCGCGGCAATCGAGCCGGATGAGACGGCAAGGCCGCTTGCGACAATGCTGACCGCGTCGATGGACACGAACGACTTCTTTACCGAGGCGCACCCGAAGCTGCGCCCCGTGGAAAGCCCGACGGCGGGCGTGTTCCTGTCCGGCGCGTGTCAGGGACCGAAGGATATCCCCGAGACCGTCGCACAGGCGGGCGCGGCTGCGTCCAAGGTCATCGGCCTGCTGTGCAGGGATTCGCTGACGTGCAATCCGTGTGTTGCGCAGCCGGACGAGATGATGTGCAACGGCTGCTCAAGCTGTGAAAAGGTCTGCCCCTACGGCGCGATTACATACGTCGACAAGGAATTCCGCGGGCCGAACCGCACGACGCTCATCCGCCGTGTGGCGCAGGTCAATCCGGCCGTGTGTCAGGGCTGCGGCGCGTGCACCGTGGCGTGCATGTCCGGCGCAATGGATCTGAAGGGCTTCTCCAACAAGCAAATTCTGGCGGAGGTGGACGCGATATGCAAGTAAATGAAAGCTGGAAACCCACCATCGTGGCCTTCTGCTGCAACTGGTGCTCCTACGCGGGCGCGGATTTGTCCGGCACGAACCGGCTGAGCTATCCCGCCAACGTCAAAATCATCCGCATTCCGTGCTCCTGCCGCCTGAATCCGATGTTTATTCTCCGCGCGTTCCAGCGCGGCGCAGATGGCGTGATTCTGTGCGGCTGCCACCCAGGCGACTGCCACTACACCACCGGCAACTATTACGCGCGGCGCAGAATGACGCTTCTGTTCTCCATGCTGGACTATCTGGGCATCGAAAAGGAGCGTACCCGCGTCGAGTGGGTCTCCGCCGCCGAGGGCGCAAAATTCGCGGCCACAATGAACGAGTTTGTGGAGACAATCACCAGACTCGGCGAGAACCGCAGATTGGAGGACCTGAGATGCAAAGAGTAAAGGAAAAGGCCATCGAGCTCCTCAAAAACGGAACGGTCGACCGCGTGATCGGCTGGCGCGCGGGCGAATTCTTCTACGATCTGACGCCGTCGGTGTTTACGACGGTGGAGGATGTGGAAAGGAACTTCGTCTGGAGCGTGTTTTCCGCCGCGAATGTGTCGAAATACCTCATTGCCGAGTCGAAAAAGGGCGGCAGAGTCGCCGCGTTCCTCAAGCCCTGCGACAGCTATTCGTTTGTGCAGCTGCAAAAGGAGCACCGTATCGCGCGCGACGCGGTCTACGCCGTGGGCGTGCAGTGCGACGGCACCTGTGACATTGAAAAGCTGAAGGCCGCGGGAGCGAAGGGCGTGACCGCCGTGCGCGAGGACGGCGGAAATTTGATCGCTGAGACGATCTACGGCGAAAAAACGGTGAAAAGAGCCGACGTGCTGCTGGACCGCTGCGCGGTCTGCAAGTCGAAAAAAATCGTCGGATTTGACGAGCTGCTGGGCGAGCAGGGCGAGGACTGCGGCAATGCGCGCTTTGCGCAGGTCGCGGAGCTGGAGGCCATGACGCCGGAGGAGCGCTACAGCTTCTGGCGCGGCGAGCTCTCACGCTGCATCCGCTGCAACGCGTGCCGCAACGTCTGTCCGGCGTGCTCGTGCGAAAAATGCGTGTTTGACAATCACGACCTCGGAACCGACAACAAGGCGGCCGCGAGCAGCTTTGAAGAGAACTTCTTCCATATTATCCGCGCGTTCCACGTCGCGGCACGCTGTACCGACTGCGGCGAATGCTCGCGCGTGTGCCCGCAGCACATTCCGCTGCACCTGCTCAACCGGAAGTTCATTAAGGACATCGACGAGCTGTACGGCGAATATCAGGCCGGTGCGGATATGGATTCGCGCCCGCCGCTGATGGATTTCCGCAAGGACGACTGCGAGCCGTCCGTCGTGTATGAGAGGGGAGGAAGCCGCGCATGAAAAAGCTCCCGATTTCCCGTCTGAACGAGCTGTTTGCCGCTGCGGCGGCGCAGCAGACGCTCTATATTCCCGCGGACGACGCGGCCGGTCAGGCGCGCTTTACCGTCTGGCAGGAGGGCATGGCGCTGTCAAAGGCGCTCAACACCGCACGCAGCGCAAAGGACCTGTTCTTCCCGCAGGTGGAAAACCTGATGGGCTTTAAGGTCACGGGCAAACAGATTGATCTGATTGAAACGCGCGATGTGCTTGCGCCGTTTGTACTGTTCGGCGTGCGCGCGTGCGACTGCCGGAGCTTTGAGATTCTTGACAGGGTTTTCCTTGCCGAGCCGGTTGACACCTACTACCAGTCGCGGCGCGAGCACGCGACGATTGTGACGATGGCCTGCGGCGAGCCGGAGGAGACATGCTTCTGCGGCGCGTTCGGAATCGACGCGGCGGACCCTGCGGGCGATGTGACGTGCTGGATGGATGCGGACAGCCTCTACTGGCGCGCGAACACCGAAAAGGGCGAGGCGCTGACGCGCGCGCTGCCGATGCTGACGGACTGCTCCGGCGAGGTGGTGGAACGGCAGCAGGCGCAGACGCGGGAGATTCTCAAACGGCTCCCGCTGGCGGGGCTCAGCCTGGACGCCGTCGGCGCGGGCAAAACGAAGGCCCTGTTTTCCAGCCCGAAGTGGAAACGGCTCAGCGAGGCGTGCCTCGGCTGCGGCACCTGCACGTTTGCCTGCCCGACCTGTCAGTGCTATGACATTCAGGAGTTTGACAACGGCAGAACGGTCCGGCGCTTCCGCTGCTGGGACAGCTGCATGTACTCGGACTTCACAAAAATGTCCGCCGGTCAGCCGCGTCCGACGCAGCTTGAACGCTTCCGCCAGCGCTTTATGCACAAGCTGGTCTATTTCCCCGATAACAACGACGGCATTTTCGGCTGTGTCGGCTGCGGCCGGTGTTTGCAGAAGTGCCCCATCCACATGAACATTGTCAAGGTCATCAGAGAACTGGGGGAGGAAGAAGCATGAGAAATGATCCCTTGATCCCCATGATCGGCGTCGTCACGGCCATCCGTGTGGATACGCCCGACGTCAAGACGTTCCGCGTGGTCGGCCTCGACGGCAGAAAGCCGTTTGAGCACATCCCAGGCCAGTGCGCGATGCTCTCCATTCCGAGCGTCGGCGAGGCGCTGTTTTCCATCACCTCCAGTCCGACGGAGACGGAATTTGTCGAGTTTTCCATCAAGCGCTGCGGCTGTGTGACGCAGTGGCTGCATCAGATGGAAGCCGGCCAGCAGATCACCATCCGCGGTCCGTATGGCAACGGCTTCCCCGTGGATACCGACTTTGCCGGAAAGGATCTGCTGTTCATTGCGGGCGGCATCGGTCTTGCACCGCTGCACTCGGTCATCAACTACTGCCGCCATTACCGTGACCGCTACGGGAAGATCGACATTGTCTACGGATCGCGCTCGAAGGAGGATCTGGTCGATTTTCAGGAAATCCTTGACGTGTGGTGCAAAGAGGACGGGATCAACGTCCATCTGACCATCGACCGCGAGCAGCCCGAATGGGACGGCCACGTCGGCTTCGTGCCGAATTATGTCAAGGAGCTGGCGTTTGACACGTCCAAGACGGTCGTCATGTGCGGCCCTCCGATCATGATCAAATTCACCCTCGCGGGACTGATGGAGCTGGGCTTTGACCGGACGCACATCTACACGACGATGGAGCTGAAGATGAAGTGCGCGCTTGGCAAGTGCGGCCGCTGCAACATCGGCGACAAGTACGTCTGCAAGGACGGTCCGGTATTCCGCTTTGACCAGCTCGACGAGCTGCCCGACGAGTATTAAGGAGAGAACACGATGGAAAAAATGGTAAATGTTTTCCTGTTCGGCAAAAAATATGAGGTGCCGGAAAGCCTGACCATCATGGAGGCAATGGAGTATTCCGGCTATCAGCTGGTGCGCGGCTGCGGCTGCCGCAACGGCTTCTGCGGCGCGTGCGCGACGATCTACCGCATCGCGGGCGACCGTGAGCTGAAGGCATGTCTGGCCTGCTCGACAAAGGTCGAAAACAACATGTACGTTGCAACGCTGCCGTTCTTCCCGCTGGTGAAGGAGGTCTATGACATCGAGAAGGTCAGACCCACCGAGCGGATCATGATGCAGCTGTACCCCGAAATCTACGCCTGCGTCGGCTGCAACGCCTGCACCAAGGCGTGCACGCAGGGCCTGAATGTCATGCAGTACATCGCCTATGCCCAGCGCGGCGAGTATGAGAAGTGTGCAGAGGAGTCGTTTGACTGCGTCATGTGCGGCGTATGCTCCTCGCGCTGCCCCGCCGGTATTTCGCATCCGCAGGTTGCGATGCTGGCACGCCGCCTGAACGGCAAATATCTGGCTCCGCACTGCGAACATCTGGACGAGCGCGTGCAGGAAATCAGAGACGGCAAATTTGAGGCGCTGATTGAAAGTCTGATGGAAAAGCCGCTTGATGAGATCAAGGAGCTTTACAACCACCGCGAGATCGAAAAGTAAGGAGGGAGCAGGCATGTATACCGATCCGAAAATTCAGGAATCGATCAAAAGGGTCGAGGCTGCACGTGAGCGGAATATCCGTCTGGACCCCCGCCGCATGACGGCGGAGGAAAAGGATGTGCTGCTGCGCACGTTCCATCCCGATTATCGCGAAAACCAGTTCACCGAGCTGAAAATGGGCCCGAACAGGGGCGGAAAGGTCCCGACGGAGCTGGCCGCGCTGCTTCAGGGACGTTCCCGCATTCTGGATGAGAAGCTGGATCTGTCTCATCCGGACTATGACGCGGACGTGCTGATCATCGGCGGCGGCGGCGCGGGCTGCTCGGCGGCCATCGAGGCCGACAACGCCGGCGCGAGGGTCATGATCGTCACGAAGCTCCGCATGGGCGACGCGAACACGATGATGGCCGAGGGCGGCATTCAGGCGGCTGACAAGCCGAACGATTCGCCTGCGCAGCACTTCCTTGACGCCTATGGCGGCGGTCATTTCGCCGCGCAGAAGGACCTTCTGTACAAGCTGGTCACAGAGGCGCCGGAGGCCATTCAGTGGCTGTCCTCGCTTGGCGTGGAGTTTGACAAGGCGCCCGACGGCACCATGATCACGACGCACGGCGGCGGCACGTCGCGCAAGCGCATGCATGCGGCAAAGGACTATTCCGGCGCGGAGATCATGCGCACGCTGCGCGACGAGGTGCTCAACCGCCAGATTCCCGTGGTCGACTTCACCTCGGCAATCGAGCTGATCAAGGACGGACAGGGCCGCTGCGCGGGCGCGGTGCTGCTGAATATGGAGACAAAGGAAATCCTGATTGCGCGCGCAAAGACCGTTATTCTGGCCACCGGCGGCGCGGGACGCATGCACTATCAGGGCTTCCCGACCTCCAACCACTACGGCGCGACAGCCGACGGCCTGATTCTGGGCTATCGCGCGGGCGCAAAGCTGCTGTATCCCGATACGCTTCAGTATCATCCCACCGGAGCGGCGTTCCCCGCGCAGATTTTCGGCGCGCTGGTCACGGAAAAGGTTCGCTCGGTCGGCGCAATGCTGGTCAACTGCGACGGCGAGGTGTTCATGAACCCGCTGGAGACGCGCGACGTGGCCGCGGCCTCCATCATCCGTGAATGCTCCGAGCGCGGCAAGGGCGTCAGGACGCCGCTTGGCGATGCAGTGTGGCTGGATACGCCGATGATTGAGATGAAGGGCGGCGCAGGCACGATTGAAAAGCGCATTCCGGCCATGATGCGCATGTTCGGCAAGCACGGGATCGACATCCGCACCGAGCCGATTCTGGTCTATCCGACGCTGCACTATCAGAACGGCGGTCTGCACATCACGCCCGACGGACAGACGGACGTGGAGAACCTGTTTGCAGCCGGTGAGGTTGTGGGCGGCATCCACGGACGCAACCGCCTGATGGGCAACAGTCTGCTGGACATCATTGTCTTTGGCCGCAACGCCGGCAGATGTGCCGCCGCGAAGTCGAAGGATGTGCAGGTCGGCACGCTAACGCTGCGCCATGTGGACGCATTTGAAGCCGAGCGCGAGGCCGCGGGTGTTGAATCCGACAAACTCTCGCCGCAGCTGCTTCCCGATTACACCAGAAAGAAATAACATAGAATAGAAAGAGAACAGAAACGGACGGCTCCGCGCGGGGCTTGCCAGTGCGGAGCCGTCTGAAATCAGGGGGATATATGAGCTTTTCCATGAACGCGGCCAACTTTCTGATGCTTTCCGTCTTTCTGATCGCCGCGCTCGGCTATCTGCTGGGCCGGATTACGATCAAGGGGATCAGCCTTGGAACGGCCGGCGTCTTTGTCATCGCGCTGGTCTACGGCGGCTTTTTCGGCGCGAACTTCAACTCGAAATTCGTCATTGAAGAGATCAACTACGCCTCGCAGGCGCTGAAGATCGTGGAAAACCTGGGACTGGTGTTCTTTGTCACGTCTGTGGGCTTCATTGCCGGTCCGAACTTCTTCAAAAACATGAAGAAAAACTTCAAATCCTATGTCCTGCTCGGCTTTGTGATCATCCTGTCCGGCGGCATCGCGGCGGTTTTGTGCCTGCTGGCTGCGCGCGGACTGGAATCCGGAACGGCGGGCTATGACCCGAAGCAGCTGACGGCCATGATCACCGGTCTGCTGTCCGGTGCGCTGACCTCCACGCCGGCGTTTTCGGCCACAAAGGAGGCCGTTGCGGCCCAGTATCAGGACGCGGTTACGGTGGGCTACGGCATTGCGTATCTGTTCGGCGTGATCGGCGTGGTGCTGTTTGTGCAGCTGATGCCGCGCGTCGTGCACGCGGACATGGACGAGGAGCGGCGCAAAATCACGCATGTGGAAACCGGCGATGTGGAAAAATACAAGGGAAAGCTGATTGAGTTTGACGATTTCGGCTTTACGCCGTTCGCTGTGGCGGCGGTGCTGGGCATTCTGGTCGGCTCTGTCAAGCTGTTCGGCTTCTTTTCTCTGACCACCACCGGCGGCACGCTGCTGATATCGCTGATTTTCGGCCATTTCGGCCATGTTGGCCGTGCGGACCTGATGCCGAGCCAGAAGGTGCTGGAGACGTTCCGCGAGCTGGGACTGATGGTTTTCCTGATCGGCGCGGGCGTTGCGGGCGGCATGAGCTTTGTCCGGTATTTCAAGCCCATCTACTTCCTCTATGGCATGATTATGACCCTCCTGCCGATGATTGTCGGCTATCTGCTGGCGCGGTATGTGCTGAAGCTGAATCTGCTGAATATTCTCGGCTCGATCACGGGCGGCATGACCTCTACGCCGGCGCTGGGTACGCTGATTCATGTTGCGCAGACCAGCAATGTCGCCTCGGCCTACGCCGCGACGTATCCCATTGCGCTGATTGCCGTTGTATTGGTCACGCAGTTCCTTGTGACGGTATTCTGAGCGCGGATTCCACGGCAATGCCGTGACAATTTTCCAGACTGTGCAAAACCGCGTCTCTGCCAGACGGCAGAGACGCGGTTTTTATCCGGTGAGGCTGTTGCGGCTACTTTTTCCAGTGCCGCAGCTCCGGCACCACAGCCTCCATATGCGCGCGAACCTGTTCCTTCGGCCAGGCGTCGCTTGCCATGTGCTCGACGCAGAAGTCGATCAGCTGTTCCTTGCTGGAATACTTGAACTCGCCGTCCGTGTAGCACCATTTGCAGTATTCCTCATTGAGCGCGCCGTCCGGCTCTCTGCTGATTGTGGAGTCGTCCAGCGGCATGCCGCAGCACTGGCAGATCAGCTGACGCGGCGAGCCGAGCAGCGTGTTGATGGAGACGTCAAAAAGCCTGGACAGCAGCTTCAGCGTTTCCGTATTCGGCGTGGTTTCGCCGTTTTCCCAGCGTGATACGGCCTGTCTGGTTACAAAAACCTGTTCGGCCAGCTCCTCCTGTGACAGCCCCTTTTGTGTTCTGAGCTGCAATAGAATTTCTTTGGTATCCATGTAATCAACTCCTCTATCAGATATTACCATGAAACCCTCCGGGATACAAGCAACACGCTGTTGCTGCCTCCAAAAGATATACTGGTGCAAAATGGAAATGTCGGGCGGACAGAGGTATCCGCCCCTACAAAGTGCGGTGTGGAACGGACGCCGGAGGCACGGCTGCGGTGTAACGGCAAAAGGGACCGGCGATGGCCGGTCCCTTACAGCGCTGCTGTAAATTATAATTATTGCAGATTCCGGTGGCGGCGGAGCATGTACCACGTCAGCACATACATGACCGCGCCGGTGAGGGCCAGCAGACCGATGGTGCTGAAAAGTGTGGTGTGCGCCAGCGTTATGGCTGCGGAAACGTTGCCGGCGGCGGGCAGGGAGACGGTCGAGAGGCGGGTAATGCCGGTAACGCCGAGGGTGACATAGACGATCTGCCAGAAGAGGCTCAGCGCGAAGTAGAACACGACCGACAGAAGCGTCTTGTGGTTGGAGAAGCTGTAGCCGATGGCAATCGGTGCGTAGAAGTTGAGGCACGAGACAATCAGGCTCAGAAGCAGCAGCACCAGCAGTTCCAGCGCGAACGCCGCGCCGTTGAGCGCGTAATAGGCGTCAAGCTCGGCAAGGAGCTGTGCGAAGCCATCCAGCAGATCGTGCAGCATCCCGCCCTCAAGGGCGACAACCGCAATGGCCAGCGCCTCGACGAGGAATGTGGCGATGAACCAGACGGCGGCGACAATCAGCTTTGACCAGAGAAGCTGGTGGATGCTGACCGGCAGGGTGAACATCAGATAGCCCTCGTCGGTCATCAGATTCTTATAAAAGCGGCTGACCATCAAAACGACGGAAAAGACGGCGACGATGATCAGCGCGATGATAAACGCGCTGGTGATCAGTGTGTTGAGAATATCCAGAAACGGGAGATTGCTCCGGTTTTCGGCTCTGAACACACCGTGCGAGGCAATGCGCATAAACAGCGAAAGCAGCATGACCACGCCGAACAGCGGCAGCATCAGCCGCGCTGTGGCCCGAAATTCATGCTTGATCAGTTTTCCCAGCATTTGAATACCTCCCTGAAATACGCGTCGACCGACATGCCGTGCTCTTCACGGATGGCGTCGACGGTGGAGTGCAGTGCGATCTGGCCGTGGTTGACAAATACGACCTCGTCGAGAATATTTTCCACGTCCGCGATCAGGTGCGTGCTGACGATGACGGCGGCCTCGGGGTTATAGTTGGCGATGATCGTGTGCAGAATGTAATCGCGCGTGGCGGGGTCCACGCCGCCGATCGGCTCGTCCAGCAGATAGAGCTTTGCCTTGCGGCTCATGGTCAGAATCAGCTGCACCTTTTCCTTCATGCCCTTGGACAGCTGCCTGACGCGCAACTCGGGCGAGAGGTTCAGATGCGAAAGCATCTGCTCGGCCGCCTCGCGGTCAAAGTCGGCGTAGAAATCGCCGTAGAAGTCCATCAGCTGCCGGATGCTTGCCCACGCGATCAGCGAGACGCGGTCGGGCAGGTAGGAGACGACGGCATTTGTGGCAGGCGACGGCGCACTGCCGTCGATGCGGATGACGCCCTCGGTGGGCGCGAGCAGGCCGGTGGCCAGCTTGATGAGCGTGGTCTTGCCGCTCCCGTTCGGGCCGAGCAGGCCGACGATACGGCCCGATTCGACCGTCAGGTCGATGTGATCCAGAGCGCAGACGCTGCCATAGAGTTTGGTCAGCCCCTGACATTGTAAAACAGGCATTCAGTTTTCCTCCTTGTTCGGTTCCTTTTCTTTCATTCCGGCGGCAAGCCCTGCCGCCTCGTCCTGCGAAAAGCCGAGCGCGCGCATGGCCGACAGATACTGCCGCACCTGCTCGGACGCCAGTGTGTTCCGCGCGCGCGCAATCGCGTCGGGATCGTCCGTGACGAAGCGGCCGGACGTCCGCTGCGAGTAGATCAGTCCCTCGCGCTCCAGCTCGAGAAATGCGCGCTGGACGGTATTCGGGTTGATTCCGGCCTCGGCGGCAAGCTCACGCACGGCCGGCAGGCGGCTGCCGGCCGGATATTCGCCCGCGGCGACCGCGCGGCGCAGCCGGTCGATCAGCTGTGTGTAGATCGGCTGGTTCGGTGCAAATGACCAGGGCATGCGTACACCTCCGTGGTTTGTTGTATCAAGACAGTAATACAATAATACAACGATACAGATTTGTCAAGTGCATTTTTCGCAGGCCGCAAAAAACGCGGCAGTAGATTTTTTCGCGCGCTTTATGTATAATAAAACAAAGGCAGACGCGCGCCGGCGCTTCTGCCGCAAAAAGAAAGGAGCGGGGGAAATGTATCAGAGGAAACAGCCGAAAAGCGATACCGAACGATTTCTCGACGCTTTCAAAAGGAAGGTCGGCGCTTCACCCGAGGAGTATCTGCGGCGGAAGCTGGCTGCGGGCGTGAACGAGGATGAGCTGCGCAGGCTTTACGATATGCTGGCCGTGGAGATTGCGCGCCGCGCGCACTGTACGGCGCTGAAATACGACAGCTTCCGTCTGCAAAAGCCGCAGGCGGCCCAGCGCCACCGCGAAAGCGCGGCCCGCGCGACGGTGCCGGTCTGTGCGCGCTGCGGCGCGCGGATGGTTCTGCGCACGGCGCAGAAGGGCGCGCGGAAGGGACAGCGCTTCTGGGGCTGCTCCAACTATCCGGTGTGCCGGTATACGCAGGAATATGAGGACGGCGCGCGGAAATGACGAGAAATTACAAGCTGACGCTCAGCTATGACGGCACGCGCTACTACGGCTGGGAACGCCAGCCGGACCGCGATACGATTCAGGGAAAGCTTGAGGCCGTGCTTTCGCGCATGTGCGACGCGCCGGTTGAGGTATTCGGCGCGGGGCGGACCGACGCGGGCGTGCATGCGCGCGCCATGGTGGCGAGCGCGATGCTGGAGACGGATAAATCGCCCGAGGAAATCCGCGATTACATGAACCGCTATCTGCCGGACGATATCTGCATCGCAGAGGTGCGCGAGGCGGCCGAGCGCTTCCACGCGCGCTACCGCGCCGTGGGCAAGACCTATCGCTACACCTGCTATGTGGGCGATACAAAGCCTGTTTTTGACCGGAAATATGTCTGGACGCTGGATTTTCAGCCGGATGTGCCGGCAATGCAGGCCGCCGCGCGGATTCTACAGGGCACGCACGACTATAAGAGCTTTTGCAGCAATCCGCGCATGAAAAAATCCACGGTTCGGACCGTGGATTCCATCGAGATTGTCCGCAGGCGGGATTATCTGTATTTTACGTTCCACGGGAACGGCTTTTTGCAGAATATGGTCCGCATTCTGGTGGGAACGCTTCTGGAGGCGGGAAAGGGAAGCCTTACGCCCGAGGCGCTTGCACAGATCATGCACGCCGGCGACCGCCGTCTGGCGGGGCCGACGGCTCCGCCGCAGGGGCTGTGCCTGATGAAGGTCGATTACTGACCCTCCGCGTCCAGCGGCACAACCTCCACCACCGTCAGCGTATCGCCGTCGATGGTAAAGCGCACGTCAAGACCCGAGAAGTTGAAGCCGTAGCGGCGGGTCGGGTCATGCTGATAGCCGGGGACTGGCCCGCAGGCGAGCGCCTGCCGCAGGCCCTCGCGCTTTTCCGGCGGGATCATGGCTGCAAGCTCCGGCGGGAATACGACCGTCAGCGCGTCGCCGACGCGCCGCCCGTCAAAGCCGTCGACGGCTTCGGGATGGCAGTCGGCGTAGGGCAGATATGGCTTGATGTCAAAAATCGGCGTGCCGTCGACCAGATCGGCTCCCGCGACATGCAGGACGGGGCCGTCCTTTGTGTGCGGCTCCACGCCTGTCAGACGCACGCAGGAAAGCCCAATTGAATTCGGCCGGAACGGCGAGCGCGTGGCGAATACGCCCACGCGCGTTTTGCCGCCCAGCTTCGGCGGCAGGACAGTCGGCGACCAGCCGTCGCGCAGCGCCTTGTGGAACTGCCAGATCAGCCAGATGTGCGAAAAATCCTCAATGCCGCGCAGCGCGTCGGGATTGCGGAACTCCGGCTCAAAAACAACGGTCGATTCCAGCGCGGCGGCAAGGCCGCTCTGGCGCGGGACACCAAACTTGGTGGGGAAGTCTGTGTGAATGCGGGCAATGATCTGCATGGCAGGGCTCCTTGACAATAAAATGGAAAAATCAAATCGGAAATGAGGCAGAGTCATGAATGATGAACTGACTGCGGTCGATATCAAAAAGATGCAGGAGGAGCTGGAATACCGGCGCATCCAGCTGCGTCCGCAGCTGATTGAGGATGTGAAAACAGCGCGGGAATTCGGCGATTTGAGCGAGAATTTTGAATACAAGTCGGCAAAACGCGAAAAAAACCGCAACGACAGCCGAATCCGCTATCTTGAGCGGATGATCAAAACCGCGCATGTGATCGACGCAAGCTCCGCGCCCGACGAAATCGGGCTGTTTGACAAGGTCACAATCTATATCGAGGAGGACGACGAGGAGCAGACGATCGAACTGGTCACGACGCTCCGGCAGAACGCACTCAAGGGCCTGATCAGCAAGGAATCGCCTGTCGGCAAGGCGGTGCTGGGGCACAGGGCGGGCGACCGCGTGCTGGTGGAGGTCAGCCCCGACTACAGCTATTACATCCAGATCCGCGCAGTGGAAAAGGGGAGCGACGACGATTCGCTGCCCATCAGTTCATATTGAGCGGGGGACGGCATGAGTATTTTCCTGTATGTGCTGGAAATGATCGGGACGGTGGCCTTTGCCGTCAGCGGCGCGATGACCGCCATTCAGAAGCGCCTGGACATTGTCGGCGTGGTTTTTCTGGGGATTGTGACCGCCGTGGGCGGCGGCGCGCTGCGCGATCTGATGATCGGCGTGACGCCGCCGGTGTGCTTTCAGAATCCCGTGTATCTGGTCACGGCGCTTGTGACGTCGTTTCTGTTCTTCCTGCCGTTTGTGCGGCGGCCGCTGGTGCGGCATCAGAGGCCGTTTGACGTGCTGCTGCTGATGATGGACTCGCTGGGGCTGGCGGTGTTTACCGTCTCGGGCATTCAGTCGTGCGTACATACGCATCCGGCGGCAAGCCCGATTCTGCTGATCTTCGTCGGCGTGCTGACGGCGACGGGCGGCGGCATGCTGCGCGATGTGCTGGCGGGCGTCACGCCGATGATTTTTGTCAAGCATGTCTATGCCACTGCTTCGCTGACGGGAGCGGTGCTGTTTGTCGGGCTGACGGCGGCGGGACTGGACGCGCGGATTGCGGGCGCAATTGCGGCAGCCGCGGTGTTTGCAATCCGGTGTCTTGCGGCGCATTACCGGTGGAATCTGCCGCGGGCAAAGGAATAAAAGCCGCTTGCGCGGGAGGCGAAAAACGCCTCCCGCTTTTTTACAGCAGATGAAAATGCAGAATCAGAAATACATGCAGCGCCAGAAAGAGCGGCCCGAGAATGACGAACTTTGCGTGCCGCGTCTTATGGCGGAACAGTGCCATGCCGAGAAGCATGCCGGCGCTGCCGCCGATGGCCGCCGCGCCGAGCAGCGTTGCCTCGGGGATGCGCCGCATGTGCCGCCGCGCAAAATTTTTGTCCAGACACATAAGTACGAGCGCGAGCGCATTGATTAGAAGCAGGTAAACAGGCATGGCAGATATCCTTTCGGTGAGGTGACGGAGTATGAAAAGAAAGCTGTTTGCAGGAATTGTGTGCTTCGCGCTGCTGCTTTCCGGCTGCGGCGCGGCGGAAACGGTGTGGGAGACGGTGGACGACACGCTGCCCGTGCAGGCGGCCGCGCCGGCGGACGCGTACACCATGTCCTTTGACGTGCCCGTCGACGCGGTTGCGTCCGCATTTTCCGACGGGGGCGCGCAGCGCGTGTACGCGCAGAAGGACGGCGACTATGAGATCAGCGCCGAAACGATCAGCGCCGAGGGCATCGACGCGGTGGTGCGGCGGCTGTCGGGCTTTTCGGCGGAGCAGCTGCAAATTGTGCAGACGCGGCGCTTCGGCATGCCGGAGTATCAGTTTGCGTGGTATGCCTCCGGCGACGAGGGCGGGCGGCTCTACCGAGCCGATGTGCTGATGGACGGAAGCTATGGCTATGCGCTGGTCTTTTCCATCCGCGAGGGGCTGGGCGTCAGCTATGAAAAAACAGCCGAGCAGGTGTTTTCCAGCTTCAATCTGTTCTATGACGAAAAAATCTGAGGCTATTTTAGCACAGCCGGCGAAAAAGAGCAACGGCGGCGCGCAGCGGACATGAACAAACGGCAGAGACCGGATGGTCTCTGCCGTTTGCTTACATGGAGCCGGTGATGCTGTCGACGGCCTTTTCGGCCTCACGGCGGATGGTTTTCGCCGCGTCGTCGGTCATCTGATAGACAGTGCTGCTTTTCGGCAGCATCATGACGCCCAGCGCGCCGACCGCGATGCCGGCACCCATGGCGGCAAGAAACGATTTCATTTCCATAGCGTTCATCTCCCTCCGTGCACAGTTTTCCCCGCGGCGGTCCGGCACACTCATGCAAATGCTGCGCGCGGAGAGAAAAAATACAAAATAACCGCTGGCCGCGCCTGTTCAAACGCTATATTTTGTGATATACTGAATCAGCAGTATCTGTATTTCTGCGACGACCGGATGGTACGATGCTGCCGTGAGAATTTCATGAATACTGCCGGTATGAGCGGCATTGCGAATCAAACAGATACAGGGGGCTGCGAAATGTCTATTGATACCCTACAGGCAAAAATCAGAAAGCTGAAAAACCCGACGATGGTCTGCATCTGCCCGTCCTATGAGCAGCTCCCGCCGCGGGTGCGCGAGGCAGCGCGTGCGGAGTACGGCGATACGCTCCGCGCCGCCGCGGAGGCGTGCGGGGCGTTCTCCTGTGAGCTTCTGGAGGCGCTGCGCGAGCAGGTGCCCGCCGTCAGCATTGAAACCGCCTGCTTTTCCGCGCTGGGCGCGGACGGCGTGGCCGTGATGCAGCGGGTGCTGCGGCGCGCGGCCGAGTGCGGCTATTACGTCATGCTGGACATGATGCGCGCCGATATCGCGCCGAATGCCGAGCTGCTGGCAAGCGCGTGCTTTGGTGAGGTCAGGGTCGGCGAACAGTCGTTTACGCCGTATCCCTGCGACGGCGTGCTGCTCAGCAGCTATCTGGGCAGCGACGCGGCCGGACCCTTTACCAGCTATTGTGAGGACGGGAAAAATGTGTTCCTGCTGACCAGAAGCTCGAACAAATCCGCGCGCGAGGTGCAGGATCTGCTTTCGGGCGATCGGGTGGTCTATCAGGTGATGGCGGATCTTGCCATGCGCTGGAGCACCGACCTGTTCGGCACGAACGGCTATTCACAGATCGGCCTTGCCGTGGGCGCGACGAATCCGCAGATTCTCGCCCGCCTGCGCGACCGCTATGACCGGCTGTTCTTCGTTGTGCCGGGCTATGGCGCGCAGGGCGCGGGCGCAAAGGACGCGCAGTATGCGTTTGACAAATTCGGCCACGGCGCGGCCGTGATGGCCGGACGGAGCATTCTGAACGCATGGCAGAAAACCGGCGACGCGGACAACTACGCGCAGCTGGCGCGCGAGGCCGCGGAGAAAATGCGCCGCCAGCTCAGCGGCTATGTGACGGTGATCTGAATGACGGAAATTTATCTTGTGCGCCACGCCGAGGCCGAGGGCAACGCCTATCGCCGGATTCACGGGCAGTATGACTCGCGTGTGACGGAAAACGGCCTGCTTCAGGTCAGGGCGCTGGAAAGGCGCTTCGTCGGCGTGCGGGTGGACGCGTGCTATGCGAGCGATCTCAACCGCACCTGCGTCACGGCGCGGGCGGTATATGTGCCGAAGGGGCTGACGCTCCGGCGCGACGCGTGCTTCCGCGAGATAAACCTCGGGCGGTGGGAGGATACGCCGTTCGGCTGGCTGGAAAAATTTGAGCCGGAGGCTATGCACGCCTTCAACCACGATCCGCTGCACTGGGCGGTCGAGGGCAGCGAGCGCTTTGAGGAGTACACGCAGCGCTTTCTTGAGGGGATGCGTCAGGCCGCCGAGGAAAACGACGGGAAAACCATTGCGATTTTCTCGCACGGCTGCGTGCTGCGCGGTGTGCAGTACCGGCTTCTGGGCGGGCAGTGGCCGGGCTATTGTGACAACACCGCCGTGTCAAGGCTGCGGTATGAAAACGGCGTATTCATGGTCGACGAGCTGAACGATGCGTCGCATGTGCCGGAGGAGATTTCGACCTTTGCCCGCCAGAAATGGTGGCGGAAGGACGGCGACCGCCGCGATTTCAACATGTGGTTCCGCGAGGACGGCGACACGTTCCGCGCGATGCTGCACGATCAGGAGGCGGGGATGGTGCGCTGCGGCGCTGACGGCACGATACATGAGCTGACCATGTACGAGGGATACCGCGGACGGCGGCTGGGCGAGCAGCTGATCGGCTGCGCCGTCAGCCGCAGCCGGAAAAACGGCGCGCAGCAGCTGCGCGTGACGCTGCCGGCGGATGCACGCGAGATGAGCTTCTACCGCCGCGGCGGCTTTGTGCCGGAGCGGGAGGCGGACGGACGCGTGACGCTGGTCAAGAGTCTGCGCGTTCCGCAGGAATCAGGATAAATGCGGCAGAAACCTGCGTTTCTGCCGCATTTCTGTCAGGGATTGCCCGCCATGCCGGTGCCGGAGGTGGTGCCGGTGTAGGTGTTCGTGCCGTTTTGGGCGCCGCCATAGGTGCTTGTGCCGTTCTGCGTGCCGGTATAGGTATTTGTACCGGCAGGTGTGCGGGCGGGAACCGTGCCCTGACGGCCGCCGGCGGGCGCGCCGTCGTAGGCTGCCGGTGCGCTGCGGCGGTCATTGACGCCGTTGACGGTGCCGTCGCGCGTGGTCGAGACGTTGCTGTAGCCGTCGGGGTAATACGGGTCGCCGATATAGCCGGACGCGCTGCACGCGGTGAGCGCGCTGAGAAGCAGCAGCGCTGACAGGACAAGAATGACAATACGTTTCATAATGTGTTCCTCCTGATCGATTCAGGCTGTTTTGTGCCTGTATGGAGGTAGTATTTTCAATCTGCGCGTGGATATTCTGCGGCGGACTGGAAATCCGTGCGCAGCAAGGGAGAATCCGGAAAACACTTTTTCACGCGAAAATGAGAAAACGCGGTTGATTCTTTGCCGAAATCTCTGTATAATCAGATTCGGAAAAGAAAAAAGATAAACAAAGGAGTCCACCCAATGAAGAAGCTGACGGTAAAAAAGGGCGTGCAGTGCATGGCGTGCCTCGCCTGCGTACAGGCCTGCTCGAACGCGTTCTATAAAGAGTTCCATCAGGACAAGTCCTGCATCCAGATCATTGAGCGCAACGGCGCGGCAAAGCCCATGGTCTGCGTTCAGTGCGGCAAGTGCGCACAGGCGTGCGAGCACGGCGCGATTACGCAGAACCCCAAGGGCGTGTACATGATCAACAAGAAGCTCTGCGTCCAGTGCGGCAAGTGCAAGGAAGCATGCCCGTTCGGCGTGCTGGTACAGTATGAAGGCCTGCCCGCCTCCAAGTGCATCGCCTGCGGCATCTGCGCCAAGGCCTGTCCGATGGAGATTCTGGAGGTCGTCGAGAAATAATTCCCGGCAGAAGCAAAGCGCCGCGGCAGAGGACTCTGCCGCGGTTTTTGCAATCCGGAAACAGGGGAAAACGAGGAAAACGGGGGAAACGGACGCCGGAGCGCTTCCGGAAAAGATAACGAGAGCAAATGCGTGAACGGAACGCCGGCATATGCAGCGGGGACGGCAGACGCGGTTATGCCGGAGCTGTATGGGCTGCGTTTCTGACGGACGGGCCGTTTGCGGGAGAAAAGCAGTTATGCAGCGGCTTTGCTCAGATGGCGTATTTTGCGCGGTATTCGGTGTACAGCGCGTCAAAGCTGCGGCTGCCGTGCTTGATGCTGTCGAGATACTCGTGCGTGTCCAGCGAGTGGTGCGAAAGCTCGATGATTGAAACGCCGATGTTGGAGCAGTGGTCGGAGACGCGCTCGTAGTTGCCCAGCAGGTCGGAGAGAATAAAGCCGAGCTCGATGGAGCTCTCGCCGCGCTGAAGGCGCTGGACCTGATTGGAGCGGATGGCGGTGACCAGATAGTCGATTGTCTGCTCCAGAGGCTCGATGTGCGCGGAAAGCGTCGCGTCGATGCGCAGGTAGGACGTCACCGCAAGCCCGATGATTTCCGTGATGGCCGCGGCAAGCGTGTCAAGCTCGGCCTGTGTGGCCTCGGCGAACAGGAGCTTTTTGCGGTGCAGCTCCTCCGCGCTTTCCAGAATGTTGACCGCGTGGTCGCCGAGCCGCTCAAATTCGCCGATGCAGTGCAGCATTTTGGACACGCGCAGCGAATCGTCGTCCGAGATATGCTCGGCGGAGAGCTGGACAAGGAACGTGCCGAGCTTATCCTCATACAGGTCGAGCGTGTCCTCGCACTTCATGATCTTTTCCGACGCCTCGCGCGTATAGACGCTCAGCGTGCCGATGGAATCCAGAAGTGTCTGCGAGGCAATGGAGCACATGCGGTTGGTCAGGTTGTCCGCCTCGGCCACGGCGACCGATGGCGTTGCCAGAAGGCGGTTGTCCAGCAGGACGGCGTTTGCCTGCTGCGCAGACGGGTGGTCTGGCAGGAGCGTATTCGCGATCTTGACCAGAAGATTGCTGAACGGCATGAGCATGGCCGTGGTGGTGATATTGAAGATGCTGTGCACCAGCGCGATGCCGGCGGCACTGATGGCGCTGTCGGTAAAGGGGAAGCCGAATACGGCATCCAGCGCGTAATACAGGGCAAGCAGCACGACCGTGCCGATCAGATTGAACGAGATGTGAATTACGGCAACCTTTTTTGCGTTGCGGCTGACGCCGATGCTGGAAATCAGGGCGGTGACGCAGGTGCCGATATTCTGGCCCATGATGATTGGAATCGCCATGCCGTAGGTGATGCTCCCCGTCAGGGCCAGCGCCTGCAAAATGCCGACGGAGGCGGCGGAGGACTGGATAATACCGGTGAAAACCGCGCCGACCAGCACGCCCAGAACCGGATTGGTAAAGGCGGTCAGCATGGAGGAGAACTCCGGCATGTCGGCCAGCGGCGAGACGGCGTCGCTCATCAGCTTCATGCCGTACATCAGAACAGCGAAGCCCACAAAAATTGAGCCCATATCGCGGCGGCGGCTCTGCTTGCTGAGCATGATCATGAAGATACCGGCCAGCGCGAACAGAAGCGAGAAGTTTTCGGGCTTGAGCAGCCGCAGCCAGAAGTTGCCGGTTTCCAGACCGACGAGCGAGAACAGCCATGCGGTGAGCGTGGTGCCGATGTTCGAGCCCATGATCAGACTGACGGTCTGGCCGATCTGCATGATGCCCGAGTTGACAAGGCCCACCAGCATGACGGTCATGGCCGACGAGGACTGGATGGCGATGGTCACGCCCGCGCCCAGCAGCAGGCCGGTCAGCTTGCTTGCCGTCATTTTACGCAGCGCAAGCTCAAGCTTGCCGCCTGCCATGCGTTCAAGGCCGGACGACATGACGTGCATGCCGTACAGGAAAAAGGCGAGGCCGCCCGCCAGTCTGACAAACGAAAAAAAGTCCATACAACCGGTTCCTTTCAGAGCTTTTACATTTTCATTACATTTCCATTCCGGAACGTATCGTAACGGACGGATGTAAAATCAGAAACCGGTGAATTGTAAAAAACAGATTAAATCGTGCGTTTCGCGCGGGAAAAGAGGAAACGATGAAGCAGGTGGAGGTTGCGGCGGCGCTGCTTTCAGACGGCGGGCAGATCATGCTCTGCCGCCGCGTACGTGACAAGGCACGGGGCGGACTGTGGGAGCTGCCGGGCGGCAAGCTGGAGGCGGGCGAGGACGGCGCGCAGGCGCTGCGCCGAGAATGCGGGGAGGAGCTGGATGTTCTGCCCGAAATCGGGGCGCTTGTGGCGGAGACAACGTTTTCGTATCCGGAGCTGACAGTGCATCTGATGGTCTATGCCGCGCGGCTGGGCGGGCAGACACCGCGGCTGGTGGAGCACAGCGCGCTGTGCTGGTGCACGATTGCGCAGGCGCTGGAAATGGAGCTGTGTCCCGCCGACCGCGTGATTCTTACGCAGCTTCCGGAAGGCAGCCGTGCCGGACGGGACAGAGCAGAAAAAACGGAATGACGGCGGCGGAGGCTGCCATGCAGGGCGGTGCGGCCGAGAAAATATAAAAACTCCCTGCCGGCGGCAGGGAGTTGAAACGCATCGGCAGTTCGGCAGAAAAGCAAAGTTATTCTTGCTTTTACTGGAAATGCCTGATATAATTTTGATGAAAACAAAAATGCGGCAGCTTACGGGTGCGCCAACACCCGTAAGCCTGCGCAGGTGAGGCAACCACCTACACAACGGCCATTGGCCGCACCGCATGGGATATTATACGCGATTCCGGCTCTTTTTACAAGAGGCGGGTTTTGTCGTAGTTCCTTTTTGCTGTGCTGTCCGGACGTCCGCTTTTCGCGCTGTGTAGGCTCTGCCCTGCACGGCGTTTTTGTTTTCACCCGACGCTGGGGCAGAGCGCCCCAGCCGTCGTGGTGAAAATTGAGAAAAGAAAGGACAGCTCAAAATGAAGAAAAAACGATTGATCTTACTACTATGCGCATTGCTTTTGGCGGCAATCCTTGCCGGATGTACGGCACATGTCTGCGATTATTGCGGGAAAACATTTTACGGAAAAGTAAATACGGGGTTTAACGGGAATTACGAATTATGCAAGGACTGCGCAGAGGCACAGTCGGCGTTTTTCTCCGGCCTGGGTTATTGAGGAGAGGCGTTATGAATGCTGAGAAAAAAACTCCGTGGAAGCACATTGTCTGCCTTGGACTTGATATTGTTATCATCTGCTGTGTCGTATTCTCAAATTGGATTTCGGTCAATTACGTTTTTGGCACGGCGCGTACATCTCTTGGGAGAATTCTGAAGCTGCTGACCCGCATGCATCAGTATCTTGACGATGCAGGATATTTTTATGTAGTCGGTGATGTCGGTTATCGCGGTATGGTTTTCGCTGTCTGCGTTGTTGTTTATGGATTCCTGCTGGCAGGTGCATGGTTTACATGGCGGACAGTTTCCGATGCGTATCATGGCAGAATCAACGGCGTGCTGTTCACGTATGCCATTGCGCTGAGCATTACCATAATTGCAGCGGTTTTCTTTATGAACATGGACATAAGCACGGACATGAGATTGAGCGTGGGTATGGGGATGGATGAGATGCTCCGCGTTGAGCCGGCTGGATATGTTACGCTTGCTGCCGGCGTTATCGGGACGCTTGTGGTCAGGAAAATGCCGGATGAAAAGAATGAAAACAGTGCTGAAGAAACAGTGAAAAGCGAGGAAGATTGAAAAACAGGAGCAGGAGGCGAGGCCTCCTGCTCCTGTTTCGTTATTCCGGTTTGTCCAGAAGATTGGTCATGCTTTTGAGGCTGATGGCAAGCGTTGATGCGTTGTGCAGCAGCGCCGAGGTAGTCGGCGGAAGAATGCCCGCCACGCCCAGAACGATCAGCATGAGGTTGAAGCCGACAATGAAGCGGTAGTTGCGGTGGATGCGTGACATCAGCGCTGCGCTCAGACGCCGCAGCGTGACCAGCTCGAACAGATCTTCGGACGAGATGGTGATATCGGCGATTTCCCGCGCGATGGCGGCGCCTGTGGAGATGGCGACGCCCGCGTCCGCCTCGGACAGGGCGGGGGAGTCGTTGACGCCGTCGCCGATCATGATGACGGTGTGTCCCGCTGCCTTTTCACGGCGGATGAAGTCGGCCTTGTCCTCCGGAAGGACCTCGGCGAAGAATTCATCCACGCCCACTTCGGCGGCGACGGACTGTGCGGTTTTACGGTTGTCGCCGGTCATCATGACGACCTTGCGGATGCCGCACGCGTGCAGCGCGCGCACTGCGTCCGCCGCCTCGGCGCGCAGCGGATCGTAGATGCAGATCACGGCGGCGAGCTTTCCGGCAATGCACAGATACAGGTGCGAATACTGCGCGGGGAGGGCGTGGAAGCGCTCCTCCTCACCCGCGGGGATGGTGCAGCCCTCGTCCTCAAAGACGAAGTGGGCGCTGCCGATCAGGACCTTTTTGCCTTCGACCATGCTGGAAATGCCGTGCGCAACGACATACTGCACCTGAGAGTGGTATTCCTCGTGCGAAAGTCCGCGCGATTTTGCGGCCTCGACGACGGCGTTTGCCATCGAGTGGGGATAATGCTCCTCCAGACAGGCGGCGAGGCGAAGCATTTCCGATTCGTCGCGTCCGCCGAACGGGACGACGGCGGCAACCGTCGGCGTTGCATGGGTCAGCGTACCGGTCTTGTCAAAGACGATGGTGTCGGCTCTGGAGACGGCCTCAAGGAAGCGGCCGCCCTTGACGGAGATGCTGTAGCTGCTGCTCTCGCGCATGGCCGACAGCACGGCGATCGGCATGGCCAGCTTCAGCGCACAGGAGAAGTCGACCATCAGCACCGCCAGCGTCTTGGTGATATTGCGCGTCAGCAGATACGTCAGCGCCGTTCCGCCGAGCGTATACGGCACCAGCCGGTCGGCCAGGCGTGCGGCCTTGTCCTCGGCTGTGGATTTCAGGCGCTCGGATTCCTCAATCATTTTTACGATGCGGTCATAGCGGCCGCCGCCCAGCGCCTTGTCCACGCAGACGACGCACTCGCCCTCCTCGGCGACCGTTCCGGCATAGACATAGCTGCCGGCGCGCTTCGGAACCGGCATTGACTCGCCGGTGATGGACGCCTGATTGACGGTGGCCTCGCCCTCGACGACTCTGCCGTCCAGCGGGATGAGATTGCCGGCGCGCACGACGATCTCGTCGCCGGCGCGGATATCGCTGATCGCGGTCAGCACCTCGGTGCCGCCGCAGCGCTGCCAGACCCTGTCCACATTCAGCGCCATGGCCCCCGCCAGATCGGCGACGGATTTCTTGTGCGTCCAGTCCTCAAGGATTTCACCCAGACGGAGCATGAACATGACCGAGCCGGCGGTATGGAAGTCGCCGCGGAGCATCGAAACGGTGACGGCTGTGGCGTCCAGCACCGCAACCGAGAGCTTCCCGTGCCACAGCGCCGACAGGCCGCCGCGGATGTATTTGACCGAGCGGAACAGCGCGATTGCCGCAGTGACGGGCGCGGGCAGGAACAGCTGTGAAAATGCGCGCCGGAGCACGGTCATGGCCAGCGTGTCCTCAAATTCGCGGTTCAGCGCGCGCGGCGTATGCTCCGGAACCAGCGCAAGCGTCTCGGCCTTTGCGTAGGAGAACGACGCCAGCGCCTGAAGGACCGCCGCGCGGGGGCCGGAATAGCGGATCACCGCGTCGCAGGTCCGGTCATAGACGCGCACGTCCTCAACGCCCTCGCGGGCGGAAAGCGTGTATTCCAGCAGATCGGCCTCGTGCAGCGTCATGCGCGCACACATCAGGTGTACGCGCATCCGGCCGCGGGACTCGTGCAGGATTTGACATTTCATGGTCGATTACCTCCAAAAAAGAAAGAGAGCCGCACAGCGGCTCCCGAAAAAAGCTTGCCGGACGGGCGGCTGCTTATTCCGCAGCCGCTTCCTGCTCGGACGTATCCGCTACGACCTCGGCGGCGGCCTGCTCGGCACGGCGCTCGTTCAGCTCCTTCGCGTCGGCAAGAATGTCGTCCGCATTTTCACGGATGGTGGTGACGGTCTGCATCACACTGTCTCTGGCGCGCAGAACCGCGGCCGTGGTATGAGTATAGACCGATTTCGCCTCGCGGCTGCTGAGAATCTTAATGCCGGCCGTTCCAAACAGAACACCTGCGGCAAACAGTCCAAAATGCTTCATTATGGAACCTCCCTGATGGTTTTTATTATGAGATGCGGCGGCCGGAATGCGGAAAATCGGGCCCCGTATCAATTTGCAGTGGAATTATAGTACGCCGTTTGCGGAATTGCAAGGGCCGAAGCCGGAAATTCACATATTTTTTGCAATTTTCCGGCAGAATGCGCCGATGCGGCGAAGAAACAGAAGGCCGTCCGCTCCGGATGCGGAGCGGACGGCCTGAAATGCGGTTACGGTTCGTCGAGCACGCGGTCAAGCGCGGCGGCAAGCAGATACTTCTGCGACAGGCTGATCGCGCCCAGGATGTGCGCATCCGAGCCGCGGCGGGCAAAGCGGATGTTCAGGTCGCGGTAATAGTGCGTGCGGACGGCCTGTCGGAGCATGTCGCAGATGAGCGTGTCCTCCTCGCTCAGCGCGCCGCCGACGACAATCTGGTCCGGCGCGAGAAGCGTGACCGTGTTGATGATCGCAGCGGCCCACAGCTGAACGGTATAGTTGAGAATGCTCAGAACGCCGAAGTCCAGCTCCTGCGCCGCCTGCTGCAAAAGTCGGAGCGTGACCTTCTGCGTATTCTGGCGCTGCATGAGCTGCTGAAGCTTTGGCGCGGCGCCGCGCGCAAGCAGGTATTCCGCCTTTTCGGTCAGCAGCTCGAGACCGGCCTGCTCTTCCAGCGCGCCTTTGGAAAGGGCTGTGTGCATGCCCAGCTGCTCGGGAAGCAGGACCATATCGCCGACCTCGCCTGCGATGCCCTCGCGGTCCTCATACAGCTCACCCCGCAGCACGACGCCCGCGCCGATGCCGTAATTGCCGGTGATATTGAACTGAACCAGCGAACCGCGGTCCATCCCGCTGTGCAGATATTCGCCCAGCGCGCTCAGGCGCGTGCCGTTATAGACGTGGCAGGGCAGGGCGCTGACGGACGAGGCAAGCTCGGCGATGCGGCAGTGCTCAAGCTTCGGATAGTTCGGGATTCGCGTGACAGTGCCGTCGGTGTGGTTGATAATGCCGGGCAGCGACAGCACCATGTTCAGGCATGGCACAGACGCGTACTGACCGGACAGCAGCGTGCGCTCGAGAGATTTGAGCTTGTGCGTGAAATCCTCGGGCGTGAGCTCGGCTGTGGCCTCCAGCGCCGCCGAGCCGCGCAGGCCGCCGTAAAAGTCGATGAGATAGGCGCTGAAGCAGTCGCCGCTGAGATGATAATACAGGAAAAAGGCGTAATCTGGATTGAGCGACAGCACGTCGGGCTTCCGTCCGGGCTGCTCGGAGGAATCCTTGCCGCAGGACATGATCAGCCCTCTGGTTTTCAGCAGCAGGAGCGAGCGGCTGATGGTCGCGGGGGACAGGCCGGTTTTCTCCGCGAGCATGGATGCGGTGATCTCTCCGCTGGCCTTCATCGTCTCGAGAATCAGCATGAGATTGTTCCGGCGGATATTGATGGTATCAGCCATGGCGGCGGCCTCCTTTCCGTGCGGCGCACATTTTACAGCCTCATTTTACACGATGACGCACGGAAATGCAAGTTTATTTCTTTCAGAATGAAAGATAAAATGCTGGGAAAACAGTCATTCCGGCTGGAAATACCGCGCGGGCGGAAGAAAAAGACGGTGGAAAAGTGAGGCAAAGCAGAAAAATGCTTGAAATGCGCGGAGAATCCATACTGTAAAATAGTGCTTTGTGCAGAAATAACTATTTTGAAGCGCTGTATTTGTAACTATTTTAGATTTTTTCAAAATGAACAAAAAGCGTTGACTTATGACGGAGGTTGTGCTATTTTACGATTGCAGGGGGATATCAAGAGCGACCCGAAGATCATCCCCCGAATGCTGAAATGGAGGAATAACAATGAAAAAACTGTTCGCAATCTTGCTTTGCGCCTGCATGGTGATCGGCATGTTCACCGCCTGTGCAAAGACCGAAACGCCCGCTGCCGCGGACAACAAGGGAACTGACACCATCAAGATCGGCATTTCGATGCCGACCTACGCCGAAGAACGCTGGAGCGTTGATGAGACTGCCATGAAGGCGCACTGCGACGAGCTTGGCATCGAGTACGTCACCGCCTGCGCCGAGGGCGACAGCAACAAGCAGAAGGATCAGGTCTCTACCATGATCACGCAGGGCATTCAGGCTCTGGTCATCGCGCCGAACGACGGCAACGCCGCCGCCGCGATCGTCGAAGAGTGCAAGCAGGCCGGCGTCTATGTCATCTCCTATGACCGCATGATCACCGGCACCAGCGATCTGGATATGTACATCACGTTCGACTCCTGGTATCAGGGCCAGCTTCAGGGCAAGTTCATCGTTGACCAGCTGAAGGAAAAGTACGGCGAGGTCAAGGGCAACATCGTCATCCTGCACGGCGATCCCGGCGACTCCTGCGCGCCTCTGTACTACGGCGGTGCCTATGAGCAGCTGAAGGAATACGTCGATTCCGGCGCAATCAACGTCATCTCCGACAACGACTGCATCGGCTGGAGCATTGCCGAGGCCACCAAGCATGTCGAGAACGCCATGTCCATCGCCAACTCCGAGGGCATCACCATTGACGCCGTTCTGTCCCCGAACGACGGCCTTGCCTCCGGCGCCATCGCGGCTCTCGGCGACGAGACCGCAAAGCAGACCATCATCACCGGCATGGACTGCGAGGTTGCAGCCTGCCAGAGAATCCTTGCCGGCACCCAGTCCATGACCGTTTTCGGCGACTCCCGTGAAATGGGCAAGGTCGCTGTCGACGTTGCGGCTGAGTTCGTCAAGAACGGCTCCTACAAGACCGACAAGACCATGGAAGGCAGCGACGCCGACGGCAACGCCATCGATGTTCCGGCCGTTCTGGTCGAGTGCGAGTTCATCGACGCCAACAACATGAATCTGGTCATCGATTCCGGCTATCACACCGAGCAGGAGATCTACGGCTGAGGCATTCGTAGCATGAGGGCCTGCCGGACTTGAAAATCCGGTAACTGCATATTCGGCGGGAGTGCTGCTTCGGCAGCACCCCCGTCGGTACTTTGGCCCGCGCATGATTACAGGAAAGGAACAGTGAGAGTATGGATGACTATATCCTGCAAATGCAGCATATTACGAAAACGTTCCCAGGCGTAAAGGCACTGGATGATGTCTGCTTCAACGTCAGGCGCGGCGAAATCCACGCGCTGGTCGGCGAAAACGGCGCCGGCAAGTCTACACTGATGAAGGTTTTAAGCGGCATCTACGGCTACGGAAGCTATGAGGGCGACATCGTGTTCAACGGTGAGGTCCAGCGCTTCGGCAGCATCCGCGACAGCGAGAACAAGGGCATTGCGATTATCTATCAGGAGCTTGCGCTCTGCACCAATCTGAGCGTGGCTGAAAGCATTTTCCTCGGCTCCGAGGTCAAGGGAAAGGGCGGCCTTATCAACTGGCAGGAAACCTATAAGAAAACAGCTGAATGCCTCAAGCGGGTCCATCTGGATCTGAACCCCGAAACGCTGGTTGTCAACCTTGGCGTGGGTCAGATGCAGCTTCTGGAAATCTGCAAGGCGATCAGCAAAAACGCGAAGCTGTTGATTCTGGACGAACCGACGGCGGCGCTGACTGACAACGAATCCGACCACCTTTTGAGCCTCCTGCGGGAGTTCAGAGAGCAGGGCGTTACCTGCATCTATATCTCCCACAAGCTGGACGAGGTGTTTAGTATTGCCGATACGATCACCGTCCTGCGCGACGGCCAGACGGTCGTGACAAAGGACAAAAACGATATTACCAAGAACCAGCTGATCGCGTACATGGTCGGCCGCGAGCTTTCGCAGATGTTCCCGCGTGTGGAGCATACGGCGGGCGAGGTCGTCTTTGAGATGCGCAACTGGTGCGTCAACCATCCGCAGATCAAGGACAAGGAGGTCCTGCACAACGTCAACATCAACGTCCGGCGCGGCGAGATTGTCGGCATTGCCGGTCTGATGGGCGCGGGCCGTACCGAGCTGATGATGAGCCTGATGGGCGCATACGGCTCGAGTGTACGCGGCGAGACGTACTTTGAGGGAAAGAAAATTGATATCCATTCCTCCGAGGACGCCATCCGCAACGGTATCTGCTACGTCTCCGAGGACCGCAAGCGCTACGGCCTGATTCTGATGCAGGACATCAAGTTCAACATCAGCCTTCCGGTTCTCCGCCGCCTGTCCAACGGACTGCTGATTGACGACAACCGCCTGTTCCGCGACGTCAGCGGTTATGTCAAGGAGCTTGGCGTCAAAACGCCCAGCGTTGAGCAGCTGACGAAGAACCTCTCCGGCGGCAACATGCAGAAGGTTGTTCTGGCCAAGTGGCTGATGACACAGCCGAAGGTCCTGATTATGGACGAGCCGACGCGCGGCATCGACGTTGGCGCAAAGGTCGAAATTTACAACATCATGAACGATCTGGTCGCAAAGGGCATGAGCGTGATCATGATTTCCTCCGAGCTTCCCGAGGTACTGGGGATCAGTGACCGTATCTATGTGATGCATGAAGGCACCATCACGGCCGAGCTGGACCGTAAGGATGCGACACAGGAGATTATCATGCAGTACTGCACGGGCATGAAGGATATGTCCGCCGCAAACGGATGACTGAGGAATACAGGAGAAAGGATTTTTGACGATGGAACAACTGAAATCGACTCTGAAACGCAACGTGCAGCAGTACACCATGATCATCGCGCTGCTGCTGATCTGGCTGGTGTTCTATATCACGACCAAGGGCGTGTTCATGTCCCCGCGTAATATTACAAACCTGTTCTTGCAGATGGCCTACGTCGGCATCGCGTCCAGCACCATGGTTCTGATCATGGTCTGCGGACACATCGACCTGTCGGTCGGCTCGGTAATCGGCTTTTCCGGCGCGCTGGTCGCGTACTTCCTGAAGTATACGAACGTCAACGTCTGGATTGTGCTGCTGATCACGCTGGCGGTCGGCGCGCTGATCGGCGTATGGCAGGGCTTCTGGGTTGCAAAGGTCGGCCTGCCCGCGTTTATCGTAACGCTTTCCTCGGAATGGGTGTTCCGCGGTCTGGTCATCGGCGTCACGCACAGTGAAACCATCCAGCCCAACAACGACATCTTCAAGGCCATCGGTCAGGGCTATCTGCCGAACATTCTGGGCAAGGACGCGGCGGTCAATCTGACGGCGCTCCTCATCGGTGCGGTCTGCATCGTGCTGCTGGTCATTTCGCAGATCAGCGCGCGCAACAAGAAGCTGAAATACGGCTTCAAGGTGGAAACGCCCGCGCTGTTCACGGTTCGTGTTGTGCTGCTGTGCGCGGTAATCGCCCTGTTCTTCTGGGTGTGCAGCCTTGACCGCGGCGTCGCGATTCCGCTGGTGATTCTCGCGGCCGTTATCTTTATTATCAATCTGATTGCAAAGAACACGGCCTTCGGCCGTCACATCTACGCCATCGGCGGCAACCGCGAGGCGGCTGCACTGTCCGGCGTCAATGTGCAGAAGGTCACATGGTGGGTGTTCATCCTGATGGGCATCATGGCCTCCGCCTCCGGCATTGTCTACACCGCACGTCTGAACTCGGCGGCCATCGCCGCGGGCACCGGCGCCGAGACCGACATCATTGCGGCGGCGATCATCGGCGGCACGTCTCCCGCTGGCGGCAAGGGCACCGTTGTCGGCTGCGTCATCGGCGCGCTGGTCATGGCCTCGCTGGAAAACGGCATGTCCATTCTGTCGATGGGCTCGTTTGAAAAATATCTGGCCAAGGGCCTTGTCCTGCTGTTTGCCGTCGCCATCGACAGCATCACCAAGGACAGCAAGCACTGATTCAAAAAAGCGTTCAATAAGGAGGAGTATTTTATGAACATGATCGACACCCTGAAGGGTTCCTATTTCTCTGAGGTCCTGCCGGAGGGCTGGGACATTGCGAAGAT
>CAKUJN010000014.1 GCA_934661735.1 uncultured Oscillospiraceae bacterium
CGAAAATACGCGTCTGACAGCAAAAAAATCAGCAGAATTTCGCAATTTTTTGCAGTTTTCAAGCGAAATTTCTCAATTTTCAGCTGTTTTTTCACAGAAAAAAACGCGAGAAACAGCCGCGCAGGAAGCGCATCCGAGATATCCGGACTATACCTGTCAGACGTGCAGCGAAACATCATATATGAAAGGCATTCTGAAGCGCTGGTAAATTCTGCCTTCCGATCGCCGCGGCGCCGGACAGATAAAAAAGCTCCCGCACGACTGTGCGGGAGCTTTGCTTTTGGAAAAGTAAATTACTTAACCTCGACCTCAGCGCCGGCTTCCTTGAGCTCGGCAGCGATCTTTTCAGCCTCGTCCTTGGAGATGGCTTCCTTCAGGGTCTTGGGAGCGTTGTCAACGATCTCCTTGGCTTCCTTCAGGCCCAGACCGGTCAGAGCGCGGACGACCTTGATGACACCAATCTTGTTGGCGCCGGCAGCCTTCAGCACAACGTCAAACTCGGTCTTTTCTTCAGCAGCCTCGGCAGCGCCGGCAGCGGGAGCGGCGACAGCGGCAGCAGCGGCGGAAACGCCGAAGGTTTCTTCCAGAGCATGGACCAGTTCAGCCAGTTCGACAACAGTCAGGCCCTTTACTTCTTCAATCAGAGCAGCGATCTTTTCAGACATTGTAATATCCTCCTAATGTAAAGTTGTTGTTGTAATTATTCTGCGGAGGGTTCCGCAGCGGGACCCTCTTTCTGGATACGGATCTGATCCAGAACGAATGCAAGGGAAGAAATGGGGGCCAGGAAAGTACCCAGGACCTGCGCGATGAGCGCGTCCTTGCTGGGCAGTTCGCCGAAGCCCTGCAGCTGTTCGACGCTCATGACAGAGCCTTCGACGAAGCCGCCCTTCAGCTTAACGACGTTCTTGTTCTTCTTGGCGAATTCGCATACGATACGAGCCGGAGCGATGGGGTCGCCGGTGGTGCAGGCCATAGAAGTGGTGCCGTTGAGCAGCTCATCAAACTGATTGTAGCCGGCCTTGTTGGCGGCGAATCTGGTGAGGGTGTTCTTGACAACCGTGTACTCTACGCCCGCTTCGCGGAACTTTCTGCGCAGCTCGGTATCCTGTGCGACAGTGATGCCCTTATAGTCAACGAAAACTGCGGAGCTGGCTCCCTGCAGCTTGTCGGCCAGTGCATCAACGATGGCCTTTTTGCTTTCCAGTACCTTTGCGTTGGGCATAATGTCACCTCCGATAAAATAAAAATGTCCTCATGCCAAAAGACATGAGGACACAGAATGATTGCATTCACGTCACCTCGGCAGGACGGAAAAACCGTTATGGCATACGCCTCCTGCTGTCTCTGGCAGCCTGACTATTATAACAGATGCGGAATAAATGTCAAGATATTTTTCCGCATTTTCGCGCCTGTTCCCGCACTTTTTACGAAAAATACGGGAACCGCGCGCAAGCAAACGCTTTTAGAACTTCGTGGTGGAAACCTTGACGCCGGGGCCCATGGTGGAGGCCAGGACGCAGCTTCTGATATACTGGCCCTTGGCGGCGGCGGGCTTGGCCTTGATGATCGCGCCGATCAGGGTGTTGAAGTTCTCAGTCAGCTTTTCGGGGCCGAAGGAAGCCTTGCCGATCGGGCAGTGGATGATGTTGGTCTTGTCCAGACGATACTCGATCTTACCGGCTTTGATTTCCTTGACGGCTGCGCCGACGTTGGGGGTGACAGTACCGGCCTTGGGCGAGGGCATCAGGCCCTTCGGGCCGAGGACCTTACCAAGACGGCCGACGATACCCATCATGTCGGGGGAAGCGACGACAACGTCGAAATCGAACCAGTTTTCCTTGGTGATCTTCTCAACCAGCTCCATGCCGCCGGCGTAATCCGCGCCTGCGTCCAGAGCGTCCTGAAGCTTCGCGTCCTTTGCGAAAACCAGAACCTTGCGGGTCTTGCCGGTGCCGTTCGGAAGAACGATGGCGCCGCGGACCTGCTGGTCGGCGTGACGGGAGTCAACGCCCAGCTTCACATGGATTTCGATGGTCTCGTCGAACTTGGCGGTGGCGGTCTTGACGACCAGATCCATAGCATCAGCAACCTCGTACTGCATGCTGCGGTCAATCAGCTTGGCGCTGTCAACATACTTTTTACCTTTGAACAATGTAATATCCTCCTTAGTGGTGATTCGGAATAATCCTCCCACGTTTTTATGAGGCTCGGCCGGATGCCGAATTACCTCGAATCAAGCTTGTGTTAGTCGACGACGACAATACCCATGCTGCGGCAGGTGCCTGCAACCTGGCTCATTGCGGCTTCGATGGTGTTGGCGGTCAGATCGGGCATCTTCTTTTCCGCGATTTCCTTGATCTGCGCCTTTGTGATGGTAGCGACCTTGTCCTTGTTGGGCACGCCGGAACCCTTTTCGATGCCCAGAGCCTTCAGAACGAGGGTCGGGGTCGGAGGGGTCTTGGTGACGAAGCTGAAGCTGCGGTCGGCATAAACCGTAATGATGACGGGAATCTTGAAACCAAGCTGATCCTTGGTGCGTTCATTGAACTCTTTGATAAACTGGGAAATGTTGACGCCGTGCTGGCCAAGCGCCGGACCAACGGGGGGCGAAGCGGTTGCCTTTGCAGCGGGGATCTGGAGTTTGATATAGCCTGTTACTTTCTGTGCCATGATAAGCACCTCCTGAATAAATGTGGTGATACGCGCACGCGCGTATTTCTGGCGGGGACAAGCCCCTCCCACGGTCTGAGCACCCGTACCGGTTACTGGGTCACGACCTCAACCTGATCAAGCTCAAGCTCGACCGGCGTTTCACGTCCGAACATGGAGACGATCACGCGGACCTTGTTCTTTTCGATGTCGATCTGATCGACGACGCCGACAAAGTTGGTCAGCGGGCCGTCCGCGATGCGGACATTGTCGCCCTCGGCATAGCTGACGACGATCTCGTGCTTTTCCACGCCCAGCTGTGCGACCTCTTCCTCGGTCAGCGGGGTGGGCTTCTGGCCGGAGCCGACAAAGCCGGTGACGCCGCGCACGTTCTTGATGATGTACCATGCCTCGTCGGACATGATCATCTTGACCAGCACATAGCCCGGGAATACCTTGCGGTCAAAGGTCTTTGGACCGTTGTCCGTGATCTCGGTGACGGTTTCCATGGGGATGGAGACGACGTGAATGAGATCTTCCAGATGACGGGTCTCGATGGTTTTCTCAATGGTGGCCTTTACGGTATTTTCATAGCCGGAATAGGTATGCACGACATACCATTTTGCACCTTCCGCCATGGTGATACCTTAACCTTTGAAGAGGGTAATGATGCCGTTTACAACGATGCCGCCGACAGCATCAAAAACCCAGATACAGATACCGACGATCAGAACACAGACCAGAACGATGACGGTGTTGTTGATCATCTGGCTTTTGGTGGGCCATACGACCTTTTTCAGCTCGCTCTTCATTTCACGGAACCAGCGGCTGATACGTTTGCCTGTACGGGCAAAGAAGTTTTCCTTTTTCGCTTCTGCCATGATGTTCACCCTTTCTGCGGTTTTCGCGCCGCGTTACTTCGTCTCGCTGTGTACGGTCGTCTTTTTGCAGAAACGGCAGTACTTCTTCATCTCAAGACGGTCAGGGTCGTTCTTCTTGTTCTTCATGGTGTTGTAGTTTCTCTGCTTGCATTCGCTGCATCTGAGTGTGATTTTCACGCGCATTGATCGGCACCTCCTTAAATATTGCCTCCCTGTATCACCGCGGCCTATGAAAATTTTAGAGGGCGCCGAAACTACATGGCGCCGTCCGCGGCTGAAAATGGGCATAGAACTCCCAAATTCGCAGGTGAAGCCATTTTATCACAAGCAAAGCGGCAGGTCAACAGAAAATTTCCGATTTTTTCGGTTTTTTCCGAAAAGCGCAAGGATTCCTTGCCAATATTCCGGAGAAATGTTATACTGTAGCCAAACACCGCGCATCCGCGCGCCATGCGGCGCGGAACAGGCGGAGGCAGGAGACTTGCAATGAGAATTATGGCCATTGATTATGGCGACGCGCGGACGGGAATCGCGATTTCTGACGCGCTGGGACTGCTGACCGGCACGACGACGGTAATCCACAGCTGGAACGCGGAAAAAACGGCGGAGGAGATCGCGTGTCTGATGCGCGAGCACGGCGTCGAGCGGCTGGTGATGGGCTTTCCGCGCAACATGGATGGCAGCGAGGGGCCGCGCGCTGAGCTGTACCGCGCGTTTGCCGCGCGGCTGGCGGAGGTCACGGGTCTGACGCCGGTCCTGTGGGACGAGCGCCGGACGACGATTGAGGCGCATCAGATCCTGTAGGCCGGCAACTATCACGGGAAAAAGCGCAAAAATACAGTCGACGCGGTGGCCGCGTCGCTGATTCTGGAGGGATATCTGTCGTATCTTTCCGCGCAGAAGAGGGAATCATAGCCGTATGTTTCAGGGATTTTCAGAGAAAACGCCGGATTTTTTCTGGCAGCTTCGATTCAACAACGAGCGCGCATGGTTTCAGGCGCACAGGGAGGAATACCAGACGTTTGTCCAGCAGCCGTTCCGCGAGCTGTCGGACGAGCTGTTCGACTGGTTTCAGGAAAAATATCCGGATCTGCATATGAACGTCCATCTTTCGCGCATCTACCGCGACGCGCGGCGGCTGTTCGGCCGCGGGCCGTTCAAGGACCAGCTCTGGCTTTCGTTCCAGTCGGGCGACGAATGGAACAACGTGCCGTGCTTCTACTTTGAGATCGGCGCGGAGCAGTGGGGCTATGGAATGGGCTGCTGGATGTGCGGCGCCGCTTTCAGTCAGCGCTTCCGCCGCTTTGTGGACAACGACCCGCAGACGCTTGAACGGCTGCTGAAGCGGCTGCATACGCGACCGGAGTTCTGCCTGAGCGGACAGCAGTACGCCAAGAGCAGGGGACACGCAGGCGAGCCAATCGAGGCATGGTACAACATGAAGGGCTGGAGCGTGTCGTGTGACCGCGATTATGACGCGCGGGCGTTTTCGCGCGTGCTTGCGGACGAGGTAAAGGATGGCTTCACATTCCTGATGCCGTATTATGAGTATATGAGCCGGATTTATTACACGGCGGATTAGTTGATTATTTGCACAAAAATCATGTTCGCAATTTGTATAATTCATACAATGTGATTCTTGCAATTTCCAGCGCGGAGGACTACAATTGCAATCGTAGAAGAAATAAAGAATCCAAACAAAAAATTGCATGGGAGGCAATGCGTTATGAAAATCAAGAACATCAAGGAAGTCGAAGAATTCCGCAAGGTCGTGCATGAGTGCACCGGCGATGTGTATCTGAAGTCGCTGGACGGCGACGTGTTCAACCTGAAGAGCGCGCTGAGCGAGTACATCGCGCTGGGCCGTCTGCTGGGCGAGGCCGGCGATTCGCTGGAGCTGTTCGCGACGAATCGCGAGGATGAGGCAAAGCTGCTTCAGTTTGTCGATCACCTGTTCAAGGAAGAGGAAGCCGAGCAGAAGGCTGCCGAGACCAAATAAAACGTACCCCCTGTGCGGGCCGACCCTTTGCGGCGGTCCGCATTTTTTATTCCCGCGCCGCCGGCGCGGAAATTTCTTTTTCCGGTTGGCACCGGAGTGCCGAATTTGCAGTGAGGCCGCGGCTGTTGCTCCGCGGACGGTTCTGCATAGCACCTTGTAGGGGCCGATGGCGAGCGCAGCCGTCAGCGACGAAGGAGCGCTACGGATGCGGCCCACCCCTTGCGGGTGCACATCGGCTCTTTTCCGGCTGCCACCGGAGGTTCTGTTTTTAACAGCGACGCTGTAACCGTGCCTCCGACGGCTCGTCCTCACAAACTCCAAGCGACGCTTCGCTCTGCATACGTTCGGCTAAGCCAATCGCGCGGCGCAAAGCTTGCGCTCTTGGAGCCTCACGCAATTCCTCGCCCCGCCGCAAGCGGCAGGTCTCGTCCGTTCCGTTGTTCGTCCTCTCCAAATTGCAAACGCTTCGCTGGTTTGCAATTTGGTTCCATCTGGCTTGTCAGAAAAAGTATGCAAAAAGAGACGCTGGATGCGGATCGGATTGTACCGCAAGCCACAGAAGGAGCCCGTAGAAGAACGCTGCGGCCAGCACACGGAACTCTTTCTACAAAGCTATACTACAGCGCCGCCTGCGTGGTGACAACGCTCCCATCGGGAGCAGTTGCTACGCAAGGGGATGGAAAAACACCCTGCTGTGGAAATAACAACGCATCTACGCATTCGCCAGTGGTGCAGCATATTTGCATTCTATTTTAAATTCTTGTAGGGGCGGATGCTCCTGCCCGCCCTGTTCGTTTTTTGTAAACGTTTGTAGGGGCCGATGCCCACATCGGCCCGTCGAGTATTCCGGAAATGAGCAGAACCAAAATTGTCGCAGTCTGCCCGCATCTACGTGTAGTACACTTGCCGGAACCGAAAGCCATCGGAATAGTTGCAATTCTGCGCCCGAATAGGGCGTTAAGTAAAAACCGCACGCGTCAGCGCGCAATATAGCGCGTCCCCAAGCGCCTCTTTTTGCCTACTTTTTCTGGAAAGACAGAAAAAGTAGGCCCGCGGAGCGACAGCTGTGGTGTCGCCGCATCAACGGCAGTTCCGGTGAAACCGGACAAAAGGGCCGATGCAGGCATCGGCCCCTACAGAGTGCGGTGCAGAATGGTCCGCCGGAGGCACAGTTGCGGCCTCGCCGCAAATCCGGCACTCTGGTGAAACCGGAAATCTATTTTTGCTTGGTTTTCAAAAAAATCTCCGACAGGCCGACCAGAATCAGAAAGCCGCCGAACAGTCTGCGCAGAAGCTCGGTTTCCAGCCCCGCGGCAAGCCATGCCGCCAGCGCGGCGGTTGCGCAGCCCGCGGCCGCCGCGGGGAGGACGGCCTTCCACTCCACCATCCGGTTTTTTGCGTGCAGGAGCAGCGCAGCGGCGGCTGTGGGGAGAAAATAGAGCAGATTGACGCTCTGCGCGGCGCGCTGGTCCATGGACAAAACCGCCGTCATCCAGACCATCAGCAGGCTCCCGCCGCCGATGCCCCAGCCGGAGAGTACGCCGCAGACAAGGCCGGCGGCTGCGGCCCATACCGCGCTCAGCATACCAGCAGGCGGACGCCGCCGAATACGATCAGCGCGCCCAGCGCGATATGCAGCAGGCGCGCGGAAACCTTCCGGAACGTCAGTCCCGCGATGATACCGCCCGCCGCGCCGCCAATGAGATACGGAACGGCGCCCTCCGGCGCGAACGTGCCCTGTATCGCATAGACCGCGATGGAGACCAGACACAGCGGCAGAATGATGCAGACGGCGGAGGAAAACGCCTTCTTATCCTCAAGCCTTCCCAGACGGATCAGCAGCGGGACCAGCACCATCCCGCCGCCCGCGCCGAAAAAGCCGTTGACCAGCCCCGCCGCCGCGCCGGAAAGCGCATAGCGGAGCGTATGCTTGTGCTTCATCATACAAAATCCCCTCCGCCGCTTATTTTTGGCGGCAGAGGGGATTCTTATGCAGAAGCGGCTATTCGCCCAGAAGCGCACGCAGGATATGACCTGCGATCATCATGCCGGCGCACGACGGCACCCACGAAACGGAGCCGGGGACGCTGCGGCGGGACGCCTGCGGCTGCTCAAGCGGGAGGGGCTTGCGCGGAAGCTCGGTGCTGGAGAGCACGGTGTGGTGGACGATACCCCGCGCGCGCAGCTCACGGCGCATGACGCGCGCCAGCGGACAGCCGGAGGTTTTGGAGATGTCGGTGATGACGAATTTCGACGGGTCGAGGCGGTTGCCGGTGCCCATGGAGCTGATGATGGGAATGGCCCGCGCCTGCGCCTCGGCGATCAGGCTGAGCTTGCTGGCGACGGAGTCGATGGCGTCGGCGATATAGCTCAGATCGTCCGTGAAAAACTGTTCCTTGCAGCACTCCTCGTAAAACGCGCGGATGGTGGTGACGCGGCAGTCGGGGTTGATGTCGCGGATGCGCGCGGCCATGACGTCGGTTTTATACTGACCGATGGTCGAGTGCAGCGCGACCAGCTGGCGGTTGAGATTGCTCAGCGCCACGGTGTCGTTGTCGACCAGCGTCAGCGTGCCGACGCCCGCGCGCGCAAGCGCCTCGGCCGTAAAGCTGCCGACGCCGCCCACGCCGAACACGGCGACGTGCGCGTTTTGCAGACGGGCAAGACCGTCCTCGCCGATGAGCATGACCTCACGGCAGAATTGTTCGTTCATTAGGAATCCTCCAAAAACAGAAGCGGCTCCGGTGCAGTTCATTCCGCACGGGAGGCGCACTGCCGGAGCACTGTGCGGAAATAAAGTTTTGTCCGGCGCGGATGCCGCCGGACAAAACAAGCCTGCATATTTGATTTACAGATTATTTGGTGGTGAAACGCATTGCGGACTTCGCCTCATAGGCGGCGTTCTCTGTGACGGAGGTCTGCCAGGCGGTGAAGTCGTTATTGCGCATTGCAGTTTCGACCAGGTAGCTGCGGAGATTGTCGCCGCGGCCGCAGAAGTACATGACATGGAAGCCGTAGTCCGTCTGCACGATGCCGGTGTCGCCGGTCTCGCGGGCTGCGTCATAGCACCAGTCCTCAAACGCGGTGACCATCTGGCCGGGGTAGATGTTTTCGTACAGAGCGGCTTCACCCGCGGCGCCGTCCTCATAGAGCTTGTCGCCCAGAGCGGCAAAGGCGTCCTCGGTCTGCTCGCCGGCCTCAAAGTCGGCAAGCGTCTGCTCGGCGCTCTGCTTTGCGGCGGCGACGGCCTCCTCGTCGGTGGAGTCGGAGACGCTGAAGAGAATGTGGCGGACATTGGGCATGCCGTAGTCATGCGTGTCGCGACTCAGGTAGTAGACAACATAGCAGCCTGCGTCGGCGGATGCAAAGGTGGTGTCGCCCTCCTTGCGCGCGGAATCGAACAGCCAGTCGGCGATTGCCTCGGGCGTTTCGCTGTACATGACGTCGGTGCGCAGGGAGACGTCGCTGGATTCATAGGACGCGCGCAGCGTCTCGGAGGCGTTGTCGATGCACGCCTGTGTGAACGCGGCCTCGTCGCCCTGCGTGTCGGCGGCCATCTTTTCTGCATCCTGCGCGGCGAGCTTGGCGGCCTCTTCGGTATCAAGGGCGTCGCCGTTGTCGTCGGTGTACCAGGAGTTGTAGAACATGAACACACGATAGGTCAGACCGTCGTAATCATTGGGGTTGGCCTCATATTCGGCGTTCAGCTGTTCGGCGGTGTAGGTATAGCCGTCGCGGATGGAGTTGGCATACGCCTCGGCCGTGGTGTTGATCTCAAGATACTCGCGGTAGTTTTTCGCATTGCAGCCCGCGCCGTAGCTGGCGGTGATGAAGCCGTCGAGATTGGAGTAGCCGTTGTAGCTGGCGTACAGTTCCATGGTGCTCATCTGGCTGTCGATCTGCGAGGTCTGCTCGTCGGACAGGATAAAGCCGTTTTTGACGGCGTCGTCATACAGCGCGTACATCTGCGCGGCATTGTTCAGACCGCTGTCGGTGAAGTAGTCGGCCCAGCTCTGGCCGTTTTCCTCGTCGTAGATCTGCTCATCCAGCGGCTGGGTGGTGTCGATCATGTAGCTGAGCAGCTGGCTGTACTGCTGGGAGAAGTAGTTGTACGCGTCCTTATAGTAATAGTTGACCATGGCGGGCGTCAGCTTGTGTTCGCCGATGACGGCGGCCGTGGAATGCGACGCGAAGAAGCCGTTGCCAAGCATATAGAAGAACACGACGGCGGCAATCACCACGACGGCGATTACGACGGTAAGGGTGGTTTTCAGACCCTTGCTCATACCGGCCTTGGAGACCTGCTCTGCCGCGGGGTTCTGTGCCTGTTCCTTGCGCTTATTTTTTTCACGAGATGCGCTCATTTGGGTTCATTCCTCTCATATTCTGAGTTTTCGCCGGAAAGCGATACAAACGGTATTATAGCGAAAAGCCGGAACGGTTTCAAGTGGAGAATGTGAAATCTTAAAGAAAGTTCACGGATTTGCCAGTGATTTCCCGAATTTTCGCGCGGAAATTTATTTTGCGGGCTTGAAGCTGTCCTTCAGGCCGACGCTGCGGTTGAATACCAGATGGTCCTTTGTGCAGTCGCGGCTGTCCATGCAGAAATAGCCGGTGCGCATAAACTGATAGCACGGGGCGGTGTGCGCGCCGCGGCCCTCGCCCTCGGCGTCGTACTTTTCGGCCTCGGCGATCAGCGCGCGCTCGACCTTGCAGCCCGTCAGAACGGTCAGAGAGTCCGGATTCATGCAGGTGAGGAAGTCCTCGGCCGCGTCCGGCTGCGGATCGGAGAAGAGGTTGTCGTACAGGCGGACCTCGGCGTCGACGCAGCTTGCCGCGTCGACCCAGTGGATCGTCGCGCCTTTGACCTTGCGGCCGTCGGCGGGGTCGCCGCCGCGGGAGTCGGGGTCATATTCGGCGTAAACCTCGGTGATATTGCCGTTTTCGTCCTTTTTGCAGCCGGTGCAGGTGATGAGGTACGCACCCTTCAGACGGCATTCGGGGCCGTTGGGATACAGGCGCTTGTACTTCGGAACGGGCGCTTCAAGGAAGTCCTCGGCCTCGATCCAGACCTCGCGGCTGAACGTGATTTCATGCGTGCCCTGCTCGGGATGGACGGGATTGTTTTCAACCGAGAACGTTTCACTCTTTCCCTCGGGATAGTTGGTGATGATCAGCTTGACCGGCCGCAGGACGGCCATGGTGCGCTCGGCGGTGTCGTTGAGGTCCTCGCGCAGGCAGTGCTCAAGCAGCGCGTACTCGACGGTGTTGGCGGCCTTTGCCACGCCGATGCGCTCGCAGAAATCGCGGATGGAGCGGCTGGTATAGCCGCGGCGGCGCAGACCGCAGAGCGTGGGCATTCTGGGGTCGTCCCAGCCGGAGACGCGGCCCGTTTCGACCAGCAGGCGGAGCTTGCGCTTGGACATGACGGTGTGGTCGATGCCGAGGCGGGCAAACTCGATCTGGCGCGGCTTGTGCCAGGGAATGGAGATGTTGCTCACGACCCAGTCGTACAGCGGGCGGTGCGCCTCAAATTCCAGCGAGCACAGCGAATGCGTGATGCCCTCCAGCGCGTCCTGAATGGGGTGGGCGAAGTCGTACATCGGATAGATGCACCACTTGTCGCCCTGACGGTGATGGTGCATGTAGCGGATGCGGTAGATGACCGGATCGCGCATGTTGAAGTTGCCGGAGGCAAGATCGATCCTGGCGCGGAGCGTTTTGCTGCCCTCGGGGAACTCGCCCGCGCGCATACGCGCGAACAGATCGAGGTTTTCCTCGACGCTGCGGTCGCGGAAGGGCGAGATGGCGGGCTTGCCGATGTCGCCGCGGTACTCGCGGAACTGCTCGGCGGTCAGGTCGCAGACGTAGGCCAGTCCCTTTTTGATCAGCTCGACGGCGTATTCATAGTCCTTTTCAAAGTAGTCCGAGCCGTAGTAGAACCGGTCGCCCCAGTCGAAGCCCAGCCAGTGGATGTCCTGCTGGATGGCGTCGACATACTCGGAATCCTCTTTCGTGGGATTCGTGTCGTCCATGCGCAGATTGCACAGGCCGCCGAATTTTTCGGCCGTGCCGAAGTCGATGGTCAGCGCCTTGCAGTGGCCGATGTGCAGATAGCCGTTCGGCTCGGGCGGGAAGCGGGTGTGGACTGTGCAGCCCTCGAATTGTCCGCCTGGAGCAAGATCCTCCTCAATAAAGGCGTCGATGAAATTTTTGCTTTCGAGTTTACGTTCTTCTTCCATGCGGACAGATTCCTCCTATCGATACGATTCCTCCATTATATACGAAGTATCCGCGTTTCGCAATCGTCAAATGAAAAAGCGCGGATGATTTTGTAAAAAATATGAAAACAATCGCCGAAAAATCAATTTGCCCCTTTTCAAGAGAGCGAAAATATTATAGAATACGAAAAGAATCTCAAAGAGGGGTGTAGTGTTCGATGGGCGAACCGAAATATAAACGCGTCCTGCTGAAAATCAGCGGCGAGGCGCTGGCGGGCGAGGCGCACCGCGGGCTGGACTTTAACGTTATCGGCGGCGTGTGCGACGTGGTCCGGAAGTGTGTGGAGCTGGGCGTGCAGGTCGGCATTGTCGTCGGCGGCGGGAACTTCTGGCGCGGCGTCAAGGATGGCGGCGGTAAGATGGAGCGCACGCGCGCCGACCATATGGGAATGCTGGCGACCGTTATCAATTGTCTGGCCGTGGCCGACTGCCTGGAGCAGCGCGACGTGCCTGTGCGGGTGCAGACGGCCATTGAGATGAACAAAATTGCCGAGCCGTATATCCGCAGCAAGGCCATCCGCCATCTGGAAAAGGGCCGTGTGGTGATTTTCGGCTGCGGCACGGGCAATCCCTATTTCTCCACCGATACCGGCGCGGTGCTGCGCGCGGCGGAGATTGACGCGGACGCGATTCTGCTGGCGAAGAATATCGACGGTGTCTATTCGGCGGACCCCGCCAAGGACCCGAATGCGGTGAAGTACGACACCATCACCTATGATGAGGTGCTGGCAAAGCATCTGGCCGTGATGGATACGACCGCGACATCCCTTTCCATGGACAACCACATCCCTGTGCAGGTATTTGCGCTCAAGGATCCGGAGAATATTCTCCGCGTCGTCATGGGCGAACCGATTGGTACGATCGTTAAGGAGGAAAGATAACATGGCAGATCTCAAGGAATTTGAACGGAAAATGGAAAAGACCCTGGACGTGCTGGCCTCTGACTTCGGCGCAGTGCGCGCGGGCCGCGCGAACGCGCAGGTGCTTGACCGTATCACGGTCGAATATTACGGCGTGCCCACGCCGCTGAATCAGGTCGGCACGATTTCTTCGCCCGACGCCCGCACGCTGGTCATCCAGCCGTGGGACACCACGCTGCTGCGCGCCATCGAAAAGGCAATCCAGACGTCCGATCTGGGCATCAACCCGCAGAATGACGGCCGCGTCATCCGCCTTGCGTTCCCGCAGCTGACCGAGGAGCGCCGCAAGGATCTGACCAAACAGGTCAGAAAGTACGCCGAGGACGCAAAGGTCGCCGTCCGCAACGTCCGCCGCGACGCAGTGGACTACGTCAAGAAGGCGCAGAAGAAGGGCGAGCTGACCGAGGACGACCAGAAGAAGGCCGAAAAGGACATTCAGGAGCTGACCGATAAGTTCACGAAGCGCGTCGACGAGATGTGCGGCAAAAAGGAAAAGGAACTGATGGAAATCTGACGCTGTACAGGCGGAGTTTCCGGCAGGCAACTATCACGAAAGCGTTCAAAAGCCGCCGAATCGGCGGCTTTTGTCATGAAAAGGACTATGGCTATTTTTGAAAAGAAACACAATATGCTCCCGCCGCCGCGCCACATCGCCATCATCATGGACGGCAACGGCCGCTGGGCGCAGAAGCGCGGGTTGCCGCGCACGGCGGGCCACGCCGCCGGAAGCGAAAATTTCCGGCGCATTGCGACATACTGCAAAAACCTCGGCGTGGACTATCTGACGATTTACGCGTTCTCCACGGAGAACTGGAAGCGCTCGGCTGATGAGGTTGCGGTGATCATGGGGCTGTTTGAAAAATACCTCCATGAGGCCATCGAGGAGATGGAGCGCGATCACATCCGGCTGAAAATTCTGGGCGATCTGGGCAGAATTTCGCCGGAGCTGCGGGCGCTGATCGGGCGGACGGACGAAATCTCCACCCGTTACACGGGCTTTCAGGCAAACGTGTGCATCAACTACGGCGGTCGGGATGAGATTGTCCATGCGGCGCGGCGCTTCGCGGCTGACTGCGTAAAGGGGCTGAAAAAGCCGGAGGAGCTGACCGAGGCGGATTTTGCGCACTATCTGTACACGGACGGCATTCCCGATCCGGAGCTGATCATCCGCACGTCGGGCGAAATGCGCACGTCCAATTTCCTGCCGTGGCAGTCGGCGTACAGCGAGTATTATATCGCGGACGCGCTGTGGCCAGATTTTGACGAGAGAGAGCTGGATAAGGCAATCGCTGCCTATCACAGGCGCGACCGCCGGTTTGGAGGCGTGAAGAAATGAAACAGAGACTTCTTGTGGCCGCCGTCGGCGTGCCGCTTCTGATTGTGGTATTGGTGTTCCTGCCGCCGTATGCGACGGCGTTTCTGGCTGCGGCCATCGCGGGCGCGGCGGCGTATGAGCTGCTGCACACAGCGTGCCGGCGGCCGAAGCCGCTGTATGTCCCGACGATTCTGTGCGCGGTGCTGACGGTGCTGGCAATCGGCTTGCAGACGGCGTTGACGGCGACGCTGATTTACGCGTTTTTGTATGTCATGCTGCTGTTTTTCCTGGCGGTTTCCTCGCATGGGACGGAAAAGGCCATCCCGTTTGCGGATGTGGCCGTGTGCGTTGTGGCGGGCTTCCTGTTTCCGGCGATGTACGCCTGCATCGCGCTGCTGCGCAATATGGGCGCGGTGTATGTGCTGATGCCGTTTGTCGTGGCGTTTATCGGCGACAGTTTTTCGATGCTGGGCGGCATGGCGCTGGGACACAAAAAGTTTGCGCCGCGCGTCAGCCCGAACAAGACGTGGGCGGGCTTTCTGGCAGGACCGGTCGGAAGCGCGCTGGGCATGGTCATCCTTGGTCTTGTCGCGCGCGCGGCGTGGGAAATGGAGCTTCCGCTGTGGTATCTGGCGCTTACGGGCGCGGTCACGAACGTGTTCGGACAGCTGGGCGACCTTTCGATGAGTCTGATCAAGCGTGAGGCGGGCATCAAGGACTACAGCCATATTTTTTTGACGCACGGCGGCGTGCTGGACCGGTTTGATTCGACGATGTTCCTCTCTCCGGTCATCTACGGCATGGTCCTGCTGATGGGAGTGATCGTATGATCAGGGCGATATCCATTCTTGGCTCAACCGGCTCAATCGGGCGGCAGACGCTGGACGTATGCGACAAGCTGGGCGTGCGCGCCGCGGCGCTGGCCGCGAACGGAAGCGTCGCGCATATGGAGCAGCAGTGCCGGAAATACCGTCCGGCACTTGCGGTTCTGTATGAAAAAGCGGCGGCGGAGGAATTAAAGCGCCGCCTTGCGGATATGAATATTACTGTCATGAGCGGGATGGAGGGCCTGCTGGCTGCGGCGCGGCTGGAGGAGGCCGACACGGTCATGACGGCTGTTTCCGGCATGATCGGGCTGCGGCCGACGCTTGCGGCGATTGAACAGCGCAAGCGCATTGCGCTGGCGAACAAGGAGACGCTGGTGTGCGCGGGCGAGCTGGTCATGCAGGCCGCGGCGCGGTACGGTGCGAAGATCATTCCGGTCGATTCCGAGCATTCGGCGATTTTTCAGTGCCTGATGGGCTGCCGCGACAGCAGCGAAATCCGGCGGCTGATTCTGACGTGCTCGGGCGGGCCGTTCTACGGCATGGGCCAGGAGCAGCTGAAAACGGTCACGCGCGCCGACGCGCTGAAGCATCCGAACTGGAAAATGGGCGAGAAGATTACAATCGACTGCGCGACACTGATGAACAAGGGACTTGAGATCATTGAGGCGATGCGGCTGTACAGCCTGCCGCTTTCTCAGGTGACGGCGGTCATTCACCGGCAGTCGATCATTCACTCGCTGGTGGAGTTCTGCGACGGCGCGGTGATGGCGCAGCTGGGTACGCCCGACATGCGCATTCCCATCGGCCTTGCCATGACGTATCCGGAGCGGGCGGAAAATCCGACGCAGCCGCTGGATCTGCTGAGCTGTCCGCCGCTGACGTTTGCGCAGCCGGACGAGGCGGCGTTCCCCTGCCTGCGCCTTGCAAAGCAGGCTGCGGCGGCGGGCGGCACGGCCTGCGCCGTGCTCAACGGTGCGAATGAGGCCGCTGTGGGGCTGTATCTGCGGGAAAAAATCGGGTTTTATGACATTTCTGACGCCGTTTCGGCGGCGCTGGACCGTGTGCCGCAGACCGGCCGGCCGGAGCTTGCGCAGATTCTGGAGGCAGACCGGCTGGCAAGAGAAGCGGTATTTGCGAAATTCGGGTGATTTTTGATGTATATTGTAATCGCGATTCTGATGTTCGGCGTGCTGATTTTTGTGCACGAGCTGGGACATTTCCTCACGGCGAAGGCGCTGGACGTACAGGTCAATGAGTTTTCCATCTGCATGGGGCCGGCCATTTTCAAAAAGCAGCGCGGCGAGACGCTTTACGCGCTGCGATGTATTCCGGTCGGCGGCTATTGCGCGATGGAAGGCGAGGACGAGGCGTCGGACAATCCGCGCGCGTTTACCTCAAAGGCATGGTGGCGGCGGCTGATCATTCTGGCGGCGGGGTCGTTCATGAATTTCCTGACGGGCCTGCTGGTGCTGGCAATTCTGTATTCGTCGGTCGCGGGCTTTTCCACGGCGCGGATCGACAGCTTCTTTGACGGCTGCCCGTATCAGTCGGAGGAGGACCTGCATGTCGGCGACGAGCTTTATAAAATCGACGGACGGCGGGTGTATATCTACTCCGACGTGTCGATGCTCCTTGGCCGGAACAAGACGGGCGTATACGATCTGACCGTCCGGCGTGACGGAAAGCTGGTGGAGCTGAAGGACTTCGAACTGAAGCCTGTGGAGTATGAGGTCGACGGCGAAAAGACGTATAAATACGGCTTTTACTTTGCATCTGAGGAAAAAAGCCTCGGTGGCGTGCTGAAAAACACATGGAATACGGCGATGGATTTTACGCGGCTGGTATGGCTGGGCCTGGAGGATCTGATTTCCGGCATGGTTTCGGTCGATCAAATGAGCGGGCCGGTGGGCATTGTGTCGGTCATTGCAGAGACGGGCAAAAGCTCTGCCACGGTGCGCGACGGCCTTGCGAACGTGGCATATCTGGGCGCGTTCATTGCGATCAATCTGGCAGTTATGAATATGCTGCCGCTTCCGGCGCTGGACGGCGGGCGGATTTTCCTGCTGCTGGTGAACAGCGCGTTCACGGCGCTGACGAAGAAAAAAATTCCCGCAAGGCTTGAGGGCTTTGTCCACGCGGCGGGCATGGTGATTCTGCTGGCGTTCATGGCGTTTGTGACGTTCAAGGATATCTGGAAGCTGTTTCAATAGGAGCGATATGAAATGACAAGACAGATCAATGTCGGCGGCGTGCGCATCGGCGGCGGCGCGCCGGTTTCCATCCAGTCGATGCTGAATACCCGCACGACGGATGTGGAGGGCTCGCTGCGGCAGCTGCGGGCGCTGAAGGAGGCGGGCTGCCAGATTGCGCGGCTGGCCGTGCCGGATATGGACGCGGCAAAGGGCTTTGCCGAGATTGCGTCCGCCTCGCCGCTGCCGCTGGTGGCGGATATCCACTTTGATTACCGGCTGGCGATTGCCGCAGCCGAGGGCGGCGCGGCAAAAATCCGCATCAACCCAGGCAATATCGGCGGCGAGGAGCGTGTGAGCGCCGTTGTGGACGTGTGCAGGGAGAAAAAAATTCCAATCCGCATCGGCGTCAACGGCGGAAGTCTGGACAGACGGCTGCTGGAAAAATACGGCCGGCCCACGCCCGAGGCGCTGGTGGAAAGTGCATTTTCGCACATCGAACTGCTGGAACGGTACGGGTTTTACGACATCTGCGTGTCGATGAAGTCCAGCTCGGTGCCGCTGATGATGAAGGCGTACCGGCTGTTCCACGAGCAGTCGGACTATCCGCTGCACGTTGGCGTGACGGAAACGGGAACCGAGTACATGGGGACGATCAAGTCCGCAATGGGCATCGGCGGGCTTTTGTGCATGGGCATCGGCGATACGGTGCGCGTGTCGCTGACGGCCGACCCTGTGCGGGAGGTCTACGCCGCAAAGGCGATTCTGAAGGCGGCGGGCGTCCGCCGCGAGGGTGTGAATATTGTCGCGTGTCCCACCTGCGGCCGGACGCGGATTGATCTGATCGGCCTTGCCGGTCGGGTGGAGGAGGCGCTGCGCGATTGCGACAAGCCGATTACCGTGGCGGTGATGGGCTGTGTGGTCAACGGCCCCGGCGAGGCGCGTGAGGCCGATATCGGCATTGCGGGCGGCGAGGACTGCGGCGTGCTGTTTGTCCGCGGCGAACGAAAGCGGACGCTTCCATATGAGCAGCTGCTTCCGGCGCTTCTGGAGGAGATTGAAAGGCTGTAACGCGGCAGGAATACGGAACAAAGGACGGCGGCGCAGAGCCGCCGGAATGCAGGAGAGAAGAAATGAGCCAGCAGGTATGCTTTCAGGATCTGTTTCTGGACTACACGCCGCCGGAGCCGCTGCGCGAGGCAGTGGGGCGGATGGCGGTGGTACAGGCGGAAATTGACCGCCCAGCCAGAAGCATCCGCCTCCGGTTGACGTCGGAGGTTTACATAACTGAAAAGAATCTGGAGCTGGTGCGCGCGCAGGTTGCCGAGCGGTACGGACTGAAAAATCTGGAGCTTGCAGTGCGCTATCCGCCGGAGACGCTCGCGCAGATGGACTTTTACGATCTGGCGCGCGTTTTTGTGCGCGCATATTCGCCGGCGGCGGCAATTCTGGCCGGCGCGCGCTGGGAAATGGACGGAGAGACGCTGCGCGTGCACTTACAGGCCAACGGCCGCGACGAGCTTCTGCCGCACGCGCCGAAGGCCGAGCGCTATCTGGAGGAACGATTCGGTTTACATAAAAATATCGAAATCCACTCGAACCACGCGTATGCGGGCCGCGAGCTGTTTGCCGAGACCGAGCGCATCCGCCGTGAGGCAATCAAGAACGCGCAGCTTGCGCCGCCTGTGCAGCAGGCCGCGGCGCAGCGTGCTTCCGGCGCGTCGGGCGGGGCGAAGGCCGCACCGCAGGAAAGCGGCGATCTGTTCTACGGCAAGCCGTTCCACGGCGAACGGGTGCCGATCCGCGATCTGAATCTGGATATGTTCCGCGTGGTGGTTGAGGGCAAGGTGTTTGCCGTCAACCACAGAGAGCTGAAAAAGCGAAACGCGTGGGTCGTATGCTTTGACGTGACGGACTATACCGGCTCGGTGCGCGTGAATCAGTTTATGGAGGCGGCGAAGGCAAAGCCCATTCTGGACAACGTCGGCGCCGGCATGTGGGTGCGCATTCAGGGCAAGATGACGTTTGACCGCTATGACAACGAGATGGTCATGCAGCCGAACTCCATCCAGAAAATCAGGACGCCGAAACGCACGGACACGGCGAAGGACAAGCGCGTGGAGCTGCATCTGCACACGACGATGTCGTCGATGGACGCGCTGACCGACACGGCGGCGGCCGTAAAGCAGGCGGCGGCGTGGGGGCACAGGGCCATCGCCATCACCGACCACGGCTGTGCGCAGTCGTTCCCCGACGCGATGAAGGCGGCCGGCAAGGCCAAGGTCGCGGGAACGGACGAGAATATCAAGATTCTCTACGGCTGCGAGGGCTATTACGTCAACGACGTGGACGACCGCATTGTCGTGCATGGCGACACGGACATGGCGTTTGACGGCGAGTATGTGGCGTTTGATCTGGAGACGACGGGCCTGTCGTCGCAGCATGACGTAATCATTGAAATTGGCGCGGTGCGGATGAAGGGAAACGACGTGCTGGACACATTCCAGACGTTTGTCGCGCCGCATCGGGCGCTTTCGCCGAAGATCATCGATCTGACCGGCATTACCGACGCAATGCTGGACGGCGCGCCGGAGATCGGGGACGTCATGCCGGAATTTCTGAAGTTTGTCGGCGGACGGCCGCTGTGCGCGCACAACGCCGATTTTGACATCGGCTTTGTCACGGCCGCGTGTGAGCGGCTGGGGATTCCGTTTACGCCGACGTATCTGGACACGCTGATTCTGGCGCAGAATCTGATGCCGGAGCTGGGCAAGTACAAGCTGAACATTGTGGCGGACGCGCTGAGTCTGCCCGATTTCAACCACCACCGCGCGTCGGACGATGCGATTACCTGCGGGTATATGCTCACGCGTTTCTTCGACCGGCTGCGTGAGCGGGGACTGGAGCGGATTTCGCAGATCAATGAGGACATGCTTTCGCTGCGCTCGGGCGGAAAAATTCTGGACCGGCGCGCGCGGCATATCATTGTGTTTGCGAAGAACTCCATCGGTCTGCGCAATCTCTACCGGCTGATTTCCTATGGAAATCTGAAATACTTCAAGCGTTATCCCATCATGCCGAAGTCCGAGCTGATGCAGTGGCGCGAGGGCCTGATCATCGGCTCGGCGTGCGAGGCGGGCGAGCTGTTTCAGGCGGTCATCGCGCACAAGAGCCATTCGGAGCTGAAGCGCATCGCCTCGTTCTACGATTTTCTTGAGGTCCAGCCGCTGTGCAACAACATGTTCATGCTGGAAAAGGAAATGGCCGAGAGCGTGGAGGAGCTGCGAAGCTTCAACCGGACCATTGTCGCGCTGGGCGAGGAGCTGGGAAAACCTGTCGTCGCCACCGGCGACGTGCACTTCCTTGATCCGGAGGATGAAATTTACCGGCATATCCTGCTTGCGACGAAGCAGATGCCCGACGCCGACCGGTCGCTCCCGCTGTACTTCAAGACGACGGACGAGATGCTGACGGAATTCGCCTATCTGGGCGAGGAAAAGGCGTATGAAATCGTCGTGAAGAACCCGAATATGATTGTGGACTGGTGCGAAACACTGCGGCCGGTGCCGCACAATCTGTTCGCGCCGAAGATTGAAAACTCGGTGGAGGATCTGAAGGAGCTGGTCTACGGCAAGATGCACCGCCTGTACGGCGAAAATCCGCCGGAGCTGGTGCAAAAGCGCGTGGATACCGAGATGCACGATATCATTTCGTGTCACTATGACGTGATTTACATGTCGGCGCAGAAGCTGGTGCAGAACTCGCTGGAAAACGGGTATCTGGTCGGCTCACGAGGCTCGGTCGGCTCGTCCATTGTGGCGTTCATGTCCGGCATTACCGAGGTCAACTCGTTCCCGCCGCACTATCGGTGTCCGAAGTGCCACTATACAACGTTTGAGGTGCCGGACGACTGCGCCTGCGGCGCGGATCTGCCGGATGCGGTATGTCCGGAGTGCGGCGAGCGGCTGGATAAGGACGGGTTCAATATTCCGTTTGAGACGTTCCTTGGTTTCGGCGGCGACAAGGTGCCTGATATCGACCTGAACTTCTCCGGCGAATACCAGGCCCGCGCGCACGCGTACTGCGTGGAGATGTTCGGAAAGACGCATGTGTTCCGCGCCGGAACCATCGGAACCGTGGCGGAAAAAACGGCGTATGGCTATGCGAAAAAATATCTGGCCGAGCGAAACATGACCGTCAGCAAGGCGGAGGAAAACCGGCTGGCTTCCGGCTGCGTCGGCATCAAGCGCACGACCGGCCAGCATCCAGGCGGACTGGTCGTCATTCCGCAGGAAAATGAAATCTGGGACTTCTGCCCCGTGCAGCATCCGGCGGACGACAAGGACTCGGAGTGGATTACGACGCATTTTGAATACCACTCAATGGAGGAAAACCTCCTGAAGCTGGACATGCTGGGCCATGATGACCCGACGATGATCCGGATGCTGGAGGATTTCACGGGTGTGGATGCGCAGAAAATTCCGCTGGACGACAAGGACACCATGTCCATTTTTACATCCAGCAAGGTGCTGGGCTTTGAAAACGATCCGATTCTGGGGCCGGTCGGCTCCTGTGCGATTCCGGAATTCGGTACGGGCTTTACCAGAGGCATGCTTCAGGAGACGCAGCCGACGAAGTTTGATACGCTCATCCGGCTTTCCGGCTTCTCGCACGGCACGGACGTGTGGCTGGGCAACGCACGCGACCTGATTTTGTCCAAGACGGCGACCGTCGGACAGGCCATCGGCTGCCGCGACGATATCATGCTGTATCTGATCAAGTGCGGAATGCCGGAAAAGCGCTCGTTCAAGATCATGGAGGCCGTGCGAAAGGGCAGGGGACTGCCCGATGGTGCGGAGGAGGAAATGAAGGCGGCGGGCGTGCCGGACTGGTACATCGGCTCGTGCAAGAAGATCAAATACATGTTCCCGAAGGCACACGCGACGGCCTATGTCATGATGGCGTTCCGCATCGCGTGGTTCAAGGTGCATGAGCCGCTGGCGTTCTACGCCGCATACTTCTACCGCCGGAGCCAGAAGGACGGCTTTGACGCGTCGATGATGTGCCACGGCATCGATGTGGTCAAGCAGAAGCTGGAGGAAATCAAGAACAAGGAGGACGCCACGGCGAAGGACGATGATCTGTTCACGACGCTGGAGGTGTGCTATGAGTTCTATCTGCGCGGCTTTGCGTTTGCGCGGATCGATCTGTACCGCTCGCACGCGACGAAGTTTCTGATCGAGGATGGAAAGCTCCTGCCGCCGTTTGTAGCGGTTTCTGGTCTGGGCGAGACGGCTGCGTGGGATATCATGGAGGGCCGCGAGGGGAAGCATTTCATTTCCATCGAGGAATTCTCTGCCGCCTGTCCCAAGGTATCCAAGACGCATATCGAGGATCTGAAGGCCGCGGGCGCGTTTGGCGATATGCCGGAGACAAGTCAGATCACGCTGTTCTGAACCGGAACGGAAAAATCCCCGCCGCCCGAACGGGCGGCGGGGATCTGCATGTAATCGGGATACTATGGCCGCTGCATTTCCTCGGTCAGGCGGCTGACCAGATAGCCGGCTGCGTAGCAGACCGTTTCAAAGCGCAGAAAATCCAGCACGTTTTCATCCCACATCAGCTTGAAGCTGGCGGGAAAGTCCTCGTCTGCGGACCAGAACTGCAAAATGGCCGGCAGGAAATCAAACACCGGAATGCGGTAGGAGATTTCGCCGATTTCCAGCCGCTCACCGCCCAGCGCGGCGCATGCGCGCGCAAGCGCCTCCGGTGCGGCAGCGCAGCGTGCGATAAACGCGTCGAACATGCCCTCGGCGGGATTTGCCCCGTAGAGCGTGCCGCGCAGCTGCTCGGCGCGGGCATAGCGTCCGGAGAGATGACAGCCATCCTTTGCGCAGCACAGAAGATCGTACAGCGTCATGGCGGCCTCAAAGCAGGCGGGGCGCCACGCGCCGCTTTCATCCTGCCATTCGACGGTGCCGGCAGCGCGGCCGACGCGGAAGCTGCGGGCAAGAAAGCGGAGATAGAGATACGCTTTGTCATGCGCAAGATGGAACAGGCGGATCATGCGCTGTTGGTCATATTTCAGAAATTCCGCGGGCATGCGCTGAAGCGTGCGGTCGTAATTGGAGACGGCCGCGGCGCCGGCGCGCCGGACGGGGCCGCGCGCGGAGGCAGGCGCTGCCTGCGCACGGTTATCTGCCCGAGTCATAGTCAGACGCGGTGTCCGAGCGCAGATGCGCGATGGTGTCGGTCATGTCCTGCTCCAGCTCGGGGAAGAGCGCGCTCTTGATGGCGTTCCGGACGGGCAGAACCTGAATGACGGTGCCGGTGTCCGTCTCCGTTTTGGCGATATAGAGCGGGACATAGCTGATGCCGGTGATCGACGTTTCGCCGGTGTCGCCCTTTTTGGTGATTTGCAGGTTGAGCAGCACGGATTCCATCGTGCGGTTGGCCGTCTGGGCATCGGGGCTGGCGAGGAAGTTGCCGAGGCTGTATGCGATAAAGCAGTTTTTGGTTTTGCCGTCGTCGGTGGTGACGGTGCGCGTCTCCATCTGGCTGACAACGTGCGGATGCGAGCCGAGAATGACGTCCACGCCGCCCTCCAGCAGGAGCGTGGTGATCTCCTTCTGCGTGTCGGTGATGCCCGCGTCCCACTCGCTGCCCCAGTGGAGCATGGCGACAATCAGATCGGGGTTCAGAGCCTTTGCCGCCTTGACCGAGTCGGAAAGTGCCTTGCGGTTGACGGTGGTATACTCGCTGTCATAGTCGGTGTAGAGCAGATCGACCGCGTATTCGGAGCCCTCGGGGAGCTTGAGGCTGTTGACGCCCTTGGTGTAGGCGATGAACGCGATTTTGATGCCGTTGACGTTTTTCAGCAGCACGCCCTCATTTGCGGCTTTTTCCTCCGCCGAGGCATAGGTGCCGACATGGTCGATGCCGAAGGTGTTGAGATATTTGATGGTGCTGTTCAGACCGGAAATGCCGTTTGTGATGCTGTAGGTATTGGCGGTCTGGACAAGGTCAAAGCCGACGTTTGCCAGCGCCTGCCCCAGCGCCTCGGGCGCGCGGAATTCGGGGCGGCCCTGATACGGCTCGCCGCAGAACGTCAGCTCAAGATTGCCGACAGTGAAGTCCGCGGACATGGTCAGCGCCGACACGGCGGCAAAGCTGGGCGTAAAGTCGTAGCTTCCGTCCGCCTGCTTTGCAAGCTCGATCTGGTCGTCATAGGCCATGATATCGCCCACTGCCGCGAGCGTGATGACGGTGTCCGGCTCAACCTGGATATCAGGCGCGGCGGACGGGTCGGCGTCGGTCGGGGTATTGACCGGCTCGGACGGATTGTTCGTGTCTGCACTTTTACCGGTGCAGCTGCGCACGGCCAGCACGATGGCCAGCACCAGAATCAGCGCCAGAACGGCCAGAACGATGCGCTGCTGAAGCTGACGGCGGCGCTTCTGCGCAAGGCGCTTCATGCGGCGCGCCTCCTGCTGGCGCGCGAGCGCCTGCTGTTCGTCGGACAGGGGCGGCTGTTCGGGCGCGGACGGCGGAACGGGCGTCTGCGGTGCGGACGGCTGCTCGGACTGAGCCTGCGGATGCTCCTGCTGATCCATAAGAAACCTCCATTCGTAGATGCAGTGAAATTTCGATGAAGTGAACGCCGCGCGGCTGCGCGGGATTGACCTATATTATACTATGAAGCGGCAAAATGCACAACGATTTTTTGCCGGCGGGTACAAAAGCTTGGCGAACGGCGGAAAATGTGATATACTATCGCCATTCAGGAAAGGAAGCGCCGGCGGCCGGAGGAGAAAGCCTCCCGCCGGCTGATGCAGGCATTACATGAGGACAAAACGCGACAGCAGAAAAAAGCAGCGCCTGATCCGGATTTTTATCTGCGCGGCGCTTGTGTTTGCGATTTTATGGGGAGTAGCGGCGCTGACCGCGAAGCTGCTGCACTATGGTGAAAATACCACGGTAGAGCCCGCCGCGCCGGAGGAACAGCCGGAAAATCCGCAGCAGGAGCCGGTGGACGACGGACGGATCGACGGACTTCCGGTCAACGAATATGACGCGGAGGCGTTCTATGACGAGGACGGCTTCCGCCGCTATCGCGGGCCGGAGACGGCATACTTCGGGATTGACGTTTCCGCGCACCAGCAGGAGATCGACTGGCAGGCGGTAAAGGACGCGGGCGTGGAGTTTGCAATGATCCGCGTGGGCTATCGCGGCTATACGCGCGGCGATCTGGAGCTGGATCCCTGGTTTATCCGGAATATCGAGGGCGCGCTGGACGCGGGACTGGACGTGGGCGTCTACTTTTTCTCACAGGCCATCAGCACGCAGGAGGCGCTGGACGAGGCGGAGTTTGTGCTGAACTGGATCAGCGGGTATGAGCTTACATATCCGGTCGTCTTTGACTGGGAGGATATTGAGGCCGAGGCCAGAACGGACAATATGGATATGATTACCCTGACGGGGTGCGCGTATGCGTTCTGTGAGGCGGTTGAAAAGGCGGGCTATACAGCGGGCATTTATTTCAACCAGCGGTTTGGCTATCAGGAGCTGAATCTGCAAAGCTTACAGGACTATGTGTTCTGGCTGGCAGAGTACAATCCGGCGCCGAGCTTTACCTATCACTTTGACATCTGGCAGTACAGCGCGGAGGGAAGCGTTGACGGAATTGATACGCCGGTCGACCTGAATCTGAGCTTTTACCAGCCGGAAAGCAAATAAATGCGGAAAAAGCTCCGGAGCACAGATGTGCTCCGGAGCTTTTTGAAATATCTTAGACATTGAAAAGGAAATTGACGACGTCGCCGTCCTTCATGACATACTCCTTGCCCTCGCTGCGGTACAGGCCTTTGGCCTTGGCCGCGGCCAGCGAGCCGCAGGACTTGAAATCCTCAAACGCGATGACCTCGGCGCGGATGAAGCCGCGCTCAAAGTCAGAGTGAATCTTGCCCGCGGCTTTGGGGGCCTTGCTGCCCCTGACGATGGTCCACGCGTGAACATCATCCTCGCCCGCCGTCAGGAAGGAAATGTAGCCCAGCAGGTCATAGGAGGTCTTGATCAGGCGGTCGAGGCCGCGCTCGTGCAGGCCGAGCTCGTCCATGAACATCTGGGCCTCGTCCTCGTCCATATCCATGATATCCTCTTCAAATTTTGCCGCGACCGGCAAAACCGCCGCGCCCTGCTCGGCGGCAAGCGCGCAAAGCGCATTATAGTTGGCGTTATTGTGATAGTCGGCCATGCCATCCTCGTCCAGATTTGCCGCGTAGATGACCGGCTTGATGGTCAGAAGGCCGCCGTCCTGAAGAATGTCGCGGTCCTCGTCGGTGAATTCAAACTGACGCGCGGGCTTGCCGTCGGACAGATGGGCAAGCAGTGCCTCGCACATGTCGGCCTCATGTTTGTATTTTTTATCGCCGCCCTTGAGATTCTTCTTCGCCTTTTCCAGACGGCGCTCAACGACCTCAAGGTCGGCCAGAATCAGCTCAAGCTCCAGCGATTCGGCGTCGCCGCGTGCATCGGCGGAGTCGGTGAAGAGATTGTCGTTGTCAAAGCAGCGCACGACGTGCACCAGCGCGTCGGTCTGGCGGATGCCCTGAAGAATCGAGCTGCTTTTGCCGCCCTTGCTGACGCCGGCCACGTCGACAAAATCGATGGTGGCAGGGGAGTACTTCTTCGGATGGTAGTAGTCCGCCAGCCAGTCCAGCCGCTCATCCGGAACACGCGCCTGCCCGATATTGGCTTTTGCCGAGCCGCCGTAACCGCCGGTTTCGGCCTGCGAGCCGGTCAGGGCGTTGAAAAGCGTGGTTTTGCCGACGCCTGGTAAACCTACGATACCTAATTTCATAGCTATGGCTCCTTATCTTCTCCGTTTGGGAGAGAAAATCCAATTCTTTTGTCTCATTGTATCACGCAGAGGCGGGTTTCTCAATAGCAAACTCTGCACGGGGCGCATTTTTGTGCGGAGAAAAACGCGGGCAGCGAAGCTGTCCGCGTTTGAAAGAAGCGAAGGCGGAAGCCGTAAACTGGGAACCAGAAACGGCTGACCACGAACTGCTGAGCCGCAAAGCGGCTCAGCGCGGCTGGGCGTCCAGATTGGCCGCGTTGCGGCTGTAGAGCCGCGCAAGGCCGCCCTCGCTGGTTTCGCGGAAGGCCTTGTTGATGCTGCGGCCGGTCTCATACATCGTGCGGACGACCATGTCAAATGAAATCGTGCGCGTGCCGACCAGCATGTGCGCCAGATTGGACGCATCGATGGCGCGCTTGGCCGCGACGGCGTTGCGTTCGATGCAGGGGATCTGCACGAGACCGCAGATCGGGTCGCACGTCAGGCCCAGATGGTGCTCCATGGCGATTTCGGCGGCGTATTCGATCTCCTGAATCGTCAGGCCCATCACCTGACTCATGGCCGCGGCAGCCATGGAGCAGGCGGAGCCGATTTCCGCCTGACAGCCGCACTCGGCGCCGGAGATGGAGGCGTTGCGCTTGATGAGGCTTCCCATCAGGCCCGCGACGCTCAGACCGTCGGCAATCTGGTCGTCGGTGAGGGCATATTTGTCCTGCAGATACATCAGAACGGCGGGCAGCACGCCGCAGCTTCCGCAGGTCGGCGCAGTGACGACGGTGCCGTTACCGGCGTTCTGCTCGGCGGCGGCAAAGGCGTAGGCGCAGACCTCCTGAAGCTCGCGTACCTGCGGGATATCGACCTGATGGCCGCGTTCAAGCAGGTATTTTGCCTTGCGCTGGACGTTCAGGCCGCCGGGGAGCGTACCCTCGGCTTCAAGACCCTCCTGAATCTCGCGGCGCATGGCGTTCCAGATCTCCTTGAGGAAGCTGCGGATTTCAGGGCCTTCGTTCAGCTCGACATACTGCGGCAGGGTGACGCGCCGCCACGCACAGAACTGTGCGATTTCGGCGAACGAATTTTCCGGATAGATCTCCGGCGGTGTCAGGCCAGGGCGGCCCTCAACGACGATATCGCCGCCGCCGATGGACTCGACGCGCATATACGCCGTCTGCGTATCGCCGCGCCACGCTGTCAGATCGAGCGTATTCGGGTGCTTGAGATCGGCAGGGTCGGTTTCGGAAAACGTCACGGAGACGTCCTTCGGCGCGAAAACCTCGCGGATGACGCGGTCGGTGCCGTGGCCGACACCGGTTTTGGCAAGCGAGCCGTAGAGCGTGACCGCATAGCGGTCGGCATCGGGATTTTCGCTGAGGAACAGCTCAGCCGCCTTTGCAGGTCCCATTGTGTGCGAGCTGGAGGGGCCTTTTCCGATTTTATAAAGATCACGAATGGATTTCATGGCAGAACCTCTTATGTAGTGTTGGCTGTTCCGCGCGCTCCGCGGATGGAGGCGACGGCCGGCGGGTGCGTACGGCCTGTCAACCGGCGCTACCATCATAGCAGACACGGCGCGGAAATACAATGGCAAGAACGCACAATTCGCGCGGCGGCTCCGTTAAGAAACACCGCGGCTTTGTCTGGAAAGCGCTTCGAGCGCAAGCTCGCCGGCCAGCTTGAACAGCGCGTCGGACAGCACCTGCTCCAGCGTCAGCCCTGCCGCGTCGGCGACGCGGCGGTAGAAGCGCTCGGTGGAGGCGTCGAGGGAAACGGATATATCGGGCATGGAATACCCCCTTTAATATTGAGCGGCCGCGCACGGCGGAAGCTCCGCGCGCAGCCGTTCGGGTAATTCATTTTATGTGCGGGGGATTGACATGTGTGATAGAATAGAAACATTGAAATGAAAAGTAATTCCGAGAGGATGAAAGACATGGCAAAAGAGAAGAAAGTGGAACAGATCACCGATATGGAGGTCGATTTTGCGCAGTGGTACACCGACATCTGCCGAAAGGCCGAGCTGGTGGAATATGCGTCCGTCAAGGGCTTTACCATCCTGCGCCCGTATGGCTATGCCATCTGGGAGAATATTCAGAGCATCATGGACGCCGAGTTCAAGAAAACCGGCCATGAGAATGTGGCAATGCCGGTTCTGATTCCCGAAAGCCTGCTGAAGAAGGAGGGTGAGCTGGTCAACGGATTCGCGCCCGAGGTTGCGTGGGTCACCATGGGCGGCAGCGAAAAGCTGGAAGAACGGCTGGCGTTCCGGCCGACGTCGGAGACAATGTTCTGCGACCACTGGTCGCGCGTGTTGCAGACTTACCGCGAGCTGCCGATGCTGTACAATCAGTGGTGCTCGGTCATCCGCTGGGAAAAGACGACGCGGCCGTTCCTGCGCTCCAGAGAGTTCTGGTGGCAGGAGGGCCATACCATTCACGAAACCGCCGAGGAGGCGCAGCGTGAGACGGAGCAGCAGCTCAACTGCTATGCGGACTTCTTTGAAAATGTGCTGGCGATTCCTGTCGTCCGCGGCCGTAAGACCGAAAAGGAAAAATTCGCAGGCGCGGAAGCCACATATACCGTCGAGTGCCTGATGAAGGATCACAAGGCGCTTCAGGGTGCGACCAGCCACTATTTCGGCGACAAGTTCTCACGTGCGTATAACGTGACCTTTACCGGCCGCGACAACAAGCTTCAGTATCCGTTCCAGACGTCCTGGGGCTCGACGACGCGCATGATCGGCGCGGTCATCATGGCACACGGCGACAACAACGGACTGGTGCTGCCACCCAGAATTGCGCCTGTGCAGGTCATCGTCCTGCCGGTTGCGATGCACAAGGCAGGCGTGCTGGAAAAGGCGTCGGAGCTGCGTGACCGGCTGGCCGCCGCGGGCATCCGTGTCAGGATGGACAGCAGCGACAACTCGATGGGCTGGAAGTGCGCACAGTATGAGATGAAGGGTGTGCCCGTTCGCGTGGAGATCGGTCCACGCGACATCGAGGCCGGACAGTGCGTGCTGGTCCGCCGCAATGACGGAGAAAAGACGGTTGTCAGCCTTGAGAATCTGGAAGCGGCGGTCAGAGAACAGCTGGAGCTGGTCCAGAAGGGCATGTTTGAAAAGGCAAAGCAGAATCTGGACAGCCATGTGTTTGAGGCACATTCGCTGGAGGAGGCAAAGCGGCTTCAGGCCGAGCACGGCGGCTTCATCAAGACCATGTGGTGCGGCGAGCTGGAATGCGAGATGAAGATGAAGGAGGAGGGCGGAATGTCCTCGCGCTGCATGCCGCTGGAACAGGAGCAGCTGGATGAGGTGTGCCCCATCTGCGGAAAGCCCGCGAAAAAGATGATCTACTGGGGAATTGCCTACTAATATTATATGGTATAAAGGGACCGCCGGAAGGCGGTCCTTTTTCCGGTTGGCACCGGAAGCGCCGAGTTTGCGGCGAGGCCGCAGCCGGGCCTTCGGCGGTGATTCTGCCGCACAGACTGTAGGGGCCGACGACTCTGTCGGCCCTCTTTTCCGGTATTCACCGGACTGGCTCTTTTGCAGAAACGCTGCAACTGTTGCTTCGCAGACCTACTTTTTCTGTCTTGCCAGAAAAAGTAGGCAAAAAGATGCGCTTGGAGACGCGTTATATTGCGCGCTGACGCGCGCGACTTTTTTGACGCCCTATTCGGGCGCAGAATTGCTATTTTCCCAATAGCTTTCGGTTCCGACAAATGTACTACACGCATTTGCGGGCAGACTGCATCAATTTCGGTTCTGCTCATTTCCGGAATACTCGGCCGATTACGATGTTACACAGCATGTTGTAGGGGCCGATGCCCACATCGGCCCATTTGGGCAATTTCGAATTCGCCGCAGATTTTCGTAAACACGGTGTGCACTGCGCGGGCCGATGTGGGCATCGGCCCCTACAAACATGTACAGTAGAACGCAAATATTATGCACCATCGGCGAATCCATAGCTGCGTGCTGCATTCTTCAGCAGCGTGTTTTGCCATCTCCATGCGCGGCAACTGTTTTCGATGGGAGCGTTGTCTCCACGCAGGCGGCGCTGTAGTATAGATTTGCAGAAAGATTTTCGTGTGTTGGCCGCAATGTTCTTCTACGGGCTTATTCTGTGGCACTGCGGTACAATCCGATCCGCATCCAGCGCCTCTTTTTGCCTACTTTTTCCGGCAAGGCAGACGGAACCAAATTGCAAACCAGCGAAGCGTTTGCAATTTGGAGAGGACGAGCGACGGAACGGACGAGACCTGCCGCTTGCGGCGGGGCGAGGGATGTGGAGTTTGTGAGGACGAAGGTCTGCGAAGCAACAGCTGCGGTGTCACCGCGAAAGAGGCAGCCCAGTGAAAACGGACAAGCGGGCGGGGCGCCCGCGCCACGGAGATATCCGAAAACCATGCAGGGCACAAAGTAAAATCACTGCCGAGAGCGAAAAACGGGAATTCTGAGTAAAACGCTGAAAAAACCCTGCGGATTTTATGGAAAATAATCAAAAAAGCTCTTGACAGCGGGAGGGTTTTATTATATGATACTTAGGCGCGCGAATGGCGGTTGCAACGCAACCACGCGTGTCAAATGCGATGAAGCAGGAGATTGCGTCCAGAGACGGTAACTTCTGCGGAGTATGTCCGGTCATCGGGCGGCTGAGATCCCGCTGTGCAGCGTATATCGCCGCAGTGGAACAAGGCCGACAACGTCGGTCTTTTTTCATGGTGCGGAGTGATACGCACGGCTTAGCGTACAGCAGGCTCAGACCGTACCCAGGGACAGAGAAAACTGAGTACGTTCTAAGGAGGAACACACAAATGGCAAAACAGGAAATGATCAGAATCCGCCTGAAGGCTTATGATCATCAGCTCATCGATGCGAGCGCAGAGAAGATCGTCGAAACCGCCAAGCGCAATGGCGCGACCGTCTCCGGCCCCATCCCGCTGCCCACCAAGAAAGAGGTTGTCACCATTCTTCGCGCGGTGCACAAGTACAAGGACTCCCGTGAGCAGTTCGAGCGCAGAACCCACAAGAGACTGATCGATATCCTCAACCCCAACCAGAAGACCGTCGAGGCTCTGATGAGCATGGATCTTCCCGCTGGCGTTGAGATTGAGATAAAGCTGTAATTATACATTAACTACAGCAGCCCGCCACGGTTCGTCGTTTAAGAGGACGGACGGGTCATGTTGATAAACCAATGCGTCCCAATGCGCAAGTTTGTCAACCAATAACCTTAAATTAGGAGGAAAACACATGAAAATGCAGAAAGCGATCATCGGCAAAAAAGTGGGCATGACCCAGATTTTCGATGAGAGCGGCAAGGTCAT